>JABLTI010000030.1 GCA_013166835.1 Promethearchaeati archaeon | reverse complement strand
GTGCTCCCACTGATAATATAATAATCGACAAAAAATAAAAGACTTCACTGTAGTTAGGATTAATTCTTGAGTTATTTTAGTACATTTACTGCTCTTTGAGCACTAATCTAAAAAAATAAAAAAAATTGGCACTGTATTTTTCTACAAGTGCCTTATGTGTAATCTTTGAGTTATTCTTTACTATTATTGTTCAAATTCATAAGATTCCCAATATTCAAGATGAATAATTTGACATTCACTCATAACATAAGAACCATAGTTTGCAATGAATGTTTGCCAAGCGCTCCAAACATAATGAATAGGTATAAAGTACTGTCCTTCAATAGTATTAAGAGCGTCAACAACTTCCATATCAGTCATTGTCTGACAACCAGGACCTAAAGGTAATAAAGCTACATCAACTAAGCCTGTAAGTTGGCTATATTCAGCTATGTTTTTTGAATCCCCTGCGTGGAAAAATGTGAACCCATCTACGTCAATAAGATAACTGGTCCAATTAGCTGCCTTGGGATGACTTGCGGGATAAATATCTACCGGTAATGTATACATGTAAAAAGCAGTAATTTTTATTGAGCCAAATTCCAGTTCGTCTCCAGGGTTGACCCCAATACCATCACGCAAAGAGAGCTCAGTTGTCATGTTTTCAGGCATTATATATATCGTGTCTTCTTTATCGAGCAAATTAAGTGATGCGGGATCATAATGATCTCCATGTGGATGTGTAATAAGAATAATATCAGCGTCTAAATCTTCGTATGAATAATCTAAACTATATGGATCAACATAAATCCGTGTGTCCTGTGTTTCAATCATAACTCCTGCATTGTATAATAGCTTGAAACTGATTGTACTATTATTTCTTAATGGTACAACTACTGATGGAACTACAATTGCTGTAACTGCAAAAATAACCCCTAAACTTATTATGATATTCCGAGTAATTTTTGAAAGTGCCATAATATTTCTTCTTCTTTTAGGCAGTTTTAAGGTTTCTCATATTTCTGAGAATGAATTCGCATAATTTCTCAGAACCATATATATTATATACGATTTATTTGTGAAAGATTTCTTATTATTCCTGATTGACTTTTTAATTAAACAAAGATTACTAAAAGAGCAACTCTAATTAAAAAAAAGAGATAGAAGGCCCCTGCTATGGGGAGCATTCATTTTATCTTTGTGGTCTTAGGATTAACAAAGTAATAACTATTGGTAAAATAATTAGAACAATTAACATCAACCATAATAAGAAATTACTGTGAGTTACTCCAGCTTCTTCTGCTACCACAACGAAATCTTCAACATCGGTTTCCGCAGTATTGTAATATTCATCAATTGCTCTAACCCAGATTTCAACGGTATCTCCAGTTGTTGCAATGACTACAAAACTGGCTGTCCAAGTATCACTCCCAATTTGGTTCATTGCTATAGAGTACTGCGTGCTTTGAACTCTGTATAGGACATCCACGGACAGCAGATTACTTGTTTCATTGATAGTTACTGTAACTGTAATGTTCTGCAGTGTTGTTATTGTTTCTGGCATTACATCTATTGTTAGAATGGGAGCTACAAGATCATGCGGGATGATTTTAATTGAATAGTAATCTCCATTATTATCCAGTCTTAAGATATTATTTCCTGAATCATTTAACCAAATGTAAAACTCAATGTAAGTAAAGATAGGATAGCTATCAGTGAAATAATGCTTGTATTCGTACCAGGTATTATTTACCCCGGTTTCATTTAGAACCATTGCTACTTCTTGCCAGTCTCCTTCATCGACTCTGTAATTAATATTGCACAAGTCTAGGGGGGATTGTTCTGTTACATTCAGAAAGACGAATATTTCATCATCTATAGTCAATTGATAATCATGGTTTACTTCTCCCGTTGGGTTAATATGATCCCAATGTACAGAAAATATTTCCCATGGCTCAAGGGCAGCTGTTCGGAATATGTGGTACTGACCATCAGTGTTATTTGCAAAAATCTCCCAGTTGATTTTGGACCCAATCGGATAACTGGAGAAAGTATAATTAAATTGATCTACTGTTAGATTCTCCATTTTTGTGAAAACCCAAGGACCGTCATCAATGGAATAATTTGTATAAACTGAATCAATCTCAAAGAACGCATCAGTGACTGTAAGATTGAGTTTTAATGTATTGTTAAAATCAATAGTTGCTGGAATTGGATCGAGATAACTCATTTCTGGTCCAACGACTGTAACAGAGAAAGATAGCTCTTCTACATTAAATGCAGAGCTGTTATCTGTAGCTTTTACTTTAACAGAGCGAACGCCTTTATCATCTTGTGAACTAAGCCAATCCCAGGTGAAACTTGTTTGTCCTGGAAAAGGATCATCGATTTGATATCTTAAATTGTTGTCTATAAAGAATTCAACCAAACTAATATCTGAAGTATCTACAATATTTGTTTCTACAGTATAAATACCCCAAATTTCTTCAAGAGCAACACTTGGATGAATGTAAGTAATATCTGGTAAATCTGTATCTATGAAGATATACCCACCAGACCATTCAATTAGAGTGCTTTTTTCATCAGTATTTGTAATAGCAATAACAGTTACGTTATAATTGGCGGAATCTAAATGTGAACCATTATATAATACTGGTGAAAGTACTTGAGCTTCAAAAGTAGCATCATCTTGTCTACTGAAAGTTTTAGATGCATTGAAACCATCATAATCATTTGCTAAAATAGTAGCAGTGGATTGATTAAGATATAATCTCAAAAATTCAGTATAAAGATCATAATTGAATCCTGTTAATGTGATCTCAACAGAAACTTCAATTTGGTAACTAATGTTAGAAGTCACCTCAAGAATAGTCATTGTGGGACTCTCAGCAGCTGCATCTTTTATTTGTAATGACACTAATGAAACGAATGGTAAAACCAATAAGATTAGTGCCATAGTTGTAAGTTTCTTTGAATGTATTTTCAATATCTTTCACCTAGATTTAGATTAATAGCCAAATATTGAATTTTGTTAACTTGATTTGTTTTATCAGTTAACTGCCTCTAAATTATTAATGTTTTTAAAGTTTCCACCCTTTCGAAGAAAAGGTTTCTTCAAAAGGTTTACCCATATTCTCGGAATTAATTTTACCCAGAACAGAGATTATTTAAGGTCTTTGATGGATAACGAAAATTATCTGAAATATCAAATAGAAAAAATGAAAATTACAGTATACAAAAGATAGACTAATTTTCACTTTCTCAATGAATAAAGAGATAATTAAGAAGATTTATTAACAGCCTAAAAGGGCAAGTCATTTAACTCAATGGAGGAAAACCCAATGGGTAATATTCGATCTCAGAAAATTAAACGAACCGCAAAGGAATTAGTAGCCAAATATCACCAGCATCTCTCAACTGATTTCGAACAAAACAAAATACTTGTCAATAAATTGACAAATGTGATGTCCAAACGAATGAGAAATAGAATCGCTGGTTATGTTACAAGTATAATGGTACAAATTAAAGATGGCAAGGTTCAAGTCATCGAAAAACTAGCTGTTGGTGGAGCAACCCAATTATAGAATTTTTGTTTTTTTATTTTGTCTTCAACCAACAATTCTTCTTAACTTCTAATTAAGAAAAGAACGTAAAGACTAATGTTTTTTTCATGAAAGATTTTTCAAAACTTCATTTTTGATATTTCGAAAATTCTTTCTTGCCATTTCAATTGTTGCACCTAAACCCATTAAGAGAGTATAGGAATGAGAATTATTCCCAACAGGGAAGGGCGGGCTAAGTACACCATCTATAATTGCTGCTCTTTCAAATCTAGCAATTTTGTTAAAAGTTGATGGAACAGTAATTTTAGAGAAAGTAGCATAACCATTTAACTTAATTTCTCCAGTTATCTTTCCTTTTTCCACAATTTCTATCAATTCTTTGGCAACGTTTCTGTTTGCTAATTCATTAATAGCTATAAAGGGAACGGTAACTCTTGGATTAACTTCAATAACAAACACTCCATCTTCGCCAACTACTAAATCCACACCAATAAATCCATTGAGATTCATTTGTTCTACAAGTTTAACTGATGTTTCAATTATCTCATTATTGTACTTTGGAATACTGTATGGAACTTCTCCACCTAAATAATCCCCAGATTTCTTCATTGAATCCAACCGAAGATTCTGATGATTGATTGATATTGGAACGGCTTTATCATCATTTACTAATAGACTTGTACTTATTGGAGTGCCTTTTATAAACTCTTGAACAATGCAATTATCCATGCTAGTTACTGCATGAGCTGCTTGCAAACCAAATCTTAAGTCATTAGGTTTTGTCACTTTTGTAAGACCCTGACAACCTACACCATCTATTGGTTTAACAATTAATGGATATCCTAAAACATCAACTTCACTCTGGATATTATCAAAGGAATCATTGTTTGAAGGTGAGAATGTTGCAGGAACATTTAGATCTAATTCTTTCGCCAAATTCATTGTCTTTAATTTGTCACCGGCTTGTTCTATAGAATCAGGATTACTTCCCAAGAAGATTGCTTGTGAATTCACAATTATAGATGAGAGGTCTTTCAGGATACCCTTAGATTCTGGAGCTAAAGTAAGGGCATAATCAACCTGGTCAGCGAAAGCTTTTATCCCACTAACAAAATCCTCATGACTGGAAACTGATTTGAATTCATGAATCGGGGAAATACGAATGTGCTGCATTAATCGATGATCTATTAATGTAGCAATTTTAAAACCTAATTGTGCAAATTGTTCAATGCATGATCTTAGAATGGAATATCCTTCAGCAAGAATATTGACTGGAAGATCTTCTTCTGCAAAACCACCACCAACAATATAGTCTACAATAAGGATTCGCTTCACCAATTTCCACTTCCGATTACTTCACTGCGCAACCAGAAAAAAAATTTACTTATAACTTTTTGCCAAACGTTGAAAAGAGAGCTCTTAAGAAAAATGATAACTATTTCTTCAGACTTGGGAAGAAATAGGTTTTATCTTTTTTATCTATGTAAGCTATTTCGTGATCTACTAAAGAAGCTAGAGCTACTTCAATTCTTACTTTTTGCCAGCCGGTTAGAGTAGCAACTTCTTCATAACTAGTTAATCCATTTACAGAAGCAATACTTAGTATTGTTAACACATCAGATTCCAATTCCGCGGGTTTGAAAGTAATTAGCAATGCTTTATTCTTCATTTTTTGCATTTTTGGAATTAAACCGGATTCAGCTAAATATTCTAGCGCTTTTTTAATCTCTTTTTTAGGAGCATCCCAGTTTGGTCTTTTATTTGCAAACATAGTGCAAAAATCAGAATAGACCATTATCCCACCAAAACCACTACTTTCTTCTATACCAACTTCTAATACTTCTTTAGCTAAGAATTGATCATACTTATCTTTATCTTTGAATCTCTTTCTCTGTACTTTATCCCCGATGCCAATTAATTCAGGCATTCCCGCTTCTTTCCGAAGTTTTACAAGTCGTTCATCCATAACTCGAGTTCCCTTTATTTCATCCCTGTATTTTTGCTCAAGATCAAGAACTCCTTTCTGTAAAACCTCTTTTCGTTTTTCTTTATCCTTTTCTTCAATTTCTTCTAGATCTTCGGCAAATTTTTTGTAAGCATCACTAACTTTATCTTTGTCACTCAAGGAAATAACCTCATGTATCTTTGAGAAGACTACTTTTATTTAGCTTTTCAAATGAAAGTATTCTATTAATTATTAATAACATGTTTCTTCAGTAAATTAAACCTTTCATTTCAAAATTGAAAGCAACTATATGCCATATTTGGGATGCCAAAGACAATAGATTTGTATAATAGGGTTATTAATTATATAGAAACACTTTTCTTAACATTAGAAAACTTGTCAGATGGTTGTAAGAAAGCTTATAAACAAAAATAAATTGGATTTGGTAGTGAACCTATTTGATTAAAATAACTGCATTTGGCGCTGCGAAAGAAATCGGAAAAAGTGCTATTCTCGTTGAAGATAAAGATACAAAAATTCTACTAGATTGTGGATTAAAAATTAGACCAAAAGAACCAACTGAAGCTCCTTTAGGATTATTGAAACACGCACCAGAAATACAAAGTATGGTTATTTCTCACGCTCATTTTGATCACACGGGATATATACCTAGAATGGTTCGAGAAGGTTGTAAGGATATTCATATGACTCATCCTACTAAAGATATTGCAGCTATACTATGGAGAGATCATCTGAAAATTGAAGGAGCACGTCATTGGAATGAAGATGATATGTATGAAACTCTTCGTGCTATAAAGAGTCATTATTATGATCAAAAATTCAAAATAGCTGATGGGGTCACTGCAACTTATTTTGATGCGGGGCATATTTTGGGTTCAGCCAGTATTCTTCTAGATTGGAAAGGTCAACTTATCTTTTACACTGGAGATATCAATACTTTTGCTACACCATACCATGATACAAACAAGTACCCAACCATAGAAGATATCTCTATATTAATCTCAGAATCAACCAATGGTCTTAGAGATTTACCCAATCGTGAAATTCCAAATGAGTCTATAGTTGAAGCTATTTACAAGACGTATCAAAGAGGTGGAATTACAATTATACCAACATTTGCTTTGGGACGAGCACAGGAAATTGAAGCTATTCTTGCGAAAGAGTTTTTGAACAAAGAATTTAGGATTTTTATTGATGGTATGATTCTGAAAATGAATGAAATTTATCGTATGTATTTTCATGAATACTGGATATCAAAGAAAATTCTTAATTGGTGTAGAGATTACAAAGTAGAAGTTCCATTCGATTTAAAGAATTTTATACCAGTATCTAGAAATCTTGCAGATAATCTTGATACATATAGAAAAATGATAGTTTCTGAGAAAAAACCCAATATTATACTCTCAACTTCTGGAATGATGGAAGGAGGACCAATCCATTCATACCTTAATCACGCTGCAGGCAATCCTCATAACTTGATAGCAATTTCGGGATATCAAGTTGAAGAAACCATAGGTAGACAAATTCTTGAAGGAGCAAAAGATGTGACACTATTTAGTTGGGGAGATAAGAAAGGCTTCAAAACAGAAATTAATGCAGAAGTAAAGCAATTTCAATTCTCAGGACATGCACAAAGAAATGAATTAATAAAAATGCTAAAGGCAATTAACAGTAAGAATATTTTATTAGTTCATGGATCAGAAGAAGCTGGTGAATCTCTTAAAAAGGATTTAGAAAATGGAAGAGAAGTTAAATTACCTAATGTTCGAGAACCAATTGAATATGAAAATTAACAATAAAGTCGCTTCTGAGAAAAATCTCAGACGCTATTTTAAACCCCTTTTATCAACCAGCTTAAAGGTATATTTTGATACTTGCCATCGGGAAGAAGACGTGCAACTGTTAAAGGCAAAACATTTTTTCTTAGCTCTTCTTCAGCAATTATGATAGGATCAGATATGTCTTTCTTGATTCGTATTAAAATGGGAGCACCAAGAGAAATTTGTAAACCTCTTGCACCAATAATTCGTGCTTTTTCAAACCTTGTTAATTTTGGAGGACCAACGACGATGGTATCAGCGATAATCTCTTCTTTTACGTCAATTTTCTTAGACATGTAAGGAAACCTCAACAGCAATAAATAGGAAACCGATTAAAGACATTTTAAAGTCTTTCGGCAAGATTCTTTTTGTTTTCTTTCTAAATATAAAACTATTTTTCGTATCGATTATGTATTTTACAAAAAAAAAGACGACCGAATAAATTTTATAATGTTTTTTTTAATATAAATATGAGGTTTAACATTGGTTGATACTAAAGTTGAAGGAGCTATAAAAGATATTCAGGATTATATTAATGAATTGGAAACTAAAGTTGCGAAATATGAAGAAGATATTTCGAAAGCAAAAGATAAAGCAAGTAAATTAGCTAAAGAAAAAACATCTGCAGCTGAAAAATTAAAGAAAATGGAAGACGAAATGTCTGAGCTTTCTTCAGTATATGAGGAATTAAAAGGTCAGAAAGATGTTGAAATTGACATACAAGAAGTCATGAGGCTCTATGTGATATTAACAGAACAAGTTCTTGATGGTAGTGCACACATAAAATTATTGACACTTCTCCATGGTAAAAAAGAAGAGATGACTAAAAATGAGCTTTCTATGGCAAGTGGAATACAACCTGCCGCAACATTACGAGCAATCTTTGATTTGCGAAATAATGGATTAGTCACATATGATGAAAATAACGAAACAACTAAACTTGTTCGCAGATTATTCGAATAAATATAATAATCCTAAATATTACTCGAGAAAGCTTTCAAAGAAAAAAAAAGTAAAAGAGGAATATTCCTCAAAATTAGAATGCTGCTAGTAATGGATTATGACTACTACGTCGGAACCAAGATTCTAGGATATACGAAACATTACTAGGTTCTTTATTTATAACTTCACGAGCACGCTCACCCATAATTCTACAAACCAAGATGAGTTTGTGAATATCCTCTCCTTTTGACCAGTCAATCAAATCAAATATAGTTTTGTAAGTAACAGGTCTCCTCCAAAGAAGTACATACACTCCGACGACTTCTCCATGATCGTTTTTAAATAAGTAATTTAATTTCTTCTTGTTTCCAAAAGCAACATTTCTTCGATATTTCACGCCACGTTTGTTAAGATAATCTTCTATCTTCTGTTTTACCTCGGCATCAGTTAAGCCTATTCTATCCAATCTTCTAAGAGACCTCCTCGTGCACTCTTCCGATTACGTAATTTGTCGCGCCCAACATATTACGTAATTCAAACATCACTCGTCAAAGCGATAAAAATCTTTTGTATTTGGCAATGCCTAAAATATTAGATAACTATTAAAGTAAAAAATAAGTCTTGGGACAAAAAAGTACTCGTAAGGAAGCGATCTAAAGGAAGAAAGAGAGCAATTTTATGAAATAAATCTAAAACATTTTAATTATGATAAGAAAGAATAGATTGTAATCATCAGAAGTGAACATTTTGACAGAAAATAATGAGAAAGAGAATGGCGAGGGAAAGTCAAAGCTGATCGAGGAAACAGAGGAAGTTGTTGAGGAAGAAGTTGAACTTGAAAAGGAAATTGAAGAGAATGTTGTCAAAATCGGATTATTAGTTGAAGAGCTCAATAAAATAAATCAGAAGGGAGGACCAGACATAAGAATTTGTCCAAGATGCTATAGTTTACGAGTAAAAGTTGAGGATATCTTAACAGGAATGGGGATAAATTCTGGGTACCCAGTTTGTGTTTGCTTAGATTGTGGTTGGCGTTCAAAGAAATGGATTTATTTGGATAGAACACTAACAAATGAAGAAAGAGAGAAATTTATTGAAGATTTAGTAGAAGAAAGAAAGGAGAAATAAATATTTCTCACTCTATTTTTCAATAGTTTGAAATTATTTTAGCAGTATCGCAGACAAATAAGCGACGACTTGATTTTTATCTCCAGTGATATCCCCGCTGGTTGAATACTTTAAGATTTTAGTTTCTTTGACATTGTTTTTGTTGGAAGCAATCAATACGGAAGCGACCGGACCGGGACCACACATAGAAATTAAATTATCAATAACAGTATTGAGCAATTTATTAGGATTCACTTTTCGTATACTATCTATTACGTGGGAATCTTTAGACATTGCTGATGCTTGACTTTCATAGTGAGTCAAATCAGTGCTAGCAATTAAACAATAATCGTAATTAGCTAAAACCTTACTTAGAACTGTACCCACACGTTCACAATTTTCTTTAGATTGATCCTTCATACAAATTGGCAGTATAGGAACATCAGCACCATACAAATATTGTAGAAAAGGCACTTGTACTTCAATACTGTGTTCCATCATATGGGCAGAGGTGTCTGCACGGAAATGTGGTTGTTTAACGATTAATTCTGCGATATCTTCAGGAATTAAAGCTTCACCTAACGGGGTCTTCCAACTACCTTCAGAATAAACACTAATAGCAGGACCTATGTTTTTGTGATTTGGCCCAATAATTACAAAAAATTCTGGTTTTCCATCTTTGAATTGCTCTAGATAACCATGAGCAGCAACAGGACCTGAATAGGTGTAGCCAGCATGCGGTGAGATTAAAGCATATATTTTCCCTTTTCTTTCAGGGGGATTCTCTATATCAGGTAATTCTCCAGGACCAATAGCTTCATCCTTAAAACACCCCTCTATTTTCTCAATAAGCTGTTCCTTCTTGCCTGGATAAAACAATCCAGCAACTACTGGTTCGCGTATCATTAATAATTCTCCTAAAGCAAATAATCATTTTCTATATAAGAAGAATATGGACATAATCTTTTATCTGTATTTCTTTTAGCTATGCTTCTAAAGTAAACCATTAGAAAGGCAAATCACCAACATTGTTAAAACAATAAGCAGGACTACTGAAAATTCTAGCAAAATCCTTAATTCTCCAAGACATATCTTCGGTGATATCATTGTGATAAATACCCGCCAAGATTTCTCCTATTTCTTTAACTTCGAGTTCTTTCATACCCATACGAGTTATTTCTGCAGTCCCTAAGCGTATGCCTGAATCTATCATCAATCCAAGATTCTCAGCTCGTTCTTTCAACATATTTTTATCATTGGTGGATGAGATATCAAGTATTACTTGATGAGATTCGGAGAAATCAAGATGCTTAAACTTTACAGGAATACCATGATTATCTAGCGTTGATGCAAGTGTTTTTGTGTTTTTAACGATTTGAGATGCGTATTCTTTTCCGAATTCAAGCATTTCCAAAGCAGCTACACCTAAGGCAGCTATTCTATGAGCATGAACATTATCTGTTAATTTTATGCCATTTTCCAGATCGATATCAAATGTAGAAGATAGAGTCTCATATTTTTCCATATCATTTGTTACAATTAATCCTCCTTGGGGACCCGGAAAAGATTTGTGCGTTGAACCAACAAGTATAGAGGATCCTTCACGCAAAGGATCTTGAAATTGTTTCCCAGCAATAAGGCCTAAAACATGAGATCCATCAAATGCGAAATGAATTGTCTTACGTTTCTCAAATTCTTGAGTTATTTCTTTTACTGGATGTGGAAAGGGGAAAAATGAGGAGCCAAAAATAACCAACTTAGGTTTTTGCTTCTTGATTGCTTCTATACTTTCTTCAACGAGAATATTCATGTTTTCCTTTGAGAAATGAAAAGGCAAGTATTTTCGATTGAAGAATTCATAATTCAATGGATAACCACCTGAATCCCCAGCTTCTACAGACATGATTTTATTCCCAGATTTAGTTAAACCAAGAATGAGGGCTAAATCACACATATTTCCAGATAAGGGAGAAACAATAGCATAATCAGCATCGAATAACTCTCTGATGAAACTTTCAGTTTTGCTGATGATTTGTTGTATGAATTTAGTTCCACCATAATAATCGCTAGAATATCTATTACCTAAATCAGAAGAAAGAATAGCTCGAACAAAAGGTGAGGAATAATTCTCACTTGCTATTAGATTAATCGAATCTTTTCTGAAGATTTTATGATTCTCAAGTAATTCTAGAAAATGCTGTAGCTTCATTGTTATTCTCCTCAATAATCATGTATAAGTCAAGTTAAGAATATTTATCTTTTTTAGCTATTCCTAAGGATTTAATTGATATTATGTGAGTATTAGAATGTTAAATAAGAAAAATCAGACATCCATATTGTGGAAATGAAAGCTAGAATCAAGGATAATTTTGAGGAAGGTAAAGTAATTGTCAACAACTAAGAAAGGTAAAGAAGCACCAGTGGAGAAGACTCCACAAAAGAAAACTACCTCAAAAACCAGGACAATAAGTGCCGAAGACAAAAAAACTTTGAATGAGTTAAAAGGCTCATTGGAATCTTTGGTCAACATCTTAAACAAGACAGCACTTTCACTTCCGTCACTTGTCTCTACTAGAGGTCTTAAAGTAAAAGACATTGGCAGTATTTTAGAGGACAAATTTGAAATTGATATGGAATTAATTGGTATGCTTGAAGATTTTTTCAACAAATTAGTGTTACTTCTTAGATATAGATCATCATATGATCAGAAACTATTTCTAATGACACGTTATATAAAAAATTTAAGAAAAGCAGACACGATTACTGAATTCCGAGGAAATCTACAACTGTTAGGGATAACTCTTAATGAAACAGAAACAATTGTAAGGAATTATGAGGAGATGTATAATAGTCTCTTCATTGAACAAGCGTTATTGCAATTTCAATTAATGGAACAATTATTAATGTTCAGAGAAAAAGATGTTCCAGAATTTCGGGATTGGTTCAATGAAGGTATAGGAATTTTCCAGAAAATAACAGAAAAAGTTTCCAAATTGAAAGAGTAATGATAATAAATGAAACTTCTAGTTGTAGGATTTAATGCAAGACCCATTGCAAAATCAGCCGTACAAGCAGGGCATAAAATTGGAGTAATAGATTATTTTGGAGATTACGATTTACTAAAACTAACTAAAAATTGCTTTTCAGTACTAAGACAAAAACCAAGGGAATTATTACATCGTCTTCTACACCGACGACCTGCAGAATACTTGTATTATTTAGCTGAAATAATGTCAGATGAACAAGGAGATTTTGAGGGAATTATTCTTGGTTCTGCTTTTGATCGATATCATGAATTGGTTAAACGATTCAGAGATATAGGTCCGAAAGTATATGCAAATGACCCGAAGAAATATGCCTTAACTCGTCAAAAACATAAAATAAACAATATTGCTAAAAATGCTGGTTTTGAAATTCCTATTCTAGAATCAGCAGATAATTATCAAGAATTAATCGAAATAGCAAAGAGTTTTTCATTCCCGCTAGTTACTCGAGGGGATGGAGGTGGTGGAGGAGCTGGGATAAAACTTTGGAAAAACCTCAATGAATTGAAAGATTACTTTAGTTCAAAAGATGAAGATCAAGAAAAAACAATCTGGGTACAAGAATACATTGAAGGTATAGATGCTAGTTCTACTGTGAATTGTTTAAAAAATGAGGTGCAAATACTTTCAGTTAATAGACAATTAATTGGAGATAAGAATCTTAGAGCACCAAGCGAATTTGCATATACAGGGAATGTTGTCCCCTTAAATTATGATTCATATAAAAAAAACCCATCTTTAGAGGGAAAGCATTTTGAATCCATCAGAAAATTATTCAAAAAAATTCAATTGATGGGTTCAAATGGGGTTGATTTTATAATAAAAAATAAAGAGCTTTTCTTCATGGAAGTGAATCCACGTTTCCAAGGAAGTATAGAATGTGTTCAATATGCTACTGGACATAATTTAGTTCAGTTACATCTAGACGCCTTTCATAAAATTAAGCATGATATCCCAGCAATACCAAGATACAATCAATGTTCAGTTAAAGGGATACTATTTTCAGACAGTGAACAACCATTCCCAGTGAAGGGATACCCAAAAAATGAATGGATTGTAGATAGAACACATAAAGAAGTATTACTCGAGAAAACGGACCCTTTTTGCAGTATAGTTCTACCTTGTAAAGATTCTGAAAAGGGATATAGAACAATCTGTAATCTAGCTGATAAAATAACAGAAATGAATAAGATGGATGTTCAATAGTTTGTTTTAACGCACATTAGATTTTTCTTAGTGCTTGATCAATATCTTCTATTAAATCATCCTTATCTTCTATACCTGGGGAGAATCTTACAAAGCCAGGGTTAATACCAATAGATCTTTTCTCTTCCTCAGTAAATTCAAGATAAAGCATACTTCCGGATGCTTGTATTAGAGAACTTGTACTACCTAAACTTGTTGCTCTTTTGATTATTTTCAAATTATTAATGAAATCGACACCGTCCTTATCAGATTTACCTGCGCAAAAACTGACCATTCCACCGTAACCGCTCATTTGCTTTTTAGCTAAATGATGTTGAGGATGACTTGTAAGTCCAGGATAATAGACTTCTCTAATCTTTGGATGATCTTCCAAGAATTCTGCTATTGCTTGAGAATTTTCAGTATGTCTGTTTACACGTAATTCCAAGGTCTTAATTCCTCGAATTGTTAACCAAGCATCAAATGGTTGCATGACTCCTCCAAAATAAACAGCAGTATTCATTATTTCTGCACGTTCATCAGCAGATGAAACAGTTGCTCCTCCTAAGACATCGCTATGACCGCTAAGATATTTGGTTACACTATGAACGACTATATTGACTCCCATATCAATTGGATTTTGATTTATAGGAGTAGCAAATGTATTGTCAAATACAAATTTCGCTTGTATCTCTTTAGCTAATTTAGCAATCTCTGCAATATCACAGAGTGATAAAGTAGGATTTGCAGGACATTCCATGTGAATCAATTTTGTATTGTTAGTGATTTTTGCTTTTATGTTTTCAATGTCAGTAGCATCAACAAAATGTACTATGAAACCCCACTCCTTAAAGTATTGATTAAGAAGATGCCTCGTCCCAGGATAGCACCTATCTGTGACAATGATTTCATCGCTGGGTTTTAAATAAGTACTAAAGACAGTTGATATTGCGGCCATTCCTGAGCTGAATCCTATTCCTGCTTCACCATTTTCCAAAATGGCTATTTTCTTTTCAAAAACAGATCTTGTAGGATTCGCATGACGCGAATAAGCAAAACCAGGTTTTCCATGATAAAATACATCTGCCCATTGGTCAGCAATATCATATGCAAAAGTAGTTGAAAAGTCAATATTAGTTGTTATCCCTCGAGTAACCGGATTAATGCTTTCACCTGCATGTACAACTTTAGTGCCTATTCTCTTTCCCAAATCCTCTTGTTCTTCAACTTTATCTTTTATTACACCAATACCTTTTGATGCATCCTCTTTCTTTTCATTCATTTCAAACACCAACCTATATATTTGCATAGAGAAAAGATTTATCAACTTTTTCAGAAGGATTTTAAAATGGGTTATTTGAAAAGAA
The DNA here is from genome assembly GCA_013166835.1 of Promethearchaeati archaeon. Taxonomy (GTDB): domain Archaea; phylum Asgardarchaeota; class Heimdallarchaeia; order JABLTI01; family JABLTI01; genus JABLTI01. The sequence goes on along the minus strand of JABLTI010000030.1, from coordinate 33,565 downwards.
TAGAAGATAGTAAGGAGATATAAAGCGTGTCAACAGATGAAGAAAAAAGTAAAGCAACATCAATTTTCGAATCCAGATTTATGTCGATTGCTTTAATGTTATGCTTACTAATAATGTGTGCAATCTTTATTGTTGTGATAAATTCTATCTATGGCACAACAATTGCCCTTGATGTTTTAATGTATATTGGAATTGGAGTAGGTGGAGGAGTATTATTTGTTATTACTACACTATTGATCTTTACAAGAAGAAAAGCAGGAATTGGTAGAAATATAATTCTATATTCTGCTGCTCTAATTCTAATTCTCTCCTTAATAATATCAGTTATTCTATACTTTACAATCCCTGGTGACAAAGGTAGCTGGGCATTTATTAACTCAAGCTCTGTTGGATTAGGAGTAACAACTGGTCTTGCTTTAACCTATCTTATACTAGCTATGTTTAGAAGTAAACTAGTCTTTAGAGAAGAGATAGAGGAAGAAACAAAAACTGATATTGAAATCGAAATCGGTGAAAAAACCGAAGAGATGAATGAAAAAGAATAAAAATAGAAGATAAAGTAGGAACAAAAGGATATTTAGAAAATAACCAAAAGAATAAAAGGTAACACCTTTGTGGAACCAATAAGAGAAAATTAACCATTTATGAGGTATAAAAAATGATGAAACCATCTGTTAGTGTTGAAAGCCCTGCAACAAATAATCCCAGAAAGGGAAGAGGATTTAGTAAAGATGAACTTGCAGCTATAAAGTGGAATGTTAAACAAGCTCGAGAAGCAGGACTAATTGTAGATGAAAGAAGAAAATCCAAGTACAAAGAAAATATTGCTACACTAAAGGTTTTCAAAGAAGATTATGTTAAAGTCTTAGCTGATAAAGAAAAAGCGTTACTAAAAGTCAGAAAGGATGGAGTAAAAGCTCGAAGAGAAGCTAAGAAGAGAAAGCAAATTGAAGATAAAGAATCAATTGAACGAGAAAAGGAAATTGAAGAAGAAAGAAAGAGAATCCAAGAAGAAATAGCTAAGAGAGAAGCTGAAGAATTAGAAGTTGAAAGCGAAGCTGAAGAATTAACTGAGGATGAATTAGCTGAATTGGAAACTCTTGAAGAAGGAATAGATTCTGAGGAGACACCTGAAGAAGCTTTAGAAAAAGTTGAAGAAGAACTTGCTGAAGCAATAGGTATAACCAAAGAAGAAAAGAAACCTGAAGTAGCCGCACCAGAAGGAACAAAGAAAGCTGTTAAACGAGTAAGAAAGAAACCAACAACTACTACTAAAGGTGCTGCAGAAGAAGCAGAAAAGAAGGAATGATTTTTTCATTCCTAATATTTTATTTTTTTTATATCGAAATAGTCATTCTTGTTGAAAGAATTTCAGGCATTAATACATTTAAGGGAGTAGCTCGTATAGGAACTTCTTGAAGCTGATTTCCAAGTATTAAAGAAGAGTCTTCAAGCATTCTATAGATGTTACCAGAACAATAACAAGGTAATATGGGATTTAGTATTTCACCATTCTTAATTTCATATCCTTCAACAACTGAAACAACAAAATCACCAGTGTAATAGTTAGCATCCTGAGCTCCAACAATTTCTTTGATATATATACCGCTATTCAATTCTTGAGCAAGAGGCTCTGTAAGAGGTTTTTTAGCTTTAATAATAAAATTTGAAGATGAGACTGTTGGGGGGTAAACATAACTTCTTGTATCATTGCTAAGAAATGCCACTCGATAGCAATTTCCACGATATACTTCTTTTTTATCCAATTCTGGACAGGAGAAATTCATACCTAAAAGCCGCTTGCATTTCCCACCACTAAGGACATCCCTTGGTTTACTCGGATATCCCTCATCATCGAAACCAAAGGTGTTTTGTGCTCCAGGATAAGTTGGATCATCAATCATTACGATGTTTTTATTGAAACGACAATTCCGAAATGAATCATAATAGTGACTGCCACTAGTATAATGAAAAGAAGGAATTAATGCGTGAGCAAGAATTTGAGCAGCAGACTCAGGACTAAAAATAACTCCTCGTGGTCTTCCAATAGTCATTTTCTTGCGATTTCTTTGGTTATAAGCAGTTTTTATTGAAGTATTGAAAAGCTTTTGCCAGTCCTCCTGTAAAACTCTGGAAGCTAAATGCCCAGACCCCATTCCTATGAAATCATCAACTTTAGTAGTAGTAAGTATGTCAGTTTTTAATCTTGTACCGACTTCGCGTTTCCACAAACCTTCTGAATTAGCGATTAGTCGTTCTTCAGTTTCAATTGCAACAATACTATCTATATTTTTAACTGGTTTTGATAATTCTATCGATGAAAGAATTTCTGAAACCCTATCACAAATATCTTCTAATGATAAATCCCTTAATCGATCGTCTCTAATTTGCTGAACAGGGGTGATAAATTTCCTACTCACGAAATTATGGGAAACTTTCTGAGTTGATGTTTTTGCATTTTGGACAGATAATTCCAAGATTTCGTTTATCTTATTTGCAGCATTTGATGAAACAAAACTCATTTGGCCATCAATTACGGAACGAATAGCAATACCAGATTTTTCTTGCTCAATAGCGTATTTTATTATTCCTTTACTAATTTCAATTTTCTTTATTTCCTTACTTTGTACAAAAACTTCTGTAGCATCAATTTTCATTTTTTCTGCAAGAGTTAATACTAGATCAGCCAGTACTTCTGTCATTTATCTCTCACTCACCCTAGTAAAATCGATTTTTCTAATTTGTCTTTGAGAAATGTTTGATATAACTGGAATTCCTACCAAAGCAACTTTTGGTGAGATGGCACCAACACTGACCCTTTGACCATTCTTACCACAATAAGCGGGAAAACTTCCCAAATTTTTCGTCATACCAACAATATCGCCAAGAATTGTGTAGAGGTTACCGATAATTGAAAAATTGGTGACATAATCACCTAGTTCACCCTTTTCGATCTTGCGACCATATTGAGCATCCAATTGGAAATTGCCGTGAGTAGTATCTGCATTCCCTCCAAATGAATCACAAACATAAAGACCATTTTTTACATTTTGAAGTAATTCCTCAAATGTGAGATCACCAGGTTCAAAAAAAGTATTGCTTTGTCTGACTTGAGGATAATGTAAACAATTTTCAGCCCGTCCATTGCTAGTAGGAATGGCATTCATTTCAGTCGCGGTTTCCCTGCTTTGTAGAACATCAAATAAAATACCGTCTTCAATGATCATAGTACCAGATGCTTTAACTCCTTCATCATCGAAGTAATACTCCCCATATCCTTTATAGCTAGCATCATCAATTATAGTCACTTCTTCTGATCCAATTTTACTCCCAATTCGATTAGCTAAAGGGGAATGCCCAGCAAGCAAAAGGTCTGATTCAACTGCATGACTGAATTCATGACATAAATTCCAGCCCATCTCTTCATTCAAAATGACAGGCTGTTCTTTTGGTTTGATTAATTTAGCTTGGGCAATTTCAGGCAAAGTAACAATGAAATTTGTGAGAAAATCTTCAAACGAAATACTTTCGAGTATTTCAATACCGCCAACTCCACCAAAACCAACAGATCTTACTCGTTGAAAATTACCAGGACTACTAATTGATGAACCTATGAATAAGCTAGCGCGAATAAGAATTTGTTCGATTTCAGATCCTTCAGAACTAATGAATAATTTCTGTGTATGGTTCTCAATTAATTTCAAATCTAAAACATTAATGACTTTAATTCGAGAATTAATTCTAGTATTAATCCAATTTAAGAGATCAATGCGGTCGACTTGTTCTAAGTATTGAGGGTGTTTCTTACACTCGTCAGAAACACTGGTTTTCCTTTGAGATACTTCAGCAAGGTTAATTTTCGAATCAGGGTTTTTTTTAGCTGCTTTTTTTGCACAGACGATTGCATTTTGAACTGCTTTCTTGATTGAAGCATTATCTATTGAAGACGTTGAAGCAAAACCCCAACAATTCTTGTATAGAACTCTAATACCAATTCTTTCTTCTAAACTAGTATTTACACCACAAATTGAGTTATTTCGTAATCCAGTAAAATTTGAAAATTCATTCTCCACTCTAATATCAACATAATCAGCTTCTGCTTTCAAAGCATAGTCCAGAGCATCCGTTGCTTGAGGAGAGAGAGTCATTTTGTAATATCCTGTAATTTAATACAAATAGGAACCATTTGTATGTATAACAACTCATTATTTAAAAGTAAATAAATGGTGTGATTCGAGATGAATCTATTTTAAGAATTATATGAGTTGTGATGTGCAAATCGAAGAATAGTTAATGCACTTGCTTTCGCTTTTTGAGCATCTGAGAGATTAAAATAACTTGGTGGGGTTCCTTCAGGCTTGTTTTCTAAGTCTCGACTCTTTGTAAAGAAATCGTTGACATAATGACATGCAACTTTAACGTCTTCAGGAATTGTATATGTTTCTTTCACTATACGCAATAAGGCAATTAAATTGTCACCAAATGTTGAGTCATTATTTATTGATAAAATTGCTTTAAGAGCAGCAGTTGAAGCTTGTTGAGAGGTAAAACATGACCAAGAGAATCTTCCTTTGTTCAATAAAAGCTCAGCAATATCGATTAATTCTTCTGAGTAATTTAACCAATCTTTGTTTCGGGACATTTGTAAATCAACTTTGAATTTCGAAATTAAATAATAATTGCAATATAACTGCTTGAGATAAGAAATCTCAAGATAATAACTATAAAGAAAATAAAGAGTGGAAAAAATCCACTGCTTATTTCTAGCAATAATCTAACGATAGGATTTTTGATAACGAGCTCTCGCTCCCGGTCCGCCAGCTTTCTTTTCTTCTTTCCTTCGAGAATCAGCAACCAAGATAGATCTATCATAATGCATGAATTTGCTTCGTAGTTCAGGATCTTGGGTCCATTTTACAAGTGCTCGACCAATTGCTGTTCTAGCAGCATCAGCTTGGCCAACAATTCCTCCTCCCATAACCTTAACGAAAATGTCAATTGATTTCATGACTTTATCTCCAGCTATGATGAGTGGTTCTTGGATTTTCATTCGAGCTAATTCAGATGGATAAATCTCGAGAGGAATGGAATTTATGCGGATTCGTCCTTTACCAGCTTTAGTTGTGGCTCGGGCAATTGCAGTTTTTCTCTTTCCAGAAGTTAAAACAATTCTTTTTGAAGACATTGTAGTTTTCACCTATTTTTCATTCCTTATAATTAGGATCTAATTTTGGATCGTAATTCCATCCTAATTGTTTACAAAGCTCGCCAACTGAGATTCTTTTAACGGTTAATTTTGTAGAATCTGCTTCTGGGATTTTAATTAGTTTTGCTTTCTCGAATTCTTTTGGAATTGAAATGTGGCACTTCAAACGATGAAACGCATTTTTTCCTTTTGGTTTCTTATATGGCAGCATTCCACGAATTACTCGTCTCACAAATCTATCCGGGAGTCGATAGTGGAAGGGACCTCTAAGTGGATTATACTTACTTCTGATATCTAACTTTGCTTTGTATTCTTTTATTACAGATGCAGGTTTTCCAGAGATGACGATTTTCTCAACATTAACTATATCTACAATTTCTCCAGACAATAATCTTTTAGCAACTTTTGAAGCTAAACGTCCAAGGATTGCTCCTTCTGCATCGACTACTGTGTTAGTCATTTTTAGTATCTCCGATTATTTTACGCAAGAATTCGAACTCTTTTGAGCTCTGTTGCTGGTAATTCCATTAAGTCTCTTAATGTAATTGCTTTTCCGCCAGCTTTTGTTATCTTCTCTTTGGCAACTTCGCTGAAATTCAATGCAGCGACAGTAAAGCTGCCCTTTATCTCTCCTGAAGCTAAGACTTTTCCAGGAACAACAACCAATTCACCTTTCCTAGCATAACGACTGATTTTGCTAAGATTAATGGCAGGTCGTATTCTTCTGGGCTTTCCTAACTTTCTAGAGAGAACATTCCAAAAATTGTGCTTCATATCAGCAGCACTTTTTTTTCTCAAATCGCGTATTAGCGCGACGGTATTAGGATCAGATGGCCCTGTGGGTTTTGGCAATTTCTCACAATCCTCCGTCTTCAATTAATGAAAACTTTAATTGGATTAATCATTTCTTCTGCTTCAGAAAACTTTCCAAAGCGACTTTATATTCGTTCTCGAAATCCTTAGCTTTACTTTTGAGGATTTCGGTTGCTTTCTTAAATGCAACAAGCGGAGCCAATGCTCCAGTAGTTTCAAGTAAGAAAATGTAATCTCCTTCAATTTGACTCATTTTCAATGAATCATCAGCGCATGCATTGGTGCAGAGATCGCAGAGTAAACACGATAAAGGATCAGTTAATTTGACCACCTTTTTGTTTACTTCTAAGATGTTTAACGGACAAGCATCTACACATTCCATACAATTCGTGCATTTTGAAGCGTCTTGTTGAACTAGGGGATAATATCGATAACTGCAAGTTACTGCAGGAGACCATTTCGCATGTTGTTTTCCTCTACCCATCATTGCAATTGCTTCCAAAGTGATTTTTTGACCAGCACCGAGTTTAGCAATGGGTATTTTTTCAGAAACAGGTTTTATTTTGTCATCATTTGATTCTAGATCTTTAGTATAAACCATCTTTGTTTCGTTGTCACCAGCTTCCGCTTCAAGTGTTAATGGCACAGAGCAAAACTGACAGCCTTCGCCACCGCAATTATCACACTCACTGGCAACTGTAAATTCATCGTTAGGAGTTGTTAGAGGTACAAGACCAAGTCTATGTGCAACAATTTCATCAAGAACGGGGGAAGTATTCTCAACTAGGATTATATCTTCAATTGCTAATGTAGGTACCTCTGAGATAATAGTTCTGCGAAGAGCATTCACAAAGGTAAAATTGCTTCCTCGTATGATGAAACGAAGCTTGTTATTCTTATTTTCAATAACCTCTATTTCCATGGTAAATCACGGCATAATATATTGCCCTCTAAATTAATATAAAGAAAAGGACAATTTTGATACGTATCAGTTCTCGAATGTTTGAAATTTACTTATAAAGTTTTTCAACACGATGAACTTTAATAAGTCATTTAATAGTCACAAAACAAATTATTTTAAGGAAGGAAAAATACACATAAATTAGTTAAATATGGATGGTTTGTAATGCGCGGAATGATAGTTGGAAGATTTCAGCCTTTTCATAATGGGCACTTGAATGCAATAAAGTATATTTTAAACGAAGTTGATGATTTAATCGTAATAATAGCTGCTTCTCAACAAAGCCATCAACCAGATAATCCATTCACTGCAGGAGAAAGGTATGATATGATTCATAATACTCTTGTTGATGAACTAAAGGATCTTACTCGAGTGATCGTCATACCTGCGAATGATGTAAAGGACAATGGATTGTGGGTTGCACACATTACTCGGTTAGTTCCGAAATTCGACATTGTTTATACTAATAATCCATTAACCGAACACTTATTCTCACTAACTGATAAAGAAGTAAGGAGACCACCTCTTTATGAAAGAGAGGATTACAATGCAAAAGGACAAAAAAGAATGGAAGGAACTAGTTCCAAAAGCAGTTGTGGAAGTGATTAAAGAAATAGAAGGAGTAAAAAGAATTCAAACTGTGAATTCCTCAGATAAACTTAGGATGTAAATTCGTATCTGTAAACTTTTAGATTTATTTTTCCACTAACTACTTCAACACCTTCATCTCTTAGCATCGCAGCTTTTTCTTTGACAGCACCTGGAGCTCCTCCACGAAAGTTTCCTATTGCACCATCAGATTTTATAACACGATGACAAGGAATATAGGGTCCACAAGGATTATTTCTCATAGTTGTACCCACAGCTCTCGCAGTAGGTTTAAATTTAGGATTTCTCTTAAACAATTCCTTGGCTAAATCACCATATGTAGTAACTTTACCCTCTGGAACTTCAGCTAGGAGTCTCAGAATTGCTTGTTGATAAGAACCTAATTTTGCTAATTTCTTTTCATCTTCTGCTGTTATCTCGTACATTTGAATCACAAAACGTTACACTAGTTCATATATGGTTCTTAATTAGTAAATAATCTTACGAAAAATATCATTATTTAACTTCAAAGTATAATCAAGAATTGTTCGGTTCACAAGAAATAATTCCAGGTCCACCTTCTGATCCTTCTACTTTAAATTCTGCATTTGTTATCTTTTTGGTAATTTCAATATTGGTCAGCATATGTAAAGTGATCCTACCAGTTTCGATAATCGAAGGATAATCAGATATTGTCATCCAGATAATTAATTGATCAGCCAAATGATAATCGATTGGTTTTCCATATTTAATTTGTTGAATTAAATTTCGTGCTGCAATGCTTCCTACCTCTTCAGCTGGTATTCCCCTTCTCCCTAAAGAATCACCAGCAAGATATGTTTGATGATTTGTTTTAGTCCAAAGTGTTATTCCTGTCCCAGGACCAGCATGAGGATCATATTTGGGTTTACACCATAAGGATTCAATTTCGCCAATTTTTAGGTTATGCTTCTTCAATTCCTCAGATGCTGATGTAATCATTCTATCAACAATATGCTCCGGTAGCTGTACAGCATGAGCAGCTCCATCGATTTGTTCAATTTCTAAAGGTTTTTCCAATTTGTATTGAATTGGTTTCAATCGTATTTTTGGTTGAACGATACATGATAATATGCCACTACCCTTCGGATAATGACCTCTCCTCCCTAAACAAGTAACAACATCTACACCAATATTTTCCAGTATCGGTAAGAAAACTGATCGGATGTAATCATAAGGTGGGGCCATTGGGACATCTGTTCCACCCTTCATCAAAAACATAACATCTTCGGGTGCATGTACTGCAATTGGAAGAATTGCTTGGAGAAGTAATGATAAACTTCCAGCAGTTTTAACATCGATTTCAAATTCACCACCTCGAATTGCTCCAGGAAAGAATTTGATTGCTTGAGAACCTACACTAACTCCTTCAGTTTTTGCATTACAAAGATCCCCAATTGTTTTTACAGCAAAAGTATGTTGATTTCGTAGACCCGGTTTTGAACGTTTAGCTCGAATATTGTATATCTCAAGTGGTTTCTGAAACAAAGTAGCTAATGCAACGGCATTTCGAACAATTGAACCTCCACCCTCAAGAATACTGCCATCAATTCTTATCGTCTTCGTCAAAGAAAATCCACTCAATTTTGTCTCTAGATTTGGATTTTTCTATCTCTTCCTCAACCAATTTCTTTTCTTCTCTAACATATAATTTCTTATCAGGGATTTTTTCAATAATTGTTAAAATAATCTTCTCAAGTTGATCGACATTTTTCTCAATTGTAGCAATTCTTTCTAGTTTCCCTACGACTTGTTCAGCGTTTTGTAGTTGAACTTCAGAAAGGATATCTTTCTTATTGATAAATGATTGAATTGGGATTTCTGAAAATTTTGTTTTTATTTCACTGAATAGATTCAATTGTTGATTCATTTTAAGAGGGGATTCTTCTGTAGGATCAAATAAGAAGATAATGTAATCAGTAAGGTGTTTTAATGCTAAAATACTCCTCATCTCAATGTCATTTCTTTCATGTAAAGGTCTATCAAGAAGACCTGGAGTGTCAAGCAGTTGGATGGAATCAAATTCACGTTTACGATGACCATAAACTAATTCTTTTGTTGTAAAGGGGTAAGCAGCGATTTCAGGATTTCCAGTGGAAATCAATTTCACAAAACTTGACTTTCCAGCATTTGGTGCTCCAGCAAAAGCAATTGTTTTCTCATAAAGATTGAAATCTGGGACTTTCGACAACTGTATTTTTGCTGTGATTAATTCATCTAAAGGATCTTTTAATTTCTTAATAGTAGAACCAATTCGTCCAATGGCTTCTTTTCTCACAACCTTTGCTTCGTCTGCTGTTTCGCTTTGACCTAATTTCCTTGAAACCTCTCTTTCTATGCTTTTGAGAGATTTCTTGGTGTTGTTTATCCTAGACAAAGAAGTCTTTAATTTTTCAATCCCATAAAGTACTTCGATCAGGTCTCTGTGAAAAGGATGTAAATCATTGATTAACGGGAAACTTGAAACAATTTTCTCTAATCGTTCCTCTAAATCAGGAAACAAATATCTAAATTGACGAAAATACAAGGTCTTGTAGAATGAATAATCTGATCTCTTTTTCTTAAGCTTTCTCGGTAATTCAACTCTAATTTTTTTCAATTGGGAGAACACAGTATCAGCTAGTTTATCCGAAGTGGGAATATGAGGTATTCTCTTAAATTGACTCAAAGCAAATTCACCTTTGATTTGTATTAAAATGAAGGAGATTATTTTATCTTTTATTTCTCTTCTGAACTTCTCGAGATATATTCTTGAAGTATTTCATCAAGGAGTCTTTTACCTTTAAGACCATATTTGGCTTCATCTTTATGTTTCTGAACACCAGACAAGACGTGTTGAATGTGAACGTTTTCAATTGGTTTAAAAACTATCTCTGCAGATGGAATAATCTTCTTAATTCCATCAGCTATTTCTTGAGCAGTAACCCATAATCCATCAACATTTACAATATCAAAATGAAGATCCTTACTTCTCCACAAATTAATAAGAATCTGAACAGCGTCATCAATGAAGACGATTGGGATTTTTGTTTCAGGAAGAACTTCCGCAACATAAGGTTTACCTTTTACTGCTTCTTCGACCATTTGCGTAGGATACCTAGTAATACCTAGAAAAGGATCTCTTCTAGGTCCAACAACAACGGGAAATCTAACTGCTCTAAAATTGATATCATATTTTTTGGAATAAATTGATCCCATAATCTCTGTGCATAATTTAAAGGAGCTATAGATTGTCCAGGGATCGAGAAGATCTTCTTCGGTAAATGGGGGTTTCCTATCTGGGCCAAAAACAGTAGCTGAACTAGGATAAATTATCGTTTCTATATTGTACTTTCGAGCTGCATCCAAGACGTTTATTGTACCTTCAATATTAGTTTTGAAAGCTTTAAATGGCTCCTCCTCTGTCAACGGAGGTAAGATAGCAGCTAAATGAAATATCGTTGTAAATTCATACTTCTCACAGACTGCATCTAGATCTTTACCTTTGGAAACATCTCCTTTCTCCAGGATTATTCCTTCAGCTTTATCTTTCACTTTATTCACATTAATATCAAAAATGACAACTTCCTTTTCAGCTTCAAGAAGTCTTTCTGCTAAGTTAAAACCAATAAATCCAGCGCCGCCTGTGATAAGAATAGCCATAACCACTAACCTTCTAATTCTTCTTTAATCAATAAACATGATAAGCTACTTTTAAAGCTAACTTCTATAAATAGTAATTTAATCCTTTTTAATGTCTTTTTTCAATAGAGGAGTGTATAATTCAACACGACGATCCATAAATGCATGATTATTAGCTGTAACCATTTTATTTCTAGCTAAAGTTGGATCGATCTCAACGATCTTTACGACCTCTTCAACATCTGAAGCTTGGGCAAGAAGTTTCATTTTAGGACTAGTAATTTGACTTTGTCCAGTAAAGGTCAACTTTGTATTTGGGCGAATGTCAGCACCAACACGGTTTGCTGTTATTGTAAAAATTCTATTTTCAATTGAACGTGCCAACATTGTTTTTTGTGAAAAAGGTAACACAAGATTTGCAGGATGACAAATGATATCAGCACCATATAAAGCTAAGATGCGAGCCACTTCGGGAAAATACCAATCAAAGCAAACCATAATGCCTATTTTAGCTAGACCTAAATCATATATCTTAAATGGACCAGTTCCAGCTTTGAAGAAAGTCTTTTCATTATCAAACAAGTGTATTTTTCGATACACATCAATAAATCCATCTGGACCAATAAGAACTGCTGAGTTATAAAAATCAGTTTCTGATACTTTTTCACAAATACCTGCAACGATGTATGTGTTTGTTTCCCTAGCAACATCGAACCAAGCTTTGGTTGAAGGACCATCTGGAACTTTTTCACTTAATTTCTGTAATTCTTTTTTATCAGTGAAGAGATAACCAGAGGTACATAATTCAGGCAAAACAAGTAAATCCGCGTCTGCCCCTTCTCTTATCAATTCAATTGAGCGTTCTAAATTTCTTGTTACCTCACCAAAGGCTGGATTAAATTGAATGAAACCAACTTTCATGATACAATACTCCTAGAAAATATTGCAGAAAAATCTTCTAAAGATAATTCATTAAGAGATAATCGAAACTAATTCAATTAAAGTTTTGCTAAAGAAAAGAGAAAGAAAAACTGGGAGAAATCCCAGTAAAAAAATACAAAAAACTATTCCGCTGCTACTTTTTTCTTCGTCAACGTTTCCTTAAGTCCAAAGATTAAGAGACCACCAAAGACAACTGCAGACACATACCCAGCAATTCTCCAATCATAAGGTAATAAACCTTGAATGATTAAGATGATTGCAAACGCGATAAGGGCTATTGCGAAAATAACTGACATTAATCCCCAGAAACGATGTGCTCTTGAGATCGGATATTCAGCTCTTAGGACTTTTCCTCTTGCAGCATCAACTAATGCTTCACCTTCCCAATTACCATAGTTGTATTTCACTCGGTAGAATGGAACATGAAGATAAGAGACTTCCTTCAAATCAATATCTTGTCTTATTCCATCGATTTTGGAAATTTCTCGAAATATTAATTGATTATGTCGACTTTTGACTCGATCTTCAGCTATAGCATAGGCTTCATTGTAACCAATTTCAGTGTCATAAATTTGACCACCTTCCCTGTTCACTGCATTAACATCAAATGCATCTTTCGAACCTACTGGGATTTTTTCGTCACGAATTTCTCTATGTTGTTCTTTATAGCCAAAGATCAAACAGGTTTGATCTAAATCAATGGAGCCGCGTTCTGGTCTAGTAAGGATATTTATATTTCTACTCCAGTGGGAACCCTGATTCGGACTGACATACTTGCCAATGCCTTGATAATCAGTGTGTCCATGGAATTCGAACATCCAGAATGGCATCATTCTTAATTCAAAGCCTTTGAAAACAGCTTTATCAGCAAAATCACTTGGGACGCCAACGTACTTTGAGAGATATTGAGGTACTAATTCGGTTAATTCTGAACCACTAAAGTACACGTTTAACATGTGATGATTTTGAAATGTTTTGCCGGTTTGTAATTCATTTGGTGTTCCACAAGAATCACAAGTTACAACGGAAGCAAAGGGTGGAATATCATTTTCTGCTTGACAATATCCACAAGTTATCTTTTTCGATTGTTGTTCTACTGCCATTTCTTAATCATCTCCCATCCATAACTTGGCCACATTTTTCACAGAATTTTTGATTCTGTTCTAATGGATCACCGCATTTTGGACAAAATCTTGCAACAGGTTGACCGCTACCTGGTTGTGGTTGTTGAGGTTGTTGTTTTGCTATTGCTGCTCTAGCAGTAGGTGCTAATCGTTCGAAAGCGAATAGACTCAAACCACTTCCACTTGAATGGATTTTATGTGGCTTGTACACTCTAACCAGCAATACTATACCTACAATTACTCCTGCTAAAGCGACTACACCTAAAGCGATTAACCACCAAATAGCATTTTCACTCGCACTGCCAATGTATTGATTATAACCTAATTGGGTAAGAATTGGTGCTAATATGAAACCTAAAAGAGCAAAGAACATCATGAGTCCTCTGTTTTTAATAGGTTGTTCCTCGCGTAATAATTGACCACTACCCCAATGATATGCTGCTCGATACAATCTTCCTTGAATTCTGCGTCTAATAAGTAATAATGGTTCATGTACCAAAGTTGGTTTTGTCAAGGGTCTAAAGTTAACTTTTGTATCAAAAACTTCATGCATTTGAGATTTAGCATGAGAATAAGCGGATTCGTAGACAACTTCACCAGCTTTCTTCGAAGCTTCATCTTGTCCCCACTCAGGACTTAATGCAACAAGTGATTGATCTTTACTTGCTAACCCCTTGATAAAATTTGGACTAAATGGAATAGGTTCTCCACCAATTGTTCTGGCAACAGAAGAAACCAATTCACCAGATCCAAACATTGTTACTTCTTGTCTAGCTAGGAATCGAACGTTGTGGCTTCCTTGGTGTTGTACACGCCAAGGACGATATTCGACGATAGTCTTAGATTCTCTGTAAGTTTTTCCACCTCGAGTGACCGTCTTGGTTTCAGTTCGTTCTCTTCTTTGATAGCCTAAAGCATCAACACTAACATCAGCTTTTACTTCAAAGAAAGGTACGAGAATTAATTCCATACTACGAACTTGACCAGATCCTTCCGGAGGAGTCATTGGTAATGGTTTTACTATCGCGTGAGGAGAGATATGGCTTTCAGCAACAATTTCACCGCAAAAATTGCAAATCACTAAGAGGGATTCTGCTGAAGGTCTCATTGGTGCTCCACATGTAGGGCACCTCAAGGTTTTTACTAATGTAGAATCTCCTTGTTCACTCAATGCCTTCACGCCTAATTTTATTTTATATTTCAGAATGGGTTTGAAACCCATTGCGATACAGAACTCTAATGGATATAACTAAATTAAGATTACTGTTCTGGACTAAAGAAGGAAAAAAAGGAAATTATGAGTTATTTGGATTGATTTTTGGTTTGAAACGTTTCAATCGTAAGGAATTAGTCACAACGAATACTGAGCTAAAAGCCATTGCAGCTGCTGCAATCATTGGAACGAGTAATCCAATTGCGGCGATTGGTATCGCAATAATATTGAAGAAAAATGCCCATAAAAGATTTTGTTTTATAATTTTTAATGTTTCACCACTTAGTTCTATAGCATCGACAACTTGTGTTAAATCACTTCTCATAAGAGTTACGTTAGAAGTTTCAATTGAAACATCTGTACCTGTAGCAACTGCAAAACCAATTTCAGCTTGAGCTAGAGCAGGAGCATCATTGATACCATCACCTACCATGCCAACTTTTCGATTTTCTTTTTGAATTTCTCTAACTAGCTTTGCTTTTTCTTCTGGTAAAACTTCTGCATATACTCTTTCTATTCCAGCTTGTTTTGCAATAGCATCTGCAGTTCTTTTATTGTCTCCAGTCACCATAATGACTTCTTTTCCTAGAGATTTTAAAATCCTCACTGCTTCAATTGAAGATTCTTTAATGACATCAGCAACAGCTATTAATCCTAGAATTTCTTTATTTTTGGCCAATATCATCACAGTTTTACCTTCTTTTTGTAGAGAACTCATTTTTTCTTCGAGATTTTCTACCAAACTTATTTTTTGAGTTTCTATTAGTGACTTGTTGCCAAGAATGATTTTCTCATTCTTAACAGTAGCAATAATTCCTTTACCAGGAATAGCACTAAACTCATCTGGTTCATCTAGTGAAATATCTCTCATTGAAGCTGCCTTGACAATTGATTCACCTAGTGAATGCTCGGAACCTTTTTCAGCACTCGCAGATAAATACAATAAATCGTGCTCTGAAAATCTTGAATTTAATGGAATAATATCAGTGACTTCTGGAACTCCTTTTGTTAAAGTTCCAGTTTTATCAAAAAGAATAGTATCAATATCCAAGGTTTTTTCAAGAGATTCGGCATTTTTGAAAAGAATACCAAGTTCAGCTCCTTTCCCTGAACCCACCATAATTCCTGTAGGAGTTGCTAAACCTAAAGCACAAGGACATGCAATGACTAGAACAGCTACGGTATTTAGAATTGCATGAGTATACCAATTTTGTGATGAAAGAATTTCTCTTATTGGGGTAAATCCAAAGACACCACCAAGAATCATCCATATTGTTACTGTAGCAATTGCAAGGATTATTACTATTGGAACAAAATATGCAGACACTTTATCAGCTAATCTTTGAACTGGAGCCTTACTACCCTGAGCATCCTCAACTGATTTTATTATTTGGGATAAAACAGTGTCAGATCCAACTTTTTCAGCTCTAAATTTAATGAAACCATTTTTATTAATGGTAGCTCCAATGACTAAATCACCCTTTTTCTTATCAACAAGTAAGCTTTCTCCTGTTAGCATGGATTCATCAATAGCAGTAATACCTTCTAATATAGTACCATCTACGGGAATTTTCTCACCAGGACGTACAATAATAATATCATCAACAATAACTTCACTAATAGGAATATCAAGTTCCACTTCATCCCTAATTACTCGAGCAGTTTTTGGCTGTAATCCAAGTAGATTAGCTATTGAATCAGATGTTCTACCTTTGGCAATTGCTTCTAGATACTTACCAACAACTAAAGCCGTGAGGATAAACGCTGCGGATTCAAAGTAAAGTGGTCCTCCTATAATTAAAGAAACAACACTGTAAATGTAAGCAGCACTACTACCTAATGAGACTAGGACATCCATGTTTGTAGTAAAATGAGTTATTGCTTTGAAGGCACTTTTGAAGAAAGGCCAACCAACATAAAAGTAAACCAAAGTTGCTAAAACTAACATTGTATATTTTGTCGCAGTTAATTGCATGAATCCATCTATACCCATATCAATGAACATGAATACCATTAACGGGGTTGTGAAAATTGCACCAAAAATTAATCGATTTCTATAATGTAATCTTTCTTCTCGCTCTATTCTTCTTCTTTGGCTAAGAGCATCTTCTTCTATAAACTTCTCAATATCATAACCTACATCCTTAATTGCCTTTTCCAAAATTGAAATATTAACTAAACTAGGATTGAAATCAACGGTCGCTTTTCTTGTAGCTAAATTAACTGCTGCTGAGATAACTCCAGTCACTTTCTTCAATGCATTCTCTACATTCATAGCACATGATGCACAAGTCATACCGATTACTACTAATTCCACTTTTTCTAATCTTACTCCATATCCAACACTTTCAATTGCATCAACTAATTCTGTTTCATTAATAAGGGTTGGATCAAAAGTAACAACTGCTTCGTTTGTAGCAAGACTAACAACAGCATTATCAACACCATCTCTTTTATTTAAACTTCTTTCAATTGATGCACTGCATGCTGCACAAGTCATGCCAGTGACACCAATCTTTACTTTTTTCTTTGTTGATTCGGTTTCTGATTCAGCCGTTGTTTTCACCATTGAATATTTTCTCTTAGGATTCGCCCTCTACCTTATAACCGAGATTTTCTATAGTTTCAACTATTTTCTCTTTTTCAATTGCTTTCTCATTGTATGATACATCTGTAATGCCTTTTTGAAAATCAGCTTCAGCATGTTCAATGCCATCTAATCGGCTTAGAGCTCTACCAATAGATGCTGAACAACCATTGCAGTGCATACCACTTACCTTAAAGGTTACTTTCTTATTTTTACCCATTTTATATTCACCTTCATTTCCAAAATAGAAAAATTTAGTTCTAATTAAACAAGCCCCTTAAGAATTAATAAGTTCATCATTCATAAATTAATGAAAAACAATCTCAGAATATTATTATCTTGTATTTTTTCCTCTGAATATTAATTTCTTTTATTATTTCTTACTAAATGCATCTGCATAAGAGAAGATAGCAGGTCCCCCACCGGAATGCAGAAACAAAACATTTGAATCTACAGGTATCTCTTCATGAGAGATTAGATCAATTAACCCAACCATTGCTTTTCCATTATAAACAGGATCCAAGAATATACCTTCTAATTGGGCGATTAACTTAACTACATCAATCATATCTTTACTTGGATCACCATAACCTTGACCATAATATCCTTCAAGAACAACTATATCCGTATCTCTTATTGCTAGATCTAGTGACCATTCTTCTTGGAATTCAGAGACTATTTTCTGAACTTCTGCAATTACCTCTTCTCTTCCATCACCAACACCAATACCCATGGTTTCAATTTCAGGATAATACAATTTTTTACCTAAAACAATTCCAGCTTGTGTTCCCGCACTACCTGTAGGAAAAACAAGATAATCGAAAGTAAGATTCATTTCCTCTGATTGTTCTGCAATTTCTTTCATAAATAAAACATAACCTAGAGCTCCCAGCTTTGTGGATCCACCAGTTGGGATAATGTATGGAACTTTTCCTTCATCTTGTAATACTTCTGCTATTTCTTCCATTCTCTGTTTTCGATCTGAACTTGATTTTACTCTATGAATTTTCACATCTAAAATTTGATCAAGTAATATATTCCCCGTAATCTGATCACCAATAACAGAATCTGATAAAATTAATTCACAGTCTAATCCTATTCGAGCACAACATGCAGCTGTTTGAAGACAATGATTGGATGTAAGTGCTCCTTCTGTAAGAACAACATGAGAACCTTTCAACAAAGCATCAGCTAAAAGAAATTCAAGTTTTCTATTTTTGTTACCTCCAAAAGCCATGCCAGTAAGGTCATCCCGTTTAACGAAAACATTCGCTTTTCCTAAGTGCTCTGTTAGTCTCTCCATTAGGATAAGAGGAGTAGGTAATAAACAATGATTAATTCGAGGAATTGATTCAAGATCAAATTTTGGCATAAATACAATTACTTCTACCAATTTTTATTATTAACGCTAAAAATCAATGAAAAACATAAATTTGTGAACCTAAAGAATTCGTAGAGGTAGAGATGACACAATTTTAGATCATAGCAAAAAATTAATTTTATTGCAATTTTTGCCGTTTAATTTAAATAGGTTAAGGCATGATTTTTTCAAGTAACCGGAGGAAAATTATTTGTTCGAAGGAGAAAAAGTACGATTAAGATCAATAGAACTCACCGATCTTGATGCGATAATGGAAAATTGGAACAATCTAAAACTCAGACGTTTCCTACATGAGCCTAGACCATACTCTCGAGATGAAGAGGAAGAATGGATTAGAAGTACTTGGCGACGAAGAAAAGTGGGAACTGATTTTCAATTTGCAGTTGAACATAAAGAAACCAAAGAATTTCTTGGAACAGCAGGATTATTTAGTTTAAATTCGGTTGCACGATCGATAGAACTTGGAATTGCAATTCATGCTGAGAAGAATTGGGGGAAAGGTTACGGAACTGATACCATGAAAGTTCTCCTTGAATTCGGATTTAATTACTTGAATTTGAATAGCATTCGATTAAGAGTTAACGATTTCAATGTAAGAGGAATTAAAACATACAAGAAAGTTGGTTTTACAGAAGTGGGTAAGCTAAGACAAGCAAATTTCATCGAAGGAAAATATAATGATATGGTATTCATGGATATTTTAAGAGAAGAATGGGAGAAAATGAAGGAAAAGTAGAATTCAAATAAAATTCTACTTCAAATATTATTGTTTATGAATTGCTGAATATTCGTGAAATAATTAGGTTCCAAGTATGCTTTTACATGACCTCTATCATCTACCCGCCAGAGTAATTTTGAAGCAGTATTATTTAGCGCATTGTAGATGGTTGTAGCATCTTCTGGATTAATATCCAAATCAGCATTACCATGGATAATGTATGTAGGGATAGTAATATTGTAAACTTCTTTCGCAGGGGATATATCCGCAAACGAATACCCATAATGAGTTTCCATCTTAGCGATAGTTATCTGTCCAAAAATAGCCCAAGGGAAACCTGATCTAATAGGGTAAGCTTGTCGAATCATTTGATCACCATAAGCCCAAGAAGAATCAGCAATACAAGCAGAAACATCATTGAACTGAGCAGTATAGAACAGGATAGTTGCAGCCCCTTGGCTTTCAGCAAACAAGACAACTTGGGAAGCATTAACTCCAGGTTGATATTTTGTGTAATTTACTACAGCTTGCACATCTTTTACTTCATCAATACCCCAAGTCAACCCGAGATTTGTATCTGGAGATTCACCTCGATTACGAGAATCAAAGAAGACCAATCGATAATCTAAATTATAAAATCCTTCTCCATAATGATCCAACATCCAAGTCTTTGAATGAGTAGCTCCATGTAAGACAATTATTGTTATGTTGGAGTTTGTAGCAGAAGAATTCTTTGGTTCAATAAACCAACCCTTTAAACCTAATCCATCACTTGTTGTGATGGTTACATTTTCATAAGTCATTCCATAATCATGAGGATACTTGTCCATAGCTTCGTGAGTAGGATGAAGCATGGTATTTTTTCCAATCAAAGGGATAATCGAAAAAATTAGGAGAGAACCAAAAACCAGAACAACCAAACCAATGGTAGTGAGTGTAATCTTTAACCATTTCTTCATGTTCTTTTAACCAACAAAAATAATTCTTAGTTAAATAAAAGCTTTTAGCACAAATTTAGAAGAAAATAGCTAATGTATTATACCTTCAACAAATTTAGGGAGTATTTCTTCGGATTTTCCAAGTATCGTATAATCTGCTAATTGTGTGATTGGTGTTTCATCAACATTAAACTCGATTACTATGACATCATTCATTTTTGCTAAGTAAGGTAAATCTGCTATTGGGTACACAACACCACTAGTACCTACAACAAGTAAAACATCACATTCGGTTCTAATTATTTCATCAACCTTTTGTAGAACATTTCTATCTAATGATTCACCGAACCATACGACATCTGGACGAAGCATCTCCCCACATTCACACAAAGGCGGTTCTATAGGTGCTTCTGATAGCATTATTTTCTTCTCACAGCTCATGCATTTCGTGCGAAAAATATTTCCATGAACCTCAAGTAAATTCTTGGAACCAGCTCTAAAATGTAATGAATCAACATTTTGTGTAATAATCCATTCAAGCAATCCCTTTTCTTGCAACTTTACCAAAGCATGATGAGCAGGATTAGGATCCTTTGTTAGAATAATTCCGATACGCCAAGCATACCATTCCCAAACGAGTTGAGGATCTCTTCCAAAAGCTTGCGGAGTTGCTAATTCCATGGCATTATAATTCTTCCATAAACCATCCTTACCTCGAAAAGTAGGTATTCCAGATCCTTTTGATATTCCAGAACCTGTTAAAGCAACGATTTTTATTTGATTCTTTTTTTCTATAAGTTGATTTACTGCAGATATAGCTGCTGCTAGTGTATTC
Source organism: Promethearchaeati archaeon (assembly GCA_013166835.1). GTDB lineage: Archaea > Asgardarchaeota > Heimdallarchaeia > JABLTI01 > JABLTI01 > JABLTI01. The sequence continues at coordinate 12,599 of JABLTI010000030.1, read as the reverse complement.
TCTTCAGTCATTACACTCATATATAGAATTCATTGGGGACTTTTTTACTTTTCTAAAAATAGTGGAGGAGTGACATTTTGATTATTGCTACTCTGAATCAGGATTTCTGCCCTTATCCCAATCTATCGGAAGCCTTTCCCAAATGCGACGGCCAATCCATCTTTCTACACTCCTCCGAATATTGAGGTTCAAGTAAACGAAAAGGTTTACTAATATAAATATGTTTGGTTGATATAATGTCACATTATTGTTGAATAGTGGATCTTATTGTTGCAAAGAAATTAGTAAGATCAATATTCCCACCAGAGACCATTATTCCAACACGCTTGTTCTTAATATCAATTTGTTTTGAAAGAACACCAGCTAAGGATACAGCACCAGAAGGTTCTATAACCAATTTCATTCGTTCCCAAAGAAATTGCATAGCATCAACAATTTCATCTTCAGAAACAAGGATAATATCGTCAACTTTATCCATGACGACCTTGAAAGTGTTTGGACCTAACTGGGTTCGCAAACCATCAGCAATGGTATTGGGATTAATTGAGGGAATGATTTTACCTTCCTTAAAGGATCTGTAAGCATCATTAGCATTTTTTGGTTCTACAGCTATAACCTTTGACTTGGAAAGCAATCCCTTAGTTGCAAGAGCTGTACCACTAAGAAATCCTCCGCCACCAACTGGAGCAAAAACATAATCTAACTCTCCTACTTCCTTGATTAATTCATAAGCAGCAGTTCCTGCTCCATGTATTATTGTTAAATCGTCCGAAGGATGAACTAAAGTATATCCATGTTTTTTAATTAGAGGTTTGACAGCTTCTTCTCTGTCCCCAGGTTTGGAACCGCATACTACTATTTCAGCACCATACCCTCGAGTAGCATTAACTTTCACTTGAGGAGCATTTTCAGGCATAACAATAACAGCTTTAATACCTGAGATTTTAGCAGCTAAAGCGAGAGCTTGAGCATGATTACCTGAGGAATGAGTGATAACTCCTTTCTTCTTGTCTTCATCAGATAATTGAAGAATCGTATTGAGAGCACCCCTAAACTTGAAAGCACCAATTTTTTGGAAATTTTCACATTTGAAGTAACATTCGCAACCCAGTTTTTCATCTAGAGTTGAAGAGGTCATCACTGGTGTTTTGTTTACGAACTGCTTTATACGTTCATATGCAGCTTCTACATTATCAAACATCACAATCGAGAATAGAGAAGTATAACTTTAAATAAAACTTTCTTTTTTTTAATATATTAAGTTCTTATATCACCATTCTTAATTTAGTATAGAGCTATTCTTTTACTGGTTTGTAGGAATCGTAAAATAGGGTGTTATCATGGAATTTAGAACACTAGAAGAAATTGACCCATTTAAGAAACAAATTATGATCTGGCATCTCGTTGGATGGTTTGTCATATTTGGACTTGGAGCACTATGGCATTTTATGTTCGCATGGTTCGAAGCTTGGGCACCTATCGGGTGGATATTACCAGTAAACGAATCAGTCTGGGAACATGTCAAATTAATGTTTTGGCCAGCACTACTCTATTACATTATAGAAGGAATTTTCCTATACAAGAAAACAAATAATTTTGTATTCGCAAAAACAATAGCATTCTACCAAACACCGATATTGAGCATAACAATATTCTATGTTGTTTATGGAGCAACAGGATTTGAGAGTTTCATATTTGATACTATAGTTTTGTTCTTTCTAATAGGTATTCAACAATTTGTTAGTTATAAAATACTAACACGTGAACCAGTTAAAGAAAAGCATCAGAAAACCATTCTAATAGTTTCATCAGTTTTCATTGCGATACTTGCTATATTACTTATAGTCTTCACTTATGCCCCAATACACATACCATTATTTGAACACGAATTTTATGCCGATAGCGGATTATACGGTATTCTGCCACATGAAGAATATGGTCATAGTCACTAAAAAAACAAGAAAAGCTAGACCCATGCATTAAGCATTGGTCTAACAATTATTTTTTTAAAGAATTTTTTCTTTGAAGACAATATCCAATTTCTCTAACTCATCAAGGATTGGATTGTAAACATTAGGTTCTGTAGGAATAATAACACCAGTCCCTGTAATTTCTCCTTCAAGCATCATACGAGCGGCAATTGCTACTGGAAGAGAAACTGTACGAGCCATTGATGAATCACCGTTTGGAATACCATAATCAAGTAAAGTAGATGTTATCTTTTCTTCCTTACCATCGGGATATTCAGCAGTGAATTCATGAAGCATGACAATCATATCTCGTTCTTCTGGTTTGAAGGTTCCAAGTTTGGTCAAAAATAGATCGGCTAACGCATCTAGGTGAGAACCACCTTGAGCAATTTTCTGGTCGCTGAACAAACCCATCCACTCTAATCTTTTAAGACATTGAGCATCTTCAATCTTTCCAAGTTTTTGGGCAACTTCTCTCTTGATATCATCACCTTTGTAATTAAGAATCATCTGTATTAATTGCTTCCAAGTTAAGCCTTCTATACCTTCTTTAGTTTCTTTATTCATCAAATCAAGATCGAATAAAGCTTGAAGAGTATCACACCAACCAGGATACCTGAAAGTACCTCTAAACATAGTTTTGATACCTTCTAAACCATACAACTCGACGTATTGCATACTATCTCTGTTCGGATAAGCTTCGAGATCCATTCCCTCAACATTGTAAGGCCAATAATGATTGAAGAGATCACCACTCTTAATATAAACAATCTTACCATCATCAAGGTATTGAGCAGCATTGGTTCCAGCCAAAATAACACCTTTAGGCGACCAAGAGAATTTGTAACCCATGGGATTATCATTAGAGTCTGGAGCTGGGAGACCACCTGTTGTTGACTTGAAACTAGTGATTTTTCCACCCTTCTTCTTAACATCATGAATAACTCTCATAGCACTCATATGATCAGTTCCGGGATCAACACCACATTCATTCATGATTAAAATGCCAGCTTTCTTGGCATCCTCATCTAAAGCCTTCATAGCATCTGAAACATAGGAGGTTGTGGCCATATGTTTCTTGTATTTAATACATGCTTTAGCAATATCAGGATGAAAAGCATAAGGCAAGAGACTGATAGCTAAATCAGCATCTTTAATCAAATCATCAAGTGGATCTTTAGTGATGTCATACGCAACCGATTTCCCATTTGGATGATCGCCAATAATCGCTTCAGCTTTACTGACAGTTCGAGAAGCAACAGTTACTTCAAAACCTTTGTCGAGTAAATACATAATCCCAGGTTTTGATACTAAACCTGCACCAAAAACAACAATTTTTTTCATAGTCAATCGTACCATTGATTTTAGTTTTTCTTAGCTTTCCTATTTTACCTGTCTAATTAAATGTTTTTTTCCTTTCTATTTCTAAATTCTTTAACATCCAATGTGGTTTGTTTACAAAAAAAGAAATGTTAGTTGTTCTTCTTACGCCTTCTAACAACAACGACAATTGTAGTTATAATTACAGCTAAAAGAACAACACCACCAACGCCTGCTATAATTATATAACGATAAACAATATAATTCCAAGGAGCTCTAGCTTCTCGAATAAGTCGTCTATACGTAATTTCATTTCCTGTAAAACCAGCTTGAGCGTCAATCAGATGGTCAAAGTATTCTATGCTCAGTAGATCATCTTCAATTTTGTCCTTCTTTAAATCCATAGAAAATCGAGCATAAATAGTTTCATTGTTATAATCCCCATACCATAAACAACGCAATTTTAGAACGCCTTGAGTTGAATCGCCCTCTATCTGTTCAATTAAAGTATAACCCTTTTGTTTGTAATCAGCTGGTTCGATTCCATCATAATCAAACAACAAACCAATTACATCATCAGAAAGATCTTTTGATATATTCATTGGATCTTTGTGAAAAGTAGCAGAATTAGTCCTTTCGCGATTATATAATGTTAATATGCTACCACGCAAATCATCCCATCGAGTATTCTCATATAATGAATCATAAGGACCACTATCGTATCGCCAGATTCCCCAAAGTGAATTGGCTTCCGCCTTATCTAGAGGAATATACATATCAGATTCAGGCCAATTACCTGAAATCACCGCTCGTTCAACTTGTAAATCAAAATAGTTAGTAATTTTAGCTTGATAATCCAAAGGGAATGCAGGAAGTGGATAGACCATCCAATACTTGTAAATATAATAGAAATTTAGTGCTGCTAGCTTTGATGTAAAACCTAGAAATTGATCTTTTATGAATCTATAATTGGGATTAATTAGAAACTCATTGTGTAATGATTCAAGAATATCGACATGTTCCAATAGTATTGCACAGTCTTTTCCAATTTCTATGAAAATACGAACATCTGTTATCAAATCAAAACCATTGTAGGAAATTTTGGTTTCATTATCTACTTGATATTGAACAAGTCTCCCAGCAATTGGCATTTTTACAATCATTTCCCTATGAGTGTATAAATACCATTTATCAGCTCCTTCTGTATGCTCACTAAAAAAACAAGCACCCCAAGGGTGCATAAACCAGGCATTGGTTCCATTTCCAATAAGGTTAAGATATTCATTTTGTTTTGTTAGATTATCAGCCCAAAAAACTTCATCTATATCAACTGGTAAATAAGGAAGTTGTATATATTTTTCTTGGTCTTCGAAAGTAACTTGATTGAGACTTGGATGGTAAATATTAGAATTATTTACGGAATCAATTTGCTGTACTATCGGATTAAAACAAAGAAAAATGATTAGAAATACAAAAGAAAAATTTAACAGAGCTTTTTTTTGCAATATAATTTTCCTCCCAATTCAATATGAGAAGTTGTATTAATAACAATTTTGAAAATCAAATCTTCTTCAATTATCACATTATTTGCTTTGTTTTCTTTTGTAGATTGGGTAAAAAATACAATGGCACCTAGATGTTGTTAACTTTTTTTCAGATAAAAAACATTTCCTCAATAGAAAATTGATGGGTGATTAATCTTCTAGATAATCACCTATATATTCGTAATTCGGTGTGAATTTTCCTTTCCAAAGAATTACTGATTTCTTAATTTCTTCGGCTAAACCAGCTTCATCCAATGTACCATTATAGTTTGCTTTTGCGATATTAGGGACAAATGGCAGTAAGGTATTGCTAAAGTACTCTGAAGCATCTCGAGGGATTTCTGTTGGGAGGTGATCAATCGCAAGAATTGCTGGACCACTACCTTTTACTCCATCTGTTGCAGTATCTTCTTCAGGATCATAACAGAAGAAAGGACGTTCAATATAGGAGATTCTTACAGTAGCCTCGACTCCGCCTTCTACATCGCAACTAATATCACCGATGAATCTTAATCGTGGTTCTTTATCTCCACAATATAGCTCTTTGATGTCTTCCTTGGTTATAGATTTAGGATATTTATCCGACCAATATGCACCATTTACAATTACTGTTATATGCTCAAGATATTCCTCTGCAAAACAGCCTTCATATTTTTCTGGATGATCGTAGTAATCCTGTAAAACAAATTTTGCTGATGCATCCTTTGGTTTCACCATATCTTCTTCTTTGAAGACCACTTTGTAGATTGTTGTTTTACATTCATCAACATCTGGACAAGCACATAATTCTGCTAATTCATCTGGAGCTATCTCTTTCACAGGTAGGAGGTCAAGAATCATTTGAGCCCCTTGAGAGACATTTCCATATCCAAGAAAACCGAATACTAGAGGAAATAGATTATAGGGAAGACCATCTTTTTTGATGATTTCAGCAACTTTCGCTATTTCTTCTTTAGCTTCTTTGAGATCAAAATAATCACATGATTGCTTAATTTTTAGAAATGGGGAATCCAGTCCTTCCATCTCCTTTAATCTAAGACCAAACCCATGAAGGGTATCAATCATTCCAGCGTAACCAGCATGGCGACCAAAGAAAATCAAACGACGATTTTTATCATCTGTAATTTTCTCATAATCAAGCATAGTGCTCCCAGTTTTCATGATATGCTTGAGCATTGGCATATTGCTTTCTTGACCCTTAATTACGTGATGAAAACACATGAAGGCTTTGTCCGGAAGGAAAATATCGAGATCCATTTCCTTGATACCAAAAACAACAGAGCAGTCAGATAGGTCTTCATTGATCAATGCTCCTGCTTCTTTATACTCTTCATCTGAGAAGGCTCTCTTATCAAATGGTTGTAAAATAGTTAGAATATTATGTTCCTCTTTCAACTGCTTAACTGCAATTGGAGTAAGAGGAGTTCTTCGTTCTCCAGGTTTTGTTTCACGACGAATACCAATTTTATGTGACATTAACAATCATCATCCCAAAATTCTCTGCAAAAAGAGTCTTTTTCTTGTTTAAATAATTTATTAAGAATTCCAAAGAGTCTTACCCAGCATTTGCTAAGAATAATATAAAAAAGAAAAGGATTAAACCTCGAATCCTAGTTCTTTTTTAACTGCATTTGTCCATTGTTGGAACTTCATACCATGTCGTAATGGACCAATAAATTTCAATTGCTTGGACATATAAGCAGATGCAGCATTCACTTCTCCTGTAAAGATTCCCGCAGCGATGTTTTTACTCATTTCAATAATGACATCTGGTTTAGTCATTTCTCCTTCTCCAGTTGTGAATTTACCATTAGTAATATTGATCCAATAACTAGGTCCAGGTACAACTCGAAATTGGAATTTTAGATTTGATTTCTTGGATTTCTTTTGTATAGATGTATTACTATTACAAATTTCAACTAAAACCTGTAAATACTTGGGCATGTCTTCAATTTCAAATGTACTTGTATTCACTTTGTGAACTACTTCACTGCGTATTCCTTCTTCACCTGCGTCTTCATCTAAGGAAGGTGCAAGTTTAGCTGATTCTAAAGTCATTCCAATTTCATATCCATCTTGTACAGCATCTAGGATCTTCCTGACCCTCTTCTTCTTGCAATCACCGATTTTGAAGACTTTAGGTACATGCTTTTTAATTTCAGTTTCAATGTCACTGTAAGGAGTAGGTTCAGTAGCAACAATGATTTCATCAAATACGAAAGCAAAATCATTTGTTTCGCGCTTGCCGGAGATTATCTTACCGTCAATATTTTCAATTACAGCATTATTAACTACCAAAATTCTATCATCATCGAGAGTTCTTTGAACGATTTCAGACCCAACAAGAGAATATAGATCCGTTCCAAGAACAGAATTCTCTTCAAAAATAGTGATTTGCTTTTTCTTACTTGAGAGATAATTAGAAACTTCAATGCCAATCATCCCTCCACCAATAACAGCATATTTTATTCCAGGTGGATTATCATCTCGCAAAATTTCTGTATAAGTTTTGTAATTTTCCGAATCTATTCCATTAATAGTTGGAATAGAAGGAACTGAACCAGTTGCGATTATTACCACATCTGGTTTAAACTCATCAAGTATTTCCTTACTGTAAGGTGTATTAAGTTTAATATCTAAATTGTATTTCTCTGTAAGGGTTAGATATTTTGTGATAAAATTTCTTGTTTCTTTTTTCATAGGAGCAATGGCTGCAAGATGAAGATTTCCGCCTATTTTATCTTGTTCATCAACAAGTAAAACATTATGACCACGTATCTTTGCTACAAGTGCAGCCTCTAAACCTGCAGGACCTGCACCAATAACAAGTACTTTGCAAGCGTCTTTTGTAGGATCAATATCTTGATATCTTCCGAAAATATTGGGATTGATTGCACAAGAAACTTTCTCTTCTATAAGGATTTGATTTAAACAAGCATTGCATGCTGGACAGACAATCATTTCATTTCTTTTATTTTCTAAAACTTTGATAGGGAAATAAGGATCAGCTATAACTGCTCGACCCATAGCAACCATATCAGCTCGATTATCTTGTAGGATTTCTTCCGCAATTTCAGGAGTGTTAATCCTACCTACAACACAAATCGGAATACGACGAACAAACTGCTTGATAGTTTTGGAGTATTTAGAATACACTCCTCGAGGGCGATTCATAAATGGTACAACAGGATAATAAGGAGAATCGAAAATTCCCCCAGTAATATTTAGTAGACTTGCTCCTACTTGGCTCAATTTCTGAGCGATCAGACCCATTTCATTTACTAATAATCCACCTTCTATGAAATCTTCACAGTTAAGTCTAAAACAAATAATGAAATTTTCACCACATTTCTTTCTAATAGCAGTAGAGACTTCAACAGCGAATCTTGTTCTATTCTCAAGAGTACCACCATATTCGTCAGTACGGTCATTATACAGAGGAGAAAAGAACTGATTCAAAAGATACCCATGACCTGCGTGAACTTCAACCCCATCAAATCCTGCTTTTTGTAATCGAGCAGAAGCATCAGCATACCCTTTAACAACGTCCTTAATCATTTTTTTCGACATAGGTTGAGGTATTACACCGGTAAGGGTACTAGGAATATTTGAGGGACCAACTATTTGTTCACCAGTTATAAAACTAGTTGATTGTATGCCAGCATGATAAAGTTGACCGAGAACTTTCGCTTCATAAGTATGAATTGTTTCTGCGAGTTTTTTGAATCCATTGATATATTTATTGGATTCAATACTAAGCATATTCTGTGTTCCACGACCTGTCTTATCAAAAAATATGCCTTCAATAATGATTAATCCTGTACCACCTCTTGCTCTTTGTTTGTAATAAGCAATAGTTTGTGGAGTTACATTTCCATGTTCATCGCCTAAATTTGTCTCCATCCCAGGCATGACGATTCTATTTTTAATTTCAACTTTGCCTAGTTTTATCGGTTCGAATAGTTTCAAATGAATCCCTCAGTGGTATTATTAGATGAATGAAGTTTTAATTGTCGTAATTGAAATTAAATTTTGTGAATAAAAACAAAGAACTAGAAGGAATTTAGATAAAAAATAGTGCTTTATTCCTTCGAGTTTTCTTCAAGTGAACGTTTTACTTCTTCTACTTCCTCATCAGTGGGAGGATGATGAGTGTCCCAAATAGACGCAGCAGTATCTAACCCTAAACAGATATTAGAGATCTTACGATCAATTACAAAATCATCAAGATTATCTCTTTCACCTTGGAAATACTCAAGGAAAAAGGCTGATTCCAATTCCTTATCTGTAAGGACCATATCTTTAATCCAGAAAAGATCATCAAGCAGATTCGCTGAACAAGCCCATTCCCAATCAACAATTGCTTGAATTTTGTAGTTTCCTTGCTCATTTTTCTTAACTATAACATTTGCTTGATGAATGTCATTGTGAACAAGAGTTGGCACAGGTTTGTAGGTGACTTTGTCGATATTGTTTTGGACAAACTTCTGAGCTTTTTCAAGCAAATCCATCGGCAAAGATTTATTTTCGCTTATGCAATCTTTCAATTCTTGAATCCAATTCAGAGTTGATTCTTTGTAAGAAGAATGTCTTGAGACTTCCTCGATGTCTTCGATTTCACCAAACCAATCATATTTCACAGAATGAATTTCCTTAACGATGCTTGCTAATTCCTTCACAAGTCGGATTTGTTCTTCTTTGGATAAATCTCTCCAAATACTCCAAAGAATTACTCCATCAACAAAACGATAAATAATGAATTTGTAACCAATTAACTCATCATTGTTTTCGATGTGAACAAGTTCTGGAACAGGAACTTTCAACGAATCGTGTTTGAAGAATAAATCCAGTAGTTTTCCTTCTTTATCCAATCGGTGATTTTCCCATTCAGATAAAGTTGGTAATGTTAGAATCTTTATCATGTACTTTTCATTATTGATTTCAAACTGCAAAAGTGTATTAACTGATGAAGGAAAAGAAATAAATTCACTGACCTTGTTGCAGTCAAAGATTTTCTTAATAACTTCTTTTACCTTCTGATGATCAAGATTACTCATTGTAATTCCCCAAATAATAAATACATTTCTTGATTACTCTTTTTAAGTTTTAAAACCAGTCTTTGTTAATTTAGACAAAAAAATCATAGTAATTTTTGGTTTACTTTTTTAAGAGGAAAGTCTTATATCAGAGGTGTTTTCATAATTAGTGTATAACCACTCTGTAAAAAGGTGTTAGCTATTTCCAACTATTATGTAGGTGTCAATATCGGTTCAGTATCTGTCAATCTTGTTAGTGTTGATGAAGAAGGCAAGTATACAATCGCTAAAGAATCTCATGTAGGGAAACCTCAAGAAGTTCTTGATAAACTTCTAAAAGCAAACAGTAATCCAGGTAAAACTTTCTATGGTGTCAGTGGTTCTTTTGGAGAGATTTCTGAGATTATTGCTGTTGAACGAGGGATAAAAGCTTTAGAGGAACAATTTGATGTTATTCTCTCCTTAGGTGGGGAAGCCATTGTTTTGTATGTCTTGAGTAAGGAAGGATACATCCTTAATGTTTTATCTCACGATAAATGTGCAGCAGGTAGTGGGGAATTTTTCATTCAACAGATCGATCGTTTAGGGATTTCTCTTGAGGAAGCTATCTCTCTTGCTCATAAGGGTAAGAAAACTGAACTAGCTTCTCGTTGTTCCGTTCATTGTAAATCTGATATCACTCATAAATTGAATCGTGGAGAAGCCTCTGTTGAAGATCTTTTAACTTCAGTTCTTGCTAGTATGGCTAACAAAATCAAAGGACTTGTCGTTCAATCTCGAGTAGATGTTAAGAAATTACTTGTTATTGGTGGGGTTTCTCTTAATACTGCGTTTATTAAATTGCTCAAGGAGGAACTAGTAGACGTTGAAGTTGTTCTCAAGGATGTCAGCTCAGTTTTCGAGGCTTATGGCGCAGCTCTTCTTGCTAAAGATGATCCCATTCACGAAGAATTGAACTTGATTACTAGCAAAAGCTTTTCCACAATGCCTTCTTTAGAGCAATTTAGAAAGCAGGTAACTATTATCGAATCAGTTGAGCATAAGAAGGATTTCAAGAAAGATTCTTCCTTCCTTTTAGGTGTGGATGTTGGTTCTACAACAACTAAAGCGGTTCTAGTTGATCCTGAAGATTTAGGAGTAATAGCTTCTTATTATGGAAGAACTAGTGGTAATCCAGTAGAAGCTACAAGAAAATGCATAACGGAAATCATTTCACAAGTTGGAAATCAGAAAGTTAATTTAGTTGGGGTTACTGGTTCTGGTCGAGAACTAGTTGCAGCGTATCTAGGAACTTCTGCTGTATATAATGAAATTTCTGCTCATTCTCGAGGTGCGGTATTCTATGATTCCGAAGTGGATACTGTATTCGAGATTGGAGGCCAGGACTCCAAATATATGTTCCTTCAAAACAGTGTTCCTGTTGATTATGCTATGAATGCAACTTGTTCTGCTGGAACAGGTTCTTTCCTCGAGGAAAGTGCTAAGGGTGACTTAGGAATTGATGTTTTCAATATCTCAAAAACAGCTATTGGTGCTGAGACTCCTGTTAGATTCAAGGCAGACTGTGCAGCGTTCATCAATACCGACATCCGTACAGCTATGCAAGAAGGATATGGCCGAGATAATATTGTTGGTGGATTAGTTTACTCTATTGTTGATAATTATCTGAACAAGGTTAAAGGTTCTAGAACTGTTGGAAAGAAAGTCTTCTTCCAAGGAGGAGTTGCTAAGAATCACTCTGTAGGTTTTGCTTTCGCTGAAGCTACTGGTAAACAAATCATTATTCCTCCAAGTCCAGAGCTTGTTGGTGCTTTTGGCATTAGTCTTATTGCTAAAGAGAAGTACGAGCAACATGAAATTAAAGCAATGCCAGCGAAAACAGATCTCAAAACTATAATTAAAGAAGAATTGAAGCATCTTGGTAGTTTTACCTGTAAGGCATGTGATAACTATTGTCGTATTGAGAAGTACGAGGTAGGAGGGCGTAAATTCAATTTTGGTGGGAGCTGCACCAGATACGAATACCAATGGAAAGGAACCGAAAAAACAGAGGAAAAAGAAAATCTTGTCGAATTAAGAAATGAACTCATCTTACGAACTAAGGAAAAACCAAAAGAAAAAGCAGTTCAAAGTAAAGGAAAAATTGGCATTCCAAGAGCTTTACTAACACATAGTCTTTACCCACTCTTCTCCACATTCTTTGAAGAACTTGGGTATGAAGTTATCCTTTCCGATATTGATGAAGAGAAAGAACTCATGACTAATGCTGCTTTTTGTTATCCGATTCAAGTTTTACATGGAGCTGTTTTGGATCTTATTAAGAATGATATTACAACCATTTTTCTCCCGCATGTTCACCAAATGCCTAAAGGTGAGAAATGGTTAGAAGCTACTTTCTGTCCATTAACTCAAGCAAGTCCATACTTTATTTCTGTAGCGTTCAGGGATGCCACTTTTCTCAGTCCAACACTTGATTTCGTAGATGGTTATGAGAATGATAGATTCATGGTTTTGACAGCGGTTGATAGACTAAATGAAACCAAGAAAGCAGCAACTGAAGCTTTTGCTAAGGCTGTCAAGGTTCAGAAGGATATTGAAAATCAATTCCTACAAATGGGGAAGGTGGCTATTGAAGAATTAAAAGATACAAACGATATCGGTATTTTACTTGTTGGTAGAAGTTATAATGCGTTTCCCCCTGAAACTTCGCTCAGAATTCCTAAAAAACT
>JABLTI010000120.1 GCA_013166835.1 Promethearchaeati archaeon | reverse complement strand
AGATTTACCTGAACCGTATTCCCCTATAAGAGCAACAGTAGCTGAACCACCATTTATTATAGTAGAGAGATTAGAAGCAATCTTCTTGTCCGCAGCAGTAATTACATGCATATTGGTAATTTCATCAGCAGTCATGGATTCAGCTGAAATTTTATCAAAAGGATTTCTCTTAAGATCATACTTTTTCAAGTATTCTTCGTCACTAAGCATGTCATCATAAATCGACAAATTGGTCACCAACGTTCATTTTAGTAATGGAAATTTAACAAATGCAAATACTACTCTATCAATAAACTAGAGAATTAATGTTCTTTCAAGTAAATGAATGTTGTTGTTTGTAAATAAAAGAAGAAAGAAGGATTGCTAGCTATCTTTTCGAACAGGATAAGCTAAAACAATATCTGTAGGATCGAGTTTCTTAAAATTAACAAAGAACTCTATGAATAAAGCAGCGAATACAAGATCAACAGCTCCCACAATGAGTAAAGTATAATGGCAATTACCCATCAAATAAACAATAAGCCACAATAGAAATTGAGATATTTTAAAAATCATTCCTGCAGAAATCACTAGGTGGTTTTTTGTAATATCTAATCCTACGAGGAAATACATGAACCCTAGACTCATTATCACTAACAGATAACTATACAGCCACAGCCAAATCTGCACATTTTGTTCCAATCCAAAGAAATGCATAAAATTATCTTCCAAAGGAGAAATTACACCAAAAATTACTGCTGCCAAGATATAACCGATTCCCACTACCATGAACATGTACTTGTAATAATATGCTTTATTCATTATCAACACCCGTTTATTATTAGAACCTTATACTAAATATTCTTTTTGTATTCATACGGAGACAAAAAAAGAAAGAGAATAGGTAGAATTTCCCGCGTACGGAGATGTTTTTGATGGATTGTTTTTCTACCTTTATTCTCTGAAATCCTCGCCATGGAAGATGCCCATCGGATAAATTCCCTCAGTAGGAATAGCTTCGACTTTATCGGTAAGCTTCTTTACGGAGTCCATATCCTTTGCATCCCATTGACATAAGATTTTTGTTACTTTTCCTTCCTCATCGAATATTGCCCAACTCTTCACCCAATAAGCATCCTTATTACTCAATCCTTTGAAAGCTTTTCCAATTGGAGTTGCTTCCTCTATTGTTGCAGGTATGGGCACCGGATGAACGACCAAAAATTTCGCCATACTTGTTTTTTCCTCCAAACAATTTTGTAGTGTGACAAAATATAGTTTAAGTACTATATAAGAATTTTGTAGTTCTACAAAAATCAGATAAAAAAAGGAACCGGATGCGAATCCGGTTAAGTACTAATTAACTGAGAATTATGTAGGCACACCTTCAAGCAAAGTAGTGTCGTGATATTGTGACCAGCCAAAGAGATGATAGGACTGAGTTGATTCTAAACCGATAAATGAAAGTGCTACCTTTACGATTTCACATACGAAATCTCGATCGAAAACATTAGCCATAGCAATACGTAAATGATTGTTGGAAAAAACATGACCTTTTGCTGAATTAAGTACACTCATTTTGTCACAAAATATCATTGGTGCCTCAGGTGGTGGGAAATAACAGTAATCATAGATTAATTGCTTTTCAAAGAGAATTCGCTCAATTTTGTGAAATTCTGCAATGAATTTTTCTTCAAGTTGAACCTGTTTGTCACCCTCAGCAATGATGTAACTATCATATATTCTTTGTAGTTTTATGATTTTTCTTTCAAGTTGTGAACATCGGTGTTGAATCAAACCATCGAGAAACATGTCTTCAAGGGTAAATAAAAGGATCTCAAAGGAATCACCAGGCATTCTAGGACGATAATAGTTAACTATGTCATAATCTCCGCTAGCGAGAATAGCATCTATATCTCCCTCAGCTCGTAGAGTAAATTTGATACCATATTCCAAAGCTTCTGCAAAGGCATCTTTAAAGAGTTGCACTTGCATCTCTTCCACAATTGGAATTGGGAAGTATCCCTCCCAAATATACTCAACCTCTATGTATTCTTGCCCTTTTGATGCATTTGATCCCACTAAAGGTAAGGATAAGAAGCTCATCAGTATTATTAAAGAAATTATTTTTTTGTGTTTTAGTCTAATCTTTCTTCTCCTCCCAGAGGATTTTGTAGCATGACAAAATATATTTAGTAGTGTATATAAGTATTTTGTAGTTCTACGAAAATGTTAGAAAAAAGAGGTGTGATCCGGTTAAAAACCGGACACTAATTATTGAGTTATAAATTCATCAAGCATCAGGATATTCATTTGGTAAAGAAGTATCGTGGAACGGCAACCATTGGAAGGCGTGATAAACCTCATAGGTACTGTAGGGATTATAGGATGAATGATAGTCTAAAAAGACATCACGATCGATTTCCTCATTTAATTCTAATCTTAATGCAGGGTCTGCAAAAACGTAACCAGGCAAACAATTGTATCCGAGTGTTTCTGTCTTCATTGTAGGAACGTCCCCCCATTCGAATGAAGATGGTTCTAACCATCGGTTAAAAACTGAAAGATATTGTTTTTCCCAAAGACGTTCTTCGATGTCTTGGAATGCATCAACCATATCATCTATGAATGCTTCATCTACAACATCAGGGTCATCCATTGCTTCCCAATACATGTCCCAGAGCTTGCCAACATTTTTGGAGATTTTTGCATCTTCATACATCATAATAAATTCGTATAGCAAATAATTAATGAAAGCATACATGAAAATATCTCCATCTCTTGGTAAAGACTGAATTCCACCGTACCAGAGATCAAAATCTCCTTCATAATCCGCCCATTCTTCAAAAGTTGGCATATATAATGCATTTACTTCCAAATCACATTCTTCAAGTGCACGAATTATTTCATCAATTATTACTTGTTTTTCCGGATGTTCCAACCAGATTAGTATGGTAACTACTTGATCATCGTCATCATCTGAAATAACTGAAACCATAGTTGTCAAGAGTAAACTAAGCAGTAAGAACACAAATGTTATTTTTTTATGTTTTAACTTAATTTTTCTTCTCCTCCCAGAGAATTTTTGTCTCGGGACAAATATAGATGTATAAATATTTAAGTATTTTGCCGAGGGTTTTGTAGAATGATAAAACAAAGAGTTCAAAAAATGAAAAATATTTTGTAGTAAGACGAAAATATTTATATGATTTAAGTTAGATGTTATAATGAGTGGGTAGTATGCCAGAAGAAAAAAGAAAAGCAGGTCGTCCAAGGAAATATGAAACAAGGTCTGAACGACAAAAAGCTTATCATGAGCGCAAGAAACAGAAAATGCAAGTATTAGAAGAGGAAGTTAAAAAACTAGAAAAACAAACTATGTTTTCATCTGATTCACTAGAAGAAATTCTTGATGATGGTGTTTTCAATGAAGTGTACAAGTTCTCCTGGAAAAAGATTACTCCAAGTGAAATTGCGTTAATGGGAGTACAAGATTTAGAATCACTTGTAGAAGAATTCCGCGAGAGGATTCAAGAAAAAGCACCATTTAGTGAAATATTGGAAAACATTGTGATGGGCACTATCAACAAAAATTATTTGGCTGCTAAAGAAAATTCCTCATTGCAGAAAATAAAGGAAGTTACCATTCAAATTCAAGAAAATACTGAAAATTTAGAGGAAAGAATGCAACAACAAACACTACTATATCTTATGGAAGCAGAACTAGCAAACCGAGAAAGATTAGATGGTCGAAAAGTAAAATTAGATATTTTTGAAAGTAAAATTGATGAACTTGAAAAAGAAGTGAAAGTTAAGAAAGGTGAAATCAAGAAAAAATCTTAGCAATTATTCATCGATTTTTGTTTTATTTTGTCAGCAAAATTTAATTAAAAAATGAACATAAGTTATATTGCTAGGGGCAGAATTTCCACTTTTATTATAAAAGAGGCATTTCTAGCTCGGGGGTATTGTTTATCAGGATCTAGGTTAAAATGAATGATGGTTTAGAAAAGGTACTTGAGTTATTTAAGAATAGGAAATATGATGAATGCTTAAATACTATCTTAGAAATTGAAAAGCAAGATGAATTAAATGCTGCTCAAAAAAAGAAAATCACTAATTTTAAAATTCGAATTCTCATCTATTCGAACAAGTTTAATGAAGCTCATAGAATTGTTGATCAAGCAATTGAAATATATACCAAAAATAAAGATTGGGAAAAGGTACTTGAAAATCTGATCCTGAGAATTAATATATTCCAAGGAAATTGGAAATTAGAAGAAGCATTAAAAGTAATTAATCATGGAGAGAAAATATTAGAAAAGGAAAAAAAACTAACGACAGGATTAATTGAAAATAAAGGTTGGCTGTTATATTGGAAGGGGTTTATCTACAATTTTCTCTATAAACCAAAAGAATCAATTAAATGGCTTCAAGAATCACTAGATTTTGCAGAAAAAAATTCACTTAGTGTTATTAAAGGTCAAACATTACATTGGTTAGGGAATGGATTTGGTACGTTAGGTGAATATGATTTATGTCTTAAATATCAAAAACAAGCGTTACAACATTTCAAAGAATTAGGAGATGAGCTTAATGTTGCACACCTATTGCATAACCTAGGAGTAACTTATGCTGAAATAGGAGATTATAGAAAAACTAGAGAATGTTTTAAAGAAAGAATCAAAATTACTGGCGAATACCCTCATGCTATAGCGAGTATAGGTGATAGTTATTGGCGTGAAGGAGAATTAGAGAAAGGATTAGAATATATTGAACGTGGATTAGAAAAATTCCATGAGTCTGAAGATATTGACAAAAATTTCATAGTTACTTTTATTCTAGCAAATTTAAATTCCCGAATTGGAAGAATGGATGAAGCTATGGAATTATACGAGAAAACAATTGAACTTGCGAGTGTTTTTCCACATCTAGCTACCATTGGTTATAGCCAAGTTGGTATTTCAACAGTTTATTTTTTCCGAGGGGAATTAGAGAAAGCGTTAGAACATGCTAAAGAAGCATTAAGAATTCTAGGGAACATCGAAAATAAATATGGTTTGGGTTGGGCGCATTTTAGTTTAATGAAGATTTACCACGAGAAAAATGATTATGAAAATGCTCTTTTTCATGCACAAATATGTTTAGATCTTCGAATGGCAATGGGTAATAAACAAGATATTGCTCAAACACTTCGTTTTCTTATTACATTTTTATTAGAAAAAGAAAGTTTTGATGAAACAGATTCATATCTAAATCAACTAAAAGAACTCTCTACAAAAACAGATAATAGAATTGTTAGACAAAATTATCAACTCTCTAATGCGTTAGTTCTAAAATCGAAAGGCAGACCAAAATATTGGACACAAGCCATTGATATTTTGGAAGAAATAGTATGTGAACCTATTGCAACTTATAATACTACTCTTGTTGCATTGATTAATTTATGTGAAATCTTACTAAATGAATACAGTATTTCAGGTGATGAAGATGTATTAAACGATTTGCAAACACATACCAGCAGATTACTGGATATTGCTCAAAAACAAAACTCCTATACATTAAGAGTTGAGGCATATCACATTCGCATTATTTCACTATGGTTACAAGCTCAACATTCAAAGCTGGATATCAATATACAAAATGCTCGAAGGTTGCTACAAGAAGCACGAGAATTAGCTAATTCACATGGTTTGATAAAATTAGCATCTAAAATAACAACTCAATATGATAAAATGCTTGAAAAATTTGAAAATTGGGATGAATTCATAAGAAAGTATTATGAATTTATAAGAAGCTGAAATTCCCCTAAATCGAGAAATTGTGAAGAAAAGAAGAAAGCAGATTAAATAATAAGAACTTTTTTTCAAAAAAATTAATAGTTATAAAAATTGTATGTTAATCAATTTAAGTTATTGTGGCTTCTATGAGGGGTTTTATTGGATAATAAATTAAACAGAGAACTCTCTCTTATTGAGAAAGATATTGACTGGCATAATTTCAGAATTGCTCATGATAAATTAGAGAAATTGAATAAGAGGGGAAATTTACCAAAAGAAGCTTTGGTAAGAATTATGCTTTTGAATAGTAGAAATCTAGAGGAATTTCCTCCTGAGAAAAGACTGGAATTTGTTGAAGAAGCTTTAGAGTTGAGTAAGGGATCGGATAATCAAGAATTACAATTAGAAGTTCTTATAGATCTAGCTCGATGTAAACAACAATTAGCTTTATTCAGAGAAAGTTTAGAAACGATAGAAAAGGCAGAGGAAATATTAGAAATTATAGAAGAAAAGGAAAATGCGGAACTGACAAAACAAAGAATTTCATTGTTGTATTACAAAGGAATTAATCTTGATAGATTGGCAGAATTAAACCTAGCATTTGAAGTTCTAACAAAGGCTAAAAAACTCGCACAAAAGATAAATGAAAAGAAATTGCTTATGGATATCTACACATGGATAGCTGTTCTTGCTATGCACGCTGAAGAGTATGAACAAGGAATTGATTTTGCTTTTAAAGCGAAAGAGATTGCTTTAGAAATTGAGCATAAAGCAGCGGAAGTAGAGTGTAATACTATAATTGGTGCTAATTATCAATGGACTGGTAAATATAGTAAATCTTTAGAAGTTTTTGAAGAAGGCATTAAAATCCAAAAATCGATTAATAAAAATTATCATGAGCTAGTGTACAGAATTGGATTAACACACTATTTTATTGGGGAATTAGATAAAGCGATTGAATTGTTCCAAGAAGCCTCGAATATGCGAGGTAACATAAGAAATCTCAGGATTACCCAAAAAGCATCATGGAAAGATGCTTTAGTTGCTTGGAAAAAAGGGGAATTAGATGATGCTATTAAATTTATGAAAGAATGTGTTGTGGTTTACGAATCAGTTGGAGATAAATATCATGCTAATTTAAATTCTATTAACCTAGCTGCAATGTATTTTGATCAAGGCAAAATTGATTTAGCATTAGATATAACGCTGAATGCGCTTGAGAATTTACCTTTGAGCTCTCAGAATTATTCCATAGGTTTAGCTCAACAGCTTCTAGGGAAAATCTATCATGCAAAGGGAGATTTTAACCTTGCATTGGATCATGCCCAAAAGAGTTTGAGAGTTCAAACAAAAATGGAGGTAACTCATCATCTCATAGATACATTACTACTTTTAATAACTATATCAGTTGATAAGGGAGATATTAATTTAGCTAAGAATTATTTGGAGAAACTTGACAAAATTACTCGGGAAAATGAGAGCCGATATTTTAATCAAACACTTGAAGTAGGAAAAGCTCTGATTCTAAAAGCCAGTTCTAGGCCTAAAAAATGGATTAAAGCAATTGAGATTCTAGAAATAGTGGTTAAAGATGAGATACTTAATCATACTCTCACAGTTTTTGCTATGATTAATCTGTGCGAGTTACTAATTAATGAATTCAGTATTTCTGGTGACACTGAAGTTTTACTCGAGCTAGAGAATTACACTGAAACATTGACAGTGATAGCTAAGAAGCAAAACGCCTACAATCTCAAGATTGAAGCGAATAATATTCGTCTACTAACACTTTGGTTAAAAGCTCAATTTTCAATTGTCGAAATTGATATACAAAAAGCGAAAAAACTCTTGGTACAGGCTCGTGATATGGCGGATGAAGAAGGTTTAATTAAACTTGCAGAAAAAATCACTCGACAACAAGGTGAATTAATTGCTCGTATAGATCACTGGGATGAATTCATAAGGAAATATTATGAATTTATCAAACAAGATTAGATTATTAGCTCTTCAGCATCTACATTCCTTTTCTTCAATGATAAATCAGCTACCTGAAACTTGGTTTCATCGAATAATTCTACTTCATCCATAGATAGGTTTCTTGCAGCTGTACCTGAACCAGATGTTCCACTCACCCATTGAATATTGGAAATTTTTTCTATAACCGGATTTTTATCTGGCCAATAGTAGGCATAATAACCAGCCCATTTAGAGAAAATGCTATAATCTTTTAAGTGCGGAAAATAATGATTCAAAACGGGCTCAATGGCATTTTTGAAATAACCTTCTTCTGCAGTTGGAGGATTGGCATCCATTTGAAATGGATTCCCTAGCTCATTGGCACTACCGACCATTACCATACTGTTTTGAAGGACTGGTTTAATGTATACACCACCAGTTGGAAGAACAAGAATTGGAATTCTCTGCTTAATATCAGTAGCGATCTGGTCTGGCTTAATCTTTAATGTAAACATCTGACGTTTTTGAGGATATATTTGGGAAGCTATTCCATATTGAGATAAGAAAGAGTGGGTCCATGCACCTAGGGCGAAAATGAAATCATCAGCAAAGTAATCTACTCCATTGTGATCAGTTATTGAATCAATTTTTACATCGGACCAAGGAGGGTAAAATCGATTTTTTTCTGTTAAATTTATTTTTTTAATTTTTGCAGGAACCTGTATTACTCCACCTAACTTCTGAAATTGTGTGGCATAGTATCTAGCTAGCTTTATTGCAGAGAGAGAACCACAACGATGACCATATAGAATGCATTCGACTTCACTAAATTCATCAGATTTTGAAGTATTAAGCTTGAGATTTGTAGGTATTTCTTTAACAGACAAAAATTCAAATCGGTCCTTTTTTTCATCAAGCTTACTTAATCCGGTCTTTGCTTTTTGATAATCATCTTGAGATAGCATCCAAAAATAACCAAGTTCTTTCAAGCTGATTTTATCTGCGATACTTTCATAGTAACTTATTGAGCTATTAGCCAAAACCTGACTTGTTCTAGACGAAAAAAGATTCCTGTATAAAGCAGCACTTTTAGCGGTATTTCCGACGGCAACTTTGTTATTTTTATCAATGAGTAATATTTTCTTTTTCGGAGATAAACGTTTCAAGTGGTATGCTGTACTTGCTCCTATAACCCCCGCACCAATTATTATTGTATCGTACTTCATGAAGTATCGCCAAATGAATTATGGAGATGTACTTAAAATAACATTTCGTGTTAAATTATAAAATAAAAAGAAATAAGAAGAAGGAATAAATTCCTTCAATTTTATACTAAGAAATCAGTTGGTAGGATTCTACCTTTGTGTTTTGCTTCTGTGTAATCTGGGAAGATTATTGGAGATGGTGGGTTCTTGACTTTGTGTTCAACACAGAGAGCATTGTATTGGTCGACATGAGAGAGTGTTAGTTTTCCTAGTTTGACTTTATCAACTTTCTTTGCGGCAGTTATACCGGCAATTCGACCGAAGACACTAATTTCTAGTAAACTGTTACCCATTAATCGGTTACTTCCATGTGTTCCACCACAAACTTCACCTGCAGCATAAAGGTTCTTTATCTTTGTTTCTGCGAATTCGTTGATTGCTAAACCACCATTTTGGTAGTGGAGTGTTGGATAAATTAACATAGGATCTTGTACAATATCAACACCGAATCTTCCGAATTGTTTCACCATTGCTGCGAAGTTCTTCTCTATGGTACCTTCACCATGAAGGACATCAATTAAAGGTGAGTCTAACCAAAGACCATGTTGACCTGTTGGTGTAACTAAACCCTTTTTCTTACCAAGACACTCGCGAATGAGTAAACTCGCTTCAACATCACGAGTTTCCAATGGGAAGCAGAATTGTTCACCATCTTTGTTTAGAACTTGGGCACCTTTTCCTCGAACCTTTTCGGTTACAAGCAAACCAACAATTTGCTCTGGAAATGCAGCACCAGTTGGGTGATATTGAACTGATTTCATTAATTTCAAGGGAGCACCAGCACGGTAACCCATGATGCAACCATCAAAAGTAGCACCATAATGGTTTGTTGTTGGAAATCCTTGAATGTGTAGACGACCAAAACCACCAGTCGTGACAATAGTTGCCTTTGCCTTTACAGTAATGTATTCTTTACTGTCAAGATTTAGTAAAACTGCACCAGCAACTTGACCAGTTTCATCTTTTATTAATTCAACAGCTGGAGAGAATTCAATGACTTTGATGTTATTATTGAAGACTTCATCACGAAGTGTACGCATTATTTCCAAACCTGTGAAGTCCCTGCCGAAATGCATTCTCTTTCTGGAGGTACCTCCTCCATGAATTGCATCCATTGTTCCATCGTCGAATTTGTCAAACATCATTCCTAATTCTTCGTACCATTTCAAAATGAGTGGAGCATCTCTAACTAGTCTTTTAACTAGTGGTGGATCATTTTCATAATGACCGCCACCGTAAGCATCTAAATAATGGATAGCTGGATTGTCTACTTTTCTTACTGCTGCTTGTATACCACCTTGAGCCATAGTAGTGTTTGAATCTCCCATTCTTAGTTTAGTAACAATTAGGATATTCTCTGGTTTCACACCACTTTTCATAGCCCATAAGGCAGCATTAGCACCAGCACCACCGCCACCAACAATTAGAATATCAACATCAAAATCGACTTTATTCAAGTCAATTGCTTTGGGATCTAGAATTGATTTTGTTTCTACAATTTTCGCAACTTCAAGAGGAACAACTTCACCTTTAGATACTCCAAACCGTAGTTTGGTTTTTTGTTCTTTAATGAAATCAGGATGGAAGTTTTCCAACACATCTGTTATTTCATCTGGTGAACAATGATCTATGGTTTCTTTTGCTCGTTTATCTCGAGTCTTTTCTACTTTCTCAATTGATGCACGCATATAATCTGGATAAGGATCTACTGTCATTTTCTTGCACCTCAGTTCCTCTTAGTCTTCCTCCCTCACTCTCGCATTGTAGAGTTTGGCTATAGCGTTCTTGTCTGCTTTCATCATTTTATCGATTTCTGCGTCATAAGTGCCTTTTTCAACTTCCTTTACTCGTTTATCCATTTGCTGGTATTTTAGCACAATGTATCTCCCATTCAATCTTCGTGCAAGAATACCAACATTAAATTGTGAAATTTCTGCTGGGCATCTTGTTGCACATAAGCCACACATAATGCAATCAAAACTTAATTCAGCTGCATCAGCAATATCTCCTCTTAATGCCGCTTGGACATAATCCATAACTTCTATATCCATTGGGCATGCTTTTGTGCAGGTATTACAGGATATACATCGAGCAATTTCTGGATAGAATTCGAGTATTGTGCTTGGTTCAGCTTTTAATGCTTCAATGTTGTATTGTTTCTTGTTTGCAGGATTAATTGGTACTTGAGCGATCAACATTCCATTTTCAACTTTCGTTGCACAAGCTAAGCCTGTGTAGAGTTTATGATCACCTTGTAACCTATAGATTGTACTGCAGGCTCCACAGAAACCTCCACGACAACCAACTCCACGCTCTAATCTCCAACCGAGATACTCGAGGGCTTTCATTATCGTTAGATTTGACGGAACCTCAAATTCTGTGTTTGCAACAATTATTTTTACCATTTCATGTTTTATTTCGGTTGCCATATCTGCCACCTTAATTCTTTGCTTTCACGGGAACTTTCTGAGCTGTTCCCAATAACTTCCGTTTCTTTAAAACGGGAGTAGGATCAATTTTATGTTCTCCAAAACCCAGTTCCTTTGGATCTTTGCCTAATGCTAAAGCCATTAATTGTGTGAAATAAACAATCGGTACCTCTTTGAAAGAGGGATTAAGTTCTTTAGCTTCTTTTTGGCGCGCATCCAAGTTAAATTGACATAATGGACAAGATACCATTACGAGGTCAATATCTTTTCTTGTCATTGATCCGAGTATTTTGTTTGTTCGATCAGCGACTAGATGTTTATCTTTTACAGTTAAGTAAGAACCGCAACATTCAGTCATATAGGGGTCTTCCACAGCTTCAGCACCAAGAGCGAAAATCAAATCAGATATAATTGTTGGTTTTTCGGTGTTTTCATCCACTGAAACTTCAGTTGGACGTAATAGTGTACAACCGTAGTAAGGAGCGATTTTTAGTCCTTTTAATGGATTAACAATTTTTCCTCTTAATTTTTCGATACCAATTTTATCCTTTATGATATCAATTAAATGTAGAACCTCTACATCACCTGCATAGTCTTCTTCTTCGTACATAAAAGCGTTTAATCTCATTGCTTTTTCTTCATCGTTTTTGAAAAGCATATTCGCTCTTTTAAGAGTGTTATAGCACATTGAACATGTAGTCGTTACTTGATTGAATCCATCTTCTTTAGTACGAATCATATTCCTAATTGGTGCTAATTGACTTGTGAGATTATCATCAACTAATCCAAAGAATGT
>JABLTI010000119.1 GCA_013166835.1 Promethearchaeati archaeon | reverse complement strand
GAATTGTTTTCATACTTTCAACAATTTGTTCTTTGGTAATTGGGAGAATTTCGGTATTTGCTGTAAGGGCACCAATAAGAATCATGTTCATAGTTTGACTTAGACCAAGTTTTTGGGCATCTTCTTGTGCAGGAACTAAAATAATGGTAGAGGTTACACGGTTTAACTCAGCTTCGATTTCTTCCAAAGTAGGATATTTTATTTCACCTTTAGAATGACGAACAGATAATGGTTGATACATAGTAGTATTAACAACAACAATACCATCTTTTCGTAGCTTTGGCATAGAACGAAGTGACTCGAGAGCTTCAAGAGCAATGATAACATCTGCTTCACCAACAGCACATTGAGGTGATTCAGTGGGGTCATAACCAATAGCAAGATCAGAGACAACAACACCACCTCTTTGAGCTAACCCATGGGTCTCCATAGTCATGACAGTCAAACCAGCAAGCTTAGCAGCAGTTGCTAAGACTCGAGTAGTAGAACCAATACCTTGACCACCCATACCAGTAACGTGAACTTTTAATTTCTTAGCAGTCATGTTTCATTCCTCCTAAATACGAGTAAATTCCTCCATTTGCTTAATGGGTTTCACCTTAAGCGGACAAGTCTGGACACAGCAACCACAACCAATGCAGAGATCAGTGTTTATTTGTGGTTTCTCACCTTTCTTCTCAATTGCCGGACAAGCGAAATCAGCTAAACAAGCTTGAATATTGCGACAAATATCATGGTCAATCTGGTAAGGATTAGCTAAAGTCCCAGCTCGCAATTCTGCTTTGGAACGCATAAGAGCACAGGGTTCCTCTTGAATAACAACAGCAAACTCATCTTGAGTAAAAGCTTCCTCCAAAGCTTCAACAAGGGCAGCAACGTTGTAGGCAGGAACACGTCTAACAAATTTAACACCCCAGGCTTTCAGAGTGTCATCAATACTGATTGTCTCAGTATCCTTGTATTTCGCGGGTAAACGAGCCCCGAGAGATTTCTTGCCAGTATTAGGATTTGGTTGGTGGCCTGTCATAGCCGTGATCCCATTATCCATGACCATTAAGACTACTTTGTGTTTGTTGAATACTGCATTGACTATTCCTGGCATTGCTGCATGGAAGAATGTTGAATCTCCTACAAATGACATTATTGCAGTTTCTGGTAAGGCAAGTTTCATTCCTGATGCTGAAGGCACTCCACTACCCATTGAGTAGAGAAGTGTTCCTTGATTGTGGGGGTCTAAATATCCTAATGAATAGCATCCTATATCTGCCATAGAGTGTCCCTTTAGTTTATCCATGACTATTTTCGCTGCATGAAAAGATGTTCTATGCCCACATCCTGGACAAAGTACTGGGGAACGTCTTGGCACATCTATTTGTGGTTTGGTTATCTTAATTGGATTTGGCACATCGAATAATTTCGCAAACATCCCAACTAATCGTGCTGTATCATATTCTGAATTCATCAAATCCACATAATCTTCTTCTTTGTTTTTTCCAATTAGTTTAACACCAGAAATTCCTTCTTCATAGAGTTCCACTTTTACTAATTCCTCTATGAATGGATCTAGTTCTTCCAAGATTTTTACAGTCTTGTTTTTCTTAATGAATTCCACGATTTTTTTCAATGGTAGAGGATAGATTATCCCTAATTTTAGGATATTAGCAGAAACACCTAGTTTTCTCAGAGCTGCTTTTGTTGCAGCATATGCATGACCTGAAGTTATAATACCAAGTTTTGCTTCTTCTTTTCCAACTTTTTCTTCTGTTAATAGAGCACCACTATTGGCTAGTTCTTCCCATTTCTTCAGATTTGCTAGCGATTTCTCTTTCAGTGGTCTAATCGTTGATGGAAGCGGGACGTACCCACCTTCTCTTTTCGGATCGTATCCTCTTTCAATTATAGGTTTCTTAATTGGACCATACTCTACTAATCCTGTTTGGTGGCAAATCCTTGTTGTTGATCTTACAACGACTGGCATTTTCCATTTTTGAGCGTACTCCATAGCAAACACGAAATAGTCTTTTGCTTCTTGAGCATTCGCGGGTTCAAGCATAGGGATATGACCAATTTTCGAATAATGCCTATTGTCTTGTTCGTTTTGCGAGGAATGTGGTCCAGGATCATCACCAAGAATAACTACTAACCCACCTGGCATAGTAAACATACTTAATTGAACAAATGAATCCGCAGTAACATTGAGTCCGACGCTCTTCATGAAGCAAGTTGCTGGAGCTCCTCCGATAGCAGCTGAAGCAGATACTTCAGTTGCAACTTTTTCATTGGTTGAGAACTCGAAATAAATGCCACTTTCTTCAGATATTTGACCAAGTCTTACTCCAATTTCACTCGTGGGGGAACCGGGATACGCAGCAGCTATTTTTACTCCTGCTTCTATCATTCCCCTAACATAAGCATCATTTCCAAGAAGAATTTCCTTGTAAGGTGCTTCTTCTAAAAGAGGATGTGTTTTAGATGACATAGCATCAATTTCCTTTTAATTACTACAAAATACTCTATTTTCTAATCAATAATATTAGAAACTACACTTAATATTTTCTATTTATATTTTCAAGAAGAAAATTATAAAAGCTAAAGTTCTTTGCACTCAAATAATCCATCTGGGAGTTCTACCATTAATATCACATCGCCATCTTCATGACCTTCGAAAATAGCGGAAATATCCAAATCTAATGTTTCATACGAAACTTCATTCATTACAGAGACATTTGGTGGTTGTAATGCGACAATTATGTATTTCTGTAATTGATCTTTTTTCTTCAGTACCTTCAAGTAATCGGGATGACTTTCTTTTGCTGCAAGGGTTTTTAGTTCGCGAGTTTTTAGATGCATTAATGCAGCACGACCTTGCTGTATCCCAATAATCTGATATTCATTATTTAGATAACTAACAACATCACTTATTTCAAAATAAGGTAAACGAATACAATAGGTAGATTGGTAAATTGGTTTTCCATCTTTATGGGATTTTAATTTTGTACTGTATTCAGTTGATGCAGCTAAATTATCTGCTAGTGAAGCTGCAATGCTTTTAGCAAATTTCTCGTTACCAACATACAAATCCACTCCTCCCTTAGATTGATCAACAACTTTAGAGATGTAAGCCATTCTGTCTCCGGTTTCGGCTCTTTTATCCTTCATTTCTTGCACTAATTCTGTAATCAGTAATTGTTCATTATCATTTATTACTCTGCGATCACTTCTTACTTGAACAATGGACTCAAAATAACCTCGAGTGAATTTTGCGCATCTTTCACAAACACCAATATTAATAATAAGATTCAAATCAGTTTCTTGTTGATAAGGAGGAACTTGTTTATTTGTGGTTCCCTCAAATAGAATCTTCAAAGTCTGTTTTGATGCCACATCGAAAGATGGTTCTTCAAAATCCTCTATCAGGACAACTTTCGCATCTGATTCTTTTTTCGTTTTTCTAAGGAATATTTCTAATATATTCAGAACTGTTTGCTTAGGATCATCATGAACCTCGTGCCATTTACTATGGTACATTAAATCCCCACACAGTTTGCATGCTGTTAGATTGAATTGTTTTTCATAGAAAGAAGTAATCAGTGGAAACTCAGTCTTGTAACAACTAAGACAAAAACCATCGACAATTTGTTCTTCTTCTTCACTTTTTCCACATTTACAACAAATCTGACTCATGGGTTCCACCCTAGAAAATACTGGAGGAAGAATAAGTGATTAATCTTGATTTGTGTCACCGGATAAACATGACATGGCCAACCTTTCCATTGTTCTTGCAATTAATCCACATGACAGCTAATTCATTAACCATTCTTTTCTCTACAGCAGCATCAACAATTCCTTTACCGATGAGATTAAAGCTAGTGGCTATTCTCATTTGTTCCAAGCATTTCTCTATTGGAACAAGATCTCCTCCGTAGAAGCGATCATTGACACAGAGCTCTAATTCACCATCACATATTGTTTTTCCGAGTAATTCTTTATCACAAACTGTGACTAAATAATCTCGTTCGGTTTGTCGTACTCGAAGGTAAAACAATTGCTTTTTCGTCATTGAAATCTCTCAAAGATTTATTCTCTATTAAAGTATATTAAACTGATTTTACACTTGTTCGAGCACCACAAGCTTCACACACGAGAAAGTTGATTCGATCCTCTTTAATCAAATTTGTGTCTGGTTTTCCACATTCAGGACAAATAACGTATTCCTTCATGTAACGATTCAATAAATCAATCATGGTTCCTCGAAAATGTTTACCTGCAAAGACTGCTCTTTGACCTTCGATATTAGCTGAGGTTGCTAATTCTTTAGTAAGGAATTTTAATAGATGATTCTCATCTCGATTAAGTGCTGTTACGACTTGATGCCAATTTTGAAAGAAAGAACGATTTCCTTCAATTACCACATCAGGTTTTGGGGGTTCGAAACGAGATTTTTCAAAGATTTTTTCTGGTAATTGCTCTCGAGCACGTTTGAGCAACTCTTCATAATTTGACATGAAGCTAAATCTTTGATATCTGAAACTTAAATCTTTTGACTAGTTTTTCATGGATAGTTAGAAAAAAATTAAAATTCTATAAATCAAAGAATATTCGCCGAAAAAACCAAAAAGACTGACTCAAATATCAAATCGTGAACAAGATGGCTCAAATAATAGGCATTATTGGAGGATCAGGTTTCTATAAACCAGATAATGATTCGCAGAAAAAAACCATAAACACTCCCTTCGGAGACGCTACAGTACATTTGACCCAGCTAGGAAACAAAGACGTAGCTTTTATTACAAGACATGGGGTGAAACATAGTATACCACCGCATTTGGTAAATTATCGAGCTAATATTTATGCCTTACACCATCTTGGAGTTAGTAGAATTATTTCTACAAGCGCTGTGGGGTCAATCATTAAAGAAATTCCCCCAGGGAGTTTTGTTATACCAGATCAGTTTATTGATTTCACAATTGGTAGACCAAAAACATTCTTTGATGGGAAATTTGACATAACATTACATTCTGGTGAAAAACGTTCTGGAGTGATTCACATAGATCTAACTAATCCTTATTGTCCAGATATTGGAAACGTAATCGCGACAGCCGGAAAAGAATTAAAAATGGATATTCATGAAAAAGGAGTTTATGTTTGTACGGAAGGACCTAGATTCGAAACCCCTGCAGAAATAAATAGTTTTAGAATTTTAGGGGGAACTCTAGTTGGCATGACTTCTGTTTCTGAATGTATATTAGCTAGGGAATTAGGGATGTGTTATTCAACGATTAGTATAGTAACCAATCTTGCTGCTGGAATGCAAGATAAAATTTCAGTTAGTGATTTCCTTAAGACATTTGATGGAAAGATTGTGGAATTGAGGAAACTAGTAGAAAAGGTACTCGAGCAAGTAACCTTTGTTTCAGATAAATGTGATTGTTAGAAAAAAATAAAAAAAAGTGATAATCCCAAAAAGGGATTAGTCTTAATTTTTTATTGTATTTAAGGACTTGGTGATTCAAGGTTTTTCTTTTCATTGAAAGCAGTTTCAATCATAGCTTCGATTTGTTCATCTGTGTAGTGCTTAATTGAAATTGCACCAGCTGGACAAGCTACTGCACAAGCACCGCATCCTTCACACAAAATCTCATTTAGACTTGATTTCACAGTGCCATCTTCTTTTGTAATTAAAGTATAAGCACTATAAGGACAAGTTGCGATACAAGTTCCACAACCAATGCAAATATCTTCATCGTGTTTAGCTGTGATTGATTCTTTCTCAATAACATCACTACTAATGAGTTCAGCAGCATATAATGCAGCAGCTGCACCTTGAGCAACAGAATCAGTAATATCTATTGGTCCCCTGCAAGCACCAGCTATGAATTTACCAGCAGATGCAGTTTCGACAGGTGCTAACTTGATGTGCTTCTCAATAAAGAAGCCATTAGCACTACAGGACAATCCGAAAGTTTCAGAAACTTTCTTAGCATCAGTTTGTGGTTCCATTGCAGTTTGAAGAACAATTAAGTCAGGATGATATCGAATGTTCTTGTCAATTTCTGTATTATAAGAATCAAAGTATACTTTTCCATCGACATCTTTTCTGATCTCGCTTGGAATTCCCTTGATGTATTGAACATCCATGCTTCGGGTTTTATTGTAAAGCTCCTCGTAACCCTTACCAAAAGTTCGTATGTCCTTATAGAATAACAAGACATCAATGTCAGAACCATATTTGCTCTTCATCAAGTACGCATGTTTAATGGATGCAGTACAACAATAACGAGAACAGTATTCATTATAGTTGAGATCTCTGCTACCAACACAATTGATGAAAGCTATTGATTTTGGTCTTTTACCGGTAGATGGAACTAAAAGTTGCCCTTCTGTAGGTCCTGCTGAGTTTGTTAAACGTTCGTATTCTATACCTGTAATGATATCAGGATAACCAGGTTCTTTGTAATGATATTGTGGGATTCGACTTGGATCGAAGTTCCTGAAACCAGTTGCCATAATAATTGCTCCAACTTCAGCTTTGATGATTTCTGGTTCATCATCATGTAAGATAGCATCAGCTTCACAAGTACGCACACATTCTTTGCAGACACCACAGTTTGCACAATAAAGACATCTAGATGCCTCATTTTTCGCCTCCTCATCAGTCATAGGTTTTACTACTTCCATGCTGAAATTGGCGGCTCTTTCAATCGGATCTTCTTTTCTTGGTTTTAGTCGCTTTACATCGTTAGCTCTTTCTAAAGGCGCGTCTTGAATCCTCTCACCTGAACGAATTCTTGTTTTGTATATTTCGGATTTTGTTATTCCTAAAACATGCCTTCTCCCTTTTAATAAATCCCTACCTCGAAGGTATCTATGAGCTGATTCTCCTGCCCATTTTCCAGAGGCAATTGCTTCAATTACAGATTCAGGACTGTAGTAGAATTCACCGCAAACAAAAATATGTGGGTTTGTGTCTGATTGTAATGTCATATGATTAACAACTAAATTACCTTTTTCATCAATCATGTCTTGTGGTACAATACTTCTATCGAAATATTGCCCAATGGCAACTACAATCATATCAGCCTTGATCAGTTCTTCAGTTCCATCTTTTAGCTTGGGATCGAATTCCCCTTCTTCATTGAAGACTTGTATACATTCAAGAGTTTCCAAGCCTGTAACTTTACCTTTTTTACCTACAATGCGTTTAATTCCACAACTGTTTACCATTTTGATGCCTTCTTCAACGGCACCTTGAACTTCTTCTTCATATGCAGGCATGTCACTATATTCTTCAAGACTAACTACTGTTATATCCACTGACCCTAAACGGCGACAAGTTCGAGCAACATCAATAGCTACATTTCCCCCGCCAATAACAACTGTTTTCAGTCCTTTAGTAGATGGCATAGTTCCTTCGTGAGCTTTTTTCAAGCATTCAATACCATAACGTACACCTTCTAATTCCTCACCTTCAACATTGAGTTTATACGCTCCAGCGGAACCTGTTGCAACAATAACGGCATCAAATCCTCTTTGACGTAATAAACCACGTTTCTTCAATTGATCAAAAGTGAAGTTATCATTTTGTCCTACTTTGTAGCCAGTTTTAAGTTCAACTCCCATATCAACTATCATCTGGATTTCCATATCAAGGAGCTTCTTTGGCATACGATAATCTGGAACAGCATATTGGAGTAAACCACCAGCTTTCTCGTTCTTTTCAAAGACAGTAACATAGTATCCCCTTTTTACAAGATCCCAAGCTGCGGAAAGACCTGCTGGTCCTCCACCAACAACTGCAATCTTTTCTTTGTATTTCTTTGGTATTGGTTCTACTTTTGGTGGTCCCTTTAATTGTTCAAATTCAAAATCGGATACATATCGTTTTAGAGAACGAATACTAACAGGGTCATCTACTTGTGATCGACTACATTCACCTTCACAATGAGCAGTACAAATACGACCACAAACTGAGGGGAAGGGCATTTCTTCACGAATAAGTTCTAATGATTCAGCAAATTTTCCTTCTGAAATAAGATTAACATA
>JABLTI010000118.1 GCA_013166835.1 Promethearchaeati archaeon | reverse complement strand
TTCTTCAGCTTTAATCTTAACAATTGGGTATTTATGTTCCTTTAGGTACTCACTCATCGAAACTATTTTCTCTTGAATGATTTTACTATTCTTCTCTCTATCCGTTATTCGCATAGTAATTCACCTTTTAAGAAAAGGAAGAAATATAGCAATAATTATGCCAATAGTTAATGGTGACTTTTAATGTTTTTATTTTCTTTACAAGTTCTAGAAAGAGAACCTTAGGTCACAAATTGTGTTCTCATTTTGAGAGTTCGTAACGTGAGTCTTCCTTTTTATAGGACTGTAAAATCATTACATGACGATTATTTTGATGAAAAATACTGTTGAAAAATATAAACCATCAATTGTTGATTTTTTTAAGATACAAAAAGTGCAAAGTGGCAGATTAAGTCCTGATGCAAGCAAAATTGCGTATCTTTTTAGTTATGATGATTTGGAAAATAATATCGAAACTGTAAAATGTAATGTTATTGATACAGTAACAACTCGTAGCTTTCAGTTAACAGAAAAAGGTTACGCCTTGGGTGTGACTTGGCTAAATAATAATGATTTAGCTCTTCGCAGACTTTTTCCAGATAGTAAAAATGGATTTCAAATATTTATTTATAGAAATCTTATCGGTGAAGGAGTCCAAATAACAGATCATCCTGGTGGCGTTGGAAATTTCTTGAAATTCAAGAACGGGTTTGTTTTCCAAGCAAATGATAAAGTAAAGGCACAACAAAATGATGAATTGAAATTTGGTAATTATACTCACTTTGAGGAAGAAAAAAGCACATCTGCTATTTATTATGTTCATAGTGTAAAAAACAAAGAGCAATTGAAAGAATCTTCTTCTGAAAACCCTACGATTAAAAATAAAGTTAGTTATCCTGTTTTTAATCTCACCAATTTATTGGATGAAACCTACAGCATCAAATCCTTCAAGGTATCTGAAAAAACCGGTTCTATCTACTTGAATTGTACCAGTAAAGATGATCTCTACTATGAATATGATATTTATTGCTTCAAGATCGATCTAGATACAGAAAATATGATGGGAGAGTATCTTACATCAAATAATGAATTTGACTTATCCAAACATGCAAGCGTGACGGAATTACATCTACCAAAAGGAGCTACAATAGAAGAGGTTTCCCCAGATGGGAAGAAATTACTTATTTCTTACAAGAAACGTGAATTGAAACAATATGTTTTATCCGACCTTTGGTTACTAGATCTAGCAAAATTAACAGGAAAACTAAAGCAAGAACAGCTAAAAAATCATCTCGTTTGCATTACAAGAGATTTTGATAGAGTGCCTATTAATATTGTATGGGCAAAACCTGGCATTTATGTTAGCTATGCAAATGAAAGCATACATGAAATTGCTAGAATAAGTGAAACCGGAGAAGTAAGCAAGTTAAATTTCGGAGAAGTTTTCCCAAGATTTTATTTCTCAATTGCTGACAATGGGTGCATTGCATTCAATGGTTTATCACCTACTGCTTTGAAGGAGATCTATTTTGGAAAACCGCAAAATAATGTTGATTTTGAGTTAAAGAAAATGACTAACCAAACTGAAAATACTGTAAATTGGGATTTTGGAACAGTTGAATCTATAAAATGGAAAAGCAAAGATGGTTTGGAAATACAAGGAGTAATAAGAAAACCGTCAGATTTTGATCCAAAGAAAAAATACCCCCTCTTATTCCTGATTCATGGTGGTCCCAGTGCTTATTCCTCACTGGCTATGGTCGAGGATGGAGAATTATTCAATTTCCCAGCAATACAATTATGCAATAAAGGAATAATTATTGCCAAAGTTAATTATAGAGGATCAAGGGGTAAAGGACAAAAATTCCATGAAGTAAATGTTGATAATCTTGGAATAGGTGATCAATGGGATGTGGAATCCTGTATTGATTATCTTGTATCTTTAGGTTTTATTGATGAAACAAAGATTGGTTCAATGGGTTGGAGTCAAGGAGGTTATATCTCTGCTTTCTTAGGTATGCACTCGAGTAGATTTGCGGCTGTTAGTGTCGGAGCATGTGCGAGTAGTTGGTATACTTATTTCATCACTTCAGATGCACGTCACACAATATATATTACTGGACACCCTTTTGAACCTGGAAAAATGGAAATCTATCAAAAAACTGCACCAATAAGCGGAATTGCAAACGCTAATACACCTATGTTGTTATTGCATGGCGAAAAAGACCAACGAACTAGACTTCCAAGTGCAATGGAGCTTTATCGAGCTCTTAAAGAGAAAGGTGTTCCCACGGAGTTATTTATCTTTAAAGACAAAGGGCATAGTCTTGAGACTCCAAAGGAATACTATGCATGCATGATGCTGAATTATCACTGGTTTGCACATTATTTACTTGGCGAAGATCTAAAGCTAAGTAAATAATCAAATTTTTTTATTTGTACTTTACGTAATAAAAATAACACTTTTGTTGTTTTATTTCAAATTTTTTGAGAACATCTAGATCAGTCAGTTCTTATATCCACACCTTTTCTAAGGATATCTAGACTTTTGTTAATTGCGTGATAAACATGTTGGCAAAAACCTTCAGGCATTTTTCCTGTTTTAGGTACTATGAATTCATCTCTTTCATCAAAAAAACCACATTTTTGTATAGGTTTTCCAGTAGGTAGAATAAAATCTTTACTAATAATTTCTTTTGGCTCAAAAACTTTCACAATAGTTATTTTTATTTCAGGTATAATATTAAACACTAAATTCCTCAGGAATATGAATTGCAAAAGTGCATCTTGAATCTCCTTTAAGGACAGTCTCCATTAAATCAACTTTTACTGACTGATCAAATATAGCATCCCATTTTTGTTTATACCAACCAGCACTACAATAACAGAAAGAATGAGGTATTTCTATATCACCTTTTTTTAATGCTTCCCTTACCCATGGACAATGGCAGTAATAATAACGCTTTAATTTTTCATCTTCTTCATTCAAATATAATTTAGCTTGAAAGGGAATTTTTGAAATAATTATCTTGTTTCCTTTTCTTACACCATATTCTGTTTCGGGATTCTCTCTGATATAATTTAGCACTTTTTCATCAATTGGTTGTGAGTAAAATAAAGTGCCTTCAATTTTATGTTGCTCTAATCGACGAAGAAAATCAACTCTTTGTGATTCCAAAAAATTATCAAGATTGATTTCTTTCAAGATTTTCTTTCTCAGATTAACTAAAGTATCTTTGGGTAATTGATGTAAGCCACTAATCATTATCTTTTCTCTTGTGGTTTTATCTATACAGTTTTCCATTCGATCCATAATTGTTTTAGTAATTAATGGTTTTTCATGATGAGGTATTCCAACAGGCGGAAGATTTATCTCAGTAAAAATCTCATCTTTTTTTTCTTCTCCCAACTCTTTAGTTATTTTATCAGATAGAACATGCATTACTTGAGCACCATCAATGAGAACTATTAAATCCGGTAATAATTCTTCATTAGAGATGAACAGAATATACCTTGTTATTGCAAATAATCCTTCATAAGAAAGCGAATTAGATTTTTGCTTGTATAAAATATATTTATCCAATTCAGCTTTTGTAGCGTTTCTCACATTTTTTTCTACTTTTTTTAAAAAAACCTCAAATTCATCAATTAAAAATAAAGTCTGATTAATCTCTTTTTCATCTAATTCTCTAGATAATAATACTTTTCTATATTCTTCTTTATTCATTTTAAATCCCGTAAAGAATTTTATAGCATTAGTAATTTATACTAAATTGAGAATAAAAAAATTCTCACAATTATGAGAATATATTGTAGTTTTTTCAAGAAATTTCTAAATGTATAAATATGCGTGGTTTATACTATTGACATATTAAAATAACAAGGTGTTTTTACGAATTCAAATACAAATAACCCAATAAAATTAAGTGAACAAAAAAATATTACATTAAAAGGTATAAAATTCAAATATAGTATTATTTCTACAAAACATTTTCCTGAACTACAACAAGATATAATGCATTTAGATGAGGAGGGAAAATTAAGTAATAATAAACAATTCAGAGAATATATTAAGGAGATGAAATTTAAAGTCCCTGACAATTTTCCAACAGCGGAATATGTCATAGTCTTAGCAAGGGAAGACAAATTAGCATTAGTTAACTTCAATTTCATAGGTAAAAAACATGAGGTTATGATTTCACCAGGATACTATCAATCTGGTTTAAAAAAAGAGGACTTAACAAATCTCATTCAAACTAAGATAATAAAGGAGAAAGGATACAGAGTTGAAAATGCACAAGGGCTTCATTTAAAATTACTAGCGGTTAGAAGTGGTCTTGCAAGATATGGGAGAAATAACATTAGCTATGTAGGTGAACTAGGAAGTTTTCTTGCATTAAGCGCTTATTTTACTGATTTTAATTTTGAGAATGAAATTTTGTATGATAAGAGAATGCTAGATGAATGTGAGAATTGTAAAATATGCATGAAAGCATGTCCTAATAATTGTATTTCAGAAGAAAATTTCGTAATCAATGTAGATAAATGCATTACACTATATAATGAAGTAGAAGGGGAATTTCCTGAATGGATTGATCAAAATAAACACAATGCATTATTTGGTTGTATGAAATGTCAAATGTTTTGTCCAGCAAACAAGGAAGCTATGAAAAACCCAAATAGATTTAATGATATTACTGAGGAAGAAACATCATTGCTAATTAATGGGGATAAAAATATGACTTTATTAGAGTCTATAAGTAAGAAGCTTCATATTCCAATCGCTTCTAATGCTGATTATTACCTTCCCATCATTAAGAGAAACTTAGGAGTTTTGTTGAGATAATCTTTTCTTAACCTTATTTATTCCATTTTTCTTTAAGAAATAAATTCTATTGATAAAGAAAAATTAATTATAACTATATCACATTAAAATCACGAGGAATTTTTTTTGTTAGTAGATGCTCATTGTCATATAAATTACTACAAAGAGAATATTGAACTTGCTTTAAGTGATATCAAGAAAAATAACATATTTGCTGTTTGGAATTCAGTAGATATTGAAGATTATAAACAAATGCCAGATATAATAAAGAATGTAGATTATATTCTACCCGGTTTTGGCATTCATCCTAATAGAGCGCACGATTTTATTGATAAAATTGAGATTGTAAAAGAAACGATGAAAAATTGCTTATTCTTCGGTGAGATTGGACTTGACTATTTCTTTGTTAGAGATGAGTGGAAATATCCTCTACAAAAACAAGTGATTGAGATTTTCTTAGAAGCTGCTTGTGATCAAAAGAAAATAATTAATCTTCATATCAGAAATGCCTACAATGAAATTATGGGATTAATTGATAGTTATTCCGTTACAAAAGTGATTATGCATGGGTATGATGGCCCAAAAGAATATCTCAATCAGTATATTGATCGTGGGTATAGGTTTACTATCGGAGCAACAATTCTAGAAGAATATAAGGAAAGAATTCCACAATGGAAAGAAATGTTAAACCATGCAAAAGAAATACCAGCAGAATTACTTCTAGTGGAGACTGATGGACCTCCAGATATTAACGTAATGCCATCAGAGCGATTACAAACGATTATAGAAGAATTAGCTAGATTAAGAAGAACTACTCCTCTAGAAATAAGAAATTTGACTCGAGTAAATTTCTTGAATATGATAAAGAACGATGACAGATTTACTAAGTATACTCAAGTGTTAAGTGAAAAGTAATTGTATCCCTCTAAACTCTTTTAATTCATCTTTCTTCTCTTCTTTTGTAGTAGTAATTACAACCTGTCAGTATTTATTATAATACTAACTAGGGGTTATTTGTTTTTTACATAAAAGAAATAGCGTTTTTGTTGTTTTGTTTCAAATTTTTTGATTACATCAAGTCCGCCTGCCACTCTAGAATCAATAATGTCTTGATTCCCTTCACTTAGAAATTGTTCCCGTAGCTCTTTTCCGACAGCAATTTTTCGTTCCCAGATTTCAACAGCTTTTTGACTTATGTCTTCTACTTCATACGTATAATTATTTTGATCCAAGAATTTAGCTAATTTAGTATTTTCTGATTCCAATGGTTCTGTCAGGTTTTCCTGGTTTTGAAATTGGACATAAAAAATACCCATTCTACCATTTGGTTTCAAAATATCTTTTAATGTTTTTATAACTGGTTCTAAATCATCAACCCAATAAAGCACATCTAGAGCAATGATTGCATCAAAAGTGTTTGATGGATAATTCAATTCATTAATATCCTGTACTTCGAACCTTAATTTTTCATTTCCTTTTGTATTCATTTTTGCATATTGAATACTTTTTTGTGAGAAATCAATTCCTGTTATACTTGCACCAGTTTTATCAGCAAGATATTCAGTTATTTTTCCAAGACCACACCCTAAATCCAGCACTTTATCATTAGAATTTAACTCTAATTTCTCAAGCATCATATTTAGTTGCTGCATATCAATTACATTGAATTGCACAAGATTTTCACCATACACTAATTCACAGAATTTAGCATATGCTTGGCTTTTTGCACAACGTAAAAGGAGCTTGTCATAGAACTCACTGAACCATTTAGATTTAATCTTCTCGCCTATTTTGCTTCCTACCTCAGTTAATGAATAAATTTTGTTGCTGATGTTAATCAAGTTCTTAGTAAGAAGGGTCTCAAGAATCGAAGACAGTAAATCGATATCTTCTCCAATACGATGTTTACTCACTGATAAAATGCTCTCAACATTCAGCTTTATTCTTTTCTCACCTATGAAATATTCATTTGTTTCAGAATCTTTGGGATTTAACTCAACACTATACAAAACACCCAAAATGGTTTGCTCATTTTCTGATAACTTGCTTTCTGGAAATTTATTCTTCATGTAAATAACTCCTCTAGATTAAATTACAAGAATCTTGATTTTTATAAATATCAGTAACTCTTGGTTTTGTTAGTATAAGTGAATAATATTTCTTCATACAAAAAAACCAAGTTCTATATAGACGTTTAAATAATTTCAGAAGAATTTATACGAAGTATATTCATCCTTAAAGGTGATTTCGTTTGATGAAGAGAGCAAAAACGGATTTTATATTGGATAAGAAAACTAATCTATCATTTCTCATTATCTTTCTTTTTTTTGGTTTTTCTTTAGCAAAGATTTCTATCCACTCTTCTGGGTATGATAATTTACTGGATGCCGATTTTGAGATAGGGGAGATTCCGATAGCGCATGTTACAGTTCCCATCGATGTAGTTTTTGCAGGATATAATGAAGATTATATTGACCTTACTATGATAAATAATGGTTTGACCACCTCGGCATACTATCTAGGTGTTGATTATCTTTGGAATGATGTCACTCAAGAATATGACTCTCTTCTAGATTTGCAAATCACTTTGGAGTTCAATTTCCATTTTACTTCAGATAGTTATGAAGAAGAACTTAATCTTTTTATCGATGATAATTCTTGGAATAGTAATACAAGTGCATTAAATGCAACTCAATTGAACCTACAAGAATCAACTGGTGAGAGAAAGTCTATTTTCTATGAACAAGAAGGAAGAGCAATTGATGGTGAGGCTGTTGAACAACATTTAGATAATAATAGAGGATATGTTTCTGCAGATCCAAGTTATTCTATTTACTTCCTGAATCAATCCAGATTTGACACTACTGATCATAGTTTTGAACATTGGTTTGAAATTGATGAGGTGGACCCTGATTCGAATGCTACAACAGATTGGTGGCGTTTAGAATGGGATAATGATCTTAACCCTGACGTCGAGTTCCCCTATCCTTGCTGGGGATTCCAGAATAGAATATTCTTTGCTGATCCTTATTGTCACCAATGGTATACAGAATGGACTGATATTTGGTGGAATCCAGATGTAGCCGAAGGTGAATTCGATTATATCAATGTTGATTTAGACACTTATCTTGCTGGAGATACTCCAGGAACTCCCGATTTTACCACTCATCTTAATACCTATTTGACTGATTTTCTGAATGATATTGTCTCTGATGTCGGAGGTCGTGGTGATGGGTTATTATACAATCAAAGAGACGTAAGTGCCCAAGTGTTGTTTAT
>JABLTI010000235.1 GCA_013166835.1 Promethearchaeati archaeon | reverse complement strand
GTATATTTATCGGTAGAAACCTCACTACATCGCTTTATGTATGTAGAGGTGCTCTGTTTTGATGTAATAAGCAAAGCATTAATCAGTAACAAGTTAATAATTATCAAAATCATTAATTTGGTTCTATAATGTTTGTTTTCTCCTTCACCCATTCACATATTTCCTCCTTATTATAATGTGGGTGAATAAATATAAAATAATATGGGGGATCGGCGGTTCGCATCCGCCCACACCCGCCACTTCTTTTTTTCATTATTTTTATTCTAAAAGAATAGCTTTATAAATAAAATGTGTATTATAAGATTTTTTTAGAGAGCTTTAGACTCTCAGGTAAAAAGTCGATGATCGACCTACAAAATAGAATATATGGCCCAGACGACGACGATGAAGATGAAGACGAAGACGAAGACTGGGAATATGAAGACGACGACGACGAAGATGATGATTAAAAAGCTCATTTGATTCGCGCTATGCTCAAATACAGCATACAACATATGATTCTTCAAATAATTCGTGTCTAAGTTTTCCTAATAATTTGTCTCGTATTTTTGTAGAGACAATTCTTTTTTTCTTTCTTTCAAGAGCTTATGAGTGTGTGATTGTTGGTTTGAATCTGCCCCTACCTGCCAATTACAATTTT
The DNA here is from genome assembly GCA_013166835.1 of Promethearchaeati archaeon. GTDB lineage: Archaea > Asgardarchaeota > Heimdallarchaeia > JABLTI01 > JABLTI01 > JABLTI01. The sequence continues at coordinate 2,383 of JABLTI010000235.1, read as the reverse complement.
TTAGATTTATGTTTTGATTTAACGAATAATCTGGTACTAATTATTGTAATTCCAGCTAAACTTGCCATAAGAATTATTGAATAAACAGGCACTGAGTTTGTTGAGTCTATCATTAAATCAGCAATTCTGGTAGATGTAAAATATACTCCATTAAAAATCTCTACTCCATCAGTATCTTGAGTGATCTTTGCTAATTCCTCTGCTAAACTTAGTTGTGCAACTCTGTCATAGTTCCGATCATGGTAAATGTAGATGTCTTGGTTAATAAGGTCAAAGACATTACTATATCTTGTTCTATACTCTCCTTCATTGTGAACAGCATCTAACACATCTCTACATGCTTCGATTGTTAGATTATCTTCAGTTGCAATATTTCCTAACATTGAACTTGCTATAGCGTACCGTTGACACGGATACCAACCGTTTGCAATATTTGCTAAATTGAAATTAGTTGATACTAAGTATGAAGAATCATTGATTCTGGTAAAAGCAAAATTTCCATCTGCATCTACACTGACAACAATTGCATCTCCTACTGCATCAGCAAAATGAAGTTGACACTCCATATTGACTCCAAAATAATGGGTTGAAAACCATTCAATGGTTTCATTAACGGTACTATAATCCCAAAGAATTTCATAGAATGGATGCGTATATGGGTATGAATAACCTGGAGTGTAATTTATGGGTGTTGGTGGTAATCCATTCCCATCATAACATAATCCCTTATCATTCATTCCTCCTTGTGGGAAACCATCTACATAATTATCGTCGGTGTTATCGAAACCGAAGAATATTGCACCGTTTATTTGTTTATATTCTCCTTGAGTATATCTTTCTTGACTTGGAATTAGCCACACATAGGTTTCATCATATAGGTAATCCTCATTATTACCAAAGTATACTTTTTCACCTATTGTAGCTGTGAAGATTGTGCAAGATTCAGGGATGTGTGAACTAACATCACCATTTGAATCTTTAATGCTGTTTGAATAAGTTATGCAAAAAATATTGATTAAAGCAAGAATTAGTATAATTTTTATTCCTATTGTTGTCTTTCCCATGCCTTCACCAACCAGAATTGGTCAATCAATTTATTATACGTAACCAAAAATCTTGTTTTTATATGCTTAAAAAAAAGCTGTTTTAAAGCATATCATAAGAACTAACTGATGAAGATATTTGCTATCTAAAAAGGAAGATTGGTGGTTCACATCCGCCCACACCTGCCACTTTTTGCAAAATTAATCTTATGGCAATTTTTCTATCCAAGTATTTCCTTCATTTTTGCTCTATAGTTAAGAAATGCTTCTTTACCTTTATCAGTAAATTTTGTAATGTGGGAAGATAAGTTTCCCCATGTCAGACCAGTTTGTCCTCTCAAGAAAATGAAATCAGCACTTTCAAGGACAAATAAATATGAGAGGATCATGAGCCTTGCTGGTTCATGAATGTCTTTATCTATGTCCATTAAATCTGTAAGATTATTACTGATTTCCGATTTCTTGGTATTCATTGCTACTCACCTGTATCTTAGGATATTTTTTGAGGAAACGAATAAGAAATGCTAAACCAATGGCAACAATGATTGCACCTATACTTATGAAAACAATGTTACTATAAAGGTCTAAACCTTGTAGTGTTAGTACTTCTTTCAAGAAGAGTCCTGCTGAAAAGAGAAAACCTGTGAGATATAATCGATTGTAACTCAAAAAGAAGGCCATTGCAGTAAAAATCACTAATGGTATCAAACCAAATATAGCAGCTAATAAATACTCATATCCACTGAATTGAATTATATCTGTGAAGATTAGAATAAACACTACAATATTTGCTATTAGTAAAAAAGTAACTAAACTAATTACAATTGTATTACTTCTTCTTCTCTTTAACCCAAATTTCACAGTTCCCAAACGTGGTTTCGTTACAAAGAAATACACAAACCATATTGGAATTACCACTGCAAAATAGATGATTAACGCTAATAAAATACTTACTGTTTCATTTACATGATTCTCAAGCCATGATGCTGTTCCAAAAGCAATTAATACATGACCAAGTGAAATATCAAATATCCCATCTTGATAAAGTGCTGAAGCAGCTTTTTTTTCAAGCTTTTCCAAATCTGAATTTTCATTCATTTGTTTATTCACCGTATTATACAATGTTATTTGTAATATAAATAACTTTGCATTACAAAGCTAATTCGATATTAAATCCACCCCCACCCGCCAGTTACTTTTTTTTGCTATTTTTATACTCTAAAGAAATTTTTATAAATAAAATGTGTTTTATAAGATTTTTTTAGAGAGCTGTGAACTCTCGGGTGACAAGATGATGAACGACCCTCGAGATAAACCGTTTAAACCAGAGAAAGACGAAG
>JABLTI010000117.1 GCA_013166835.1 Promethearchaeati archaeon | reverse complement strand
GGAATTTTTACTCCATAAGCTTGTTCTGGTGTTATCCCTGCTCGAGCCATACCTACTAAAGCATCTGGATCAGCATTTTCTTCAAGTATTTGAATTATTTCTTCATATGACATGCTCTTTGTAGAATTCATCTTATCACCAAGAAAAATAATTATAGAGGAGTGAAGCATGAATAACTAAATTATTCAAGGACAACTTAATCTTCTTCTGCACTCTCTTCTAGGAATTTATTAAGAATAGTCTGAGCATCAGGAAATGAATCGTCTTCGAATTTTTCCATTGACCCATCTCTACCTAAAGATAATTGAGGTCGTCCTTGCCAAACATTGCAATATCCCTCTTTTATCTCGAGTAAATCACCAAAGCTTGCATCGTTGATTTTAGTTCCCCACAAGCTAAAAGTAACTGTACCTGTTTCGTCCCCTACTTTTAAATCGCAAACTCGAGATTTCCCAAATTTTGTGTTAACTGATCTTGGTTCGCCTTTAACAATAACACGAACACGAATATTTATTCCAGGTTGCTTAACAGGTGTGAGATCCTTCACTTTAATTAATGTCATTTCTTGTCCTCTTAGAGATTTTTTTTCGTCTCTTTAAACTAAAGATACTTTATTGTTTGACTATCCTTTATTAGAAATTTTCTGAAAAAACAGTATTTTTCTTGTAAATTTACAGAAATTATCAGAATAACTCTCTTTAGAAATCAGTCGCAATTTTTAATTAAGATGAAAAATTACCTTCTTGAGGAGATATAAACATGGTTGAGAAAAAAGAACAAGATGAGAATGAGTTTACAGCTATTTGGGTTGGAGATTTTTCGGAAATAATCTCAGATGCTATAGATATGAAAAAGCAATCACAAGTAAATGGTTTCGATCTATCTGTGAAGGAAATTTTAACCTTTAAGGGTGATGGGGCAATTGATTTTGATAACTCAAAAAGAGTACTTCCAGATTATAAACCTATGGAACTCGTAAATGGGGAATATTGGGATTTAAAACCTGGTTACTATGTTATTCGTTATAATGAGGTTGTTAGTGTTCCATTGAATGCTGTAGGAATTTTACAACCAAGAAGCACCCTATTGCGAATGGGTGGGACAATGATTGGTGCTTATTGGGATTCAGGATATTCTGGTAGAGGTCAAGGAATGATGGTCGTAGGTCATCCATTGAAAGTCTACAAGAATGCTCGAGTTGCTCAAATTGTTTTCATTTTGACCAAAAAAATGACAAAAGGCTACGAAGGTAAATATCAAAATGAAGCTAAGTGATTAACGAAAAATTATCTTATCTTTTTTTCTTTTTCTTCAAAAAAAAATCTTAAAGAGTTCCTCTATATGAACCAATGCTTTCTTTGCTGGTGGAACAGCAAGTCCTGCTCTCTTTGCTGCTTGTCCTTTAAATTTCATTGCCATAGTAAAATTAGTTGAACGTGCTATCAATAAGCTACCTTGTTCAGTTCTTATATTCATATGTCTGAATTTATCTTCGCCCTCAATACTTTGAAGAGCTAACAACGAACTTATACTTTTAATCGTGTCAATCAATAAAGCAGCAGTTCCCTCTACATTAATTGATCCTTTATGCTCATGAACACTACAACAAGGTAATCCTTCTTCTGTGGTAAGAACAATATCTGAAGCGCCTGCTCTTTCCATGAGTACTCTCAGGATTTTTTCAGTCGTTTCATTTATTGATTCTTCTTCTTCCATAATCAAACCTCAATCATAAAGGATGCTAAACATAATTTCCCATTTTTTGAATTTTTCTAACAATTCCAATTAGAAAGAATGCACTATCCTATAAAGATTTAATGATTCTAACAACGGATTCTGTGTCTTGTTTTTTTCCTCTTAGCTAAAATTTGGTTTCACCGACTAAAATAGTAAAGGATATGCTAATTCATGGAGAATCTCATATTTCTTAGGATCAAAGTCTACGTCATCTAGCAATTCGTTGAGGTAGTTGAATTCATACTCATTCAATGCTACTGGGAAGAGCTTTTTATCAATTTCTTCTTTTGTAACTTCGAGGAATCTAATTAGCAACGGACCTAAGTAGCCAGTTTCGACATAGATTTGAACGATCCAATGGAAGAATTTCATGAGTTCTTTTATGGTTGTTTTTGGAATTGCATCAGCGATTATACTATAAGAAGTCATTAGTGCTGCTCTTCTTGTTAAGTAATCTTTTGATTTCCCGACTTCTATTAAAGATGATAGTAAGCTTAGGTTTGCCCAACTGGATAAAGCCATTATTACTGCATATTGGAGATCTGCTTTGCTTTTCTTCAGTATGTCCAGTAGAATTGGCATAGTATCATTATGACCAATTTTTCCTAAAGATTCAATTACTGCTAATTTCATAGCAAGAGCTGCTTCTGGTAATTCTTCATGAAGCATTTGGACAATTTGTTTATTTGGCTTCTTCTCATAAACCCTGGCAATAGCCATAGCACAAGCATTTCTAACATTCCAAGAAGGATCATCTAATCCATCAATTAATCTCTCAATGGAATCTTGTTTTCCAACCTCTAAGAGAGTAAGTGCTCCTTTCACTCTATCAATTTCTTTTTCAGAAACAAGTCGTCGTTTTGCGATTCCTCTTTGAAATGCTCTTCTTATGAACGCCATTCCTATGCACCTTCTTGTTGAGTAACGATTTCATCTATTAGTACTCTAACAGATGCAAGCTTTGATTGACTCATTTTCTTCAGATGACTAAAGTCAACTTTCTTTCTTATTTTCGATGTTCCATACAAAACTTCAGAAGCTCTGCCAGTTTCTTCATCAATCTCTATTTCTTGCTTCTGAGCTGCAACAAAATCGAGTAATTCCTTAGAAATATCAATTGCTCGAGAGTAAATTGGTAAATCCCAAGGTGATAATGGATCCTCTTCTAGTTTCCCAACAGCGAGTAGAGTCCCAACGACCATTCGATCCAGTTTCTTAAACATAATTACATCCGGGAATCCTGGGGTAGGCATGAGAAATTCTTGTCGGTAAAGCAAGCTATGATTGTGAAGTATGAGGAGTTGTTCCAAATTAATGGATTCATCATCAATTTCGAAAACATAGATTGGTTTTGCATCAACTTTTACATAACCATAAAATTGAAACGCAGAACTTCCTTCAAACCATTGTCCAACGTTTACGCTTTGATGCTTATTCAAGAATTTTATATAATCATCAAGTTGATCCCAAACACCTTCGTAGATATTCCAGGTTTTTCTCCAATATCCACTAGTATCTGCATGCCAGTAAACACTAGTAGCTTGTGCACCTTCGCGAACATCCTTTAAAATGCGTCGAACTTGAGCTCCTCCACCAAGTTTGGTAAGAAGATCTAAATCACTTTGCATTTGTAATGTTTGCTTAATAATTTCCCTTGGTTGATCACTTAACTCTTCAAAAGCACGAGTAAGAATCTCAAAGGATAGTTTATTCATAGGTGGACCATAAATTGGCTTAAGCAATTTAGGAATGCTATTAAAGGAGTATTCACTTTTCTCTAAGATTTGTTCGCCAATCTTCATATGGATATAGTTTGCAAAAGCTTCTGAAAGAATACCGGTAAGATTCTTTTTCTTAATCAAATCAGCTCTTCTTTTCAGGTAAGTAATGATTTCAAGCATGAAATTTTGGAATAAAGAATCTTTTCTAGATGTTTCAGGTGGAATGTAGAAATCTTGCACTCCAAATGTTGTTAGTAGTCTGATAACAGCAACCATATCTTGGAAATACGGTAATCCCCAAGGAATTTGTCTATCCTCTTTTAAGCCATAGGCATTATTCATAATAAGTTCCCTAATGATCATATCCATTCGATAGATTTCTGTTTGAATCTTGCTATCATTTGAAGCACTCTTCTCAGCAAAGTATGCATGAGCAAATGCATGGATAAACATCATTCTTAAAGTAAAATCTCTTTCAGGATTATCATCAAGCTCAAAGGGTAAACTCATGTAGATCATAGTGGGTAAGCTTGGAAAAATAGAGATACACTCATCTGGCAAATAATTTCTATTTCGAGCTTTTCTCAAATTTTCTATTTGTTCTTGTGAAAGAACTGCAAAAGGACTACCACCGAGTTCCATAACTTGATACAAGCTAGTATGCAATTCAGGATCAATGAAGAGCAAAACTTTGTAATCCTCCGGAGTATCACCTACAAATTCTTCAAAGTCTTTTCTTGCTTGCTTATAGATTTCAACTACTCGTGGATTGTCCAAGTCTCAAACTCTCCGTTACAATGGTTTTAGCAAGAACATCCATTCTTGATGGATCAATGATTACAGGATAAGTAATTCCTCTAAGAGTTCTTCTGGTATCTTGCCAAATATCAGTCAGCTTCATTCGTTCTGAACCGATTAAAAAGTAGGACACTTTCCAAGTTCTACTTTGGTCTCTCACAACATCTCGTAACAAACTGTTAATTTCAATGTAGCAATTCCTTGTTACAGGATCAATTCCTTCTCGTTCTTCTTCAAAGTATTTTATCAAACTCCTGGAAGGAGTAGGATTATACCCAGGAATTAATTCATTTGGACGCCCATCTGTTACGATTATTAGATGTATGTCTCTGTTTTGAGTATTCTTTTTCACTTTCGCATGTTCAATTGCCGCACGGACAGAAGCACTCATTGGAGTTCTTCCTTTAGCAATTGCTGTTAATAGAAATCTCTCTAATTCATTATCAGAAGAAACAATTCGACGGCTCTTCGATATCGGGACAACTGCAGTTTTAAAAGCTTTCTGATTTGTCCTTCTTGATCTTCCTTGCTTCTTAAAGTAGTAGAAAATCGCTAAAGATGTAAGTAATGCGCCTTCTAATCTTGAGAAATGTGTGCCTTGTACTACATTTCGCATAGATTGAGAAATATCAGTAATCATGTAGATTTGGGCATTTCGATCTTTCTTCATAACAACGATATCATCAACATCAATTGATTTGGGTGGAATTGTTTGTGAGGTTAAAATCGAATGCTCGAATGTTTTCTTCTTGTGAACCTTACCCCTTGGTCTTACAATTGTATCAGTTACCGGTTTAGCTGGCATTTGTCTTGCCAACCAATTTCCTAATTGATTTCCAAGGAATTCCATTACTTCTTCTCTTTTGATTCTCAATTTGTGACCAAAACGATCAGTTATTTCGATGTCTGTAAGCTCTTCTAATGTTCGCAAAGATTCTGTTAAGTGTTTTTTGTACTCTGCTGTTCCTTCAAACCCTTTCAGATGCTTCTGAATGAAATCTTCGATTTCTTCTTTTGTTTGTAATTCTCCCATATTTACTTGGAGTAGAGCATCTGGCAAAGCATTATTCCCAATATATTCTAGAATTTCTAATTCCCGAACAAGATCTTCTTCTTCTAAAGGAGTCAAGGGAGTAACTAGGAGTCTTCTTCGAATATTCTTCACAGCAACAGCGTTTTCTAAAGACATACCTAACACTAAAGCTTCTCGAGAGCTTTGACCTTTTCTTGGATCTCTCCATTTTTGTAAAACACTTGCAGCATCGGCAAAATCAAATACAAAATCAGGATCGCGCCAGATTGCCAGTGGATCTGTAAATCTTTCACGACTGATTGTGTGTATTCTATGAGGCATAGTTTATGCTCTCCTTTCTTTTCATTGCCTATAATTTTTGTAATGTTGTTAATCAATCTAAATGTGATCAACTAATAGCAACTGTTCGTAACTTGGTTTTAGTTGCTCAATGACAGCTTCTTGAATCTTCTTTGACTGTTTGCTCATACCTTCATAAACAATGATAATTTGTTTTAATTCTTCATCTGTTAGAGCTTTCATCTTATCAATGTCTTCTGATATGGAATCCACAGTTGTAAGTTCACCTTCGGATTTGATTTCTCTTCTAAGCATTGTTTTCACTTCTTGAATTGCATCATTAATGAGATTTCTAGGAATATCAAATAATTCTACAATTCTTTTTGCATCATCCAATGTTAGTAAAGCAACTTCTTCGCCTTCGTAGAATTCATCTTTTCGAAGAACTGTTTCACCAATTAAACTATAAAGTGTACGTAAATCGACATGTGGAGTTCTTTCTGGATCGTGAATTTCAATTAATGCTTTGAAGAACATATCTCGAGTAACTTTCTTTCGGGCATATGCTTCTGTTTCACCAGCTTTCAATGCACCTGGAATTGATAAATCAGCCATTAAACCAATAAATTGGATAGCTAATTTGCTTACACCTTTCTTTCCAAAAGCTTTGACTTTCTCAAGTAATTCAACAAGTGCTGGATTAGCAGTCATGTTGTTAAGATTCAAAGTTAAGTGTTCTTTAAACATGTCTTCTACAATAGTAACTCTTTCAAGTTTTGTTCTTGCAGGCCATAAAACTTCAGGAATACGATTAATGATAGGTTGAGCTTCTTCACCAAACACACTAAGTGGTGCATTAGATGTGAAAATCATTGCCCCATCAACAAAAGCAGGACGACCTTGAATGCTATATTTGATTCCACTGGGATCTTCTAAGAAACCCATTAAAGCTTCTAAAAAGTTAAGAGGTAATCTTTGAATTTCGTTAACAACGATAAAACCTTGTGATAAGACACCGACTTTGTGTGCCATAGGTGAAAATGTTGTTGATGTTTCTCCACCAAATAATTGTTCAAGGTTTTCTACACCTGCTAAAAGCATGTATAAACCTTCGGGATCATTACGTGGGTCAATTTGTGCAACATTCACAACAGTCTTATCAACTTTCACAGCATTAAGAGATTTTACCATCAAATCAGGTTCAATTGAAATGACATCAGATATCTTGTCCATATTGACATCTTTAGTTGTCACTTTTTTAATCGAATCCATTATGTTCTTTTTACAGAAAGGACATAAGCTTTTCAAAACTTCTGCAGATGATTCTTTATCTATCTTGTACGTTTCAATCACGTGAACTAGATAACCAGCATCTTCATTGAATGGGCAGCCACCAATATGATATTTTCTTTCATTGATTGCTTTAGTGAGATGTTTCAACAATGTTCTAGCAAAGAGTGTTTTCGCTTCCCCTGTAGGACCAATTAGCAAAACCTTTCCTGAAACTGCAATTTTATCCATAACAATGCCTTTTGAATGTTCATTACCTCGAACAGAAGGATCATCATTGATCTGCTTTCTTAGTTCTGGTTCATTCAATAGTCTACGAACAGAACACCCCTTATATCCTGACTTTATTAAAGATGCTATTGTTTGTGCCATTTTTCATTCTTCCACAATTTTTTTATTTTATTTTTTCTTAGTTTTTTTGACATTACTGCTTTTCTTAGTTTTAGTTGGAGATGCTTTCTTCCTGAGTACTTTTGGTTTAATCCCAAGAACTTCAACGTAATCATCCAACCATTTGAAGCAAGCAAGAATATCATCTTTTTTGTTATCTCGAATTTCTAAAACATTCCAAAGTCGATCAGTAAGTCTGATCAAGGAAAATGCTTCAATAATTTCTGAAGATGTTAAGGCAATAGCTTTCTCAGCATTATGACTTGCTACTACTACAGGAATGTTGACTGACACTTCATTCCAAACAAACATCTCCCAGAGATATTCCTTAATCTTTGACAATTCTGTCATTTTAGATGAATTTACAATAAAGACAGTACCATCTGTCTTCTTGAGGGTAACTTCTCTTATTTCGCTGTCAAAATCTGGTTCTTCAATGCTAAATGTATATTTGGGGATTTTGTCTTTTGGGTCTTCTACCGACTCTTTAATCACATCAATAATGTAATCTCTGGTATCATTCTTCTCGCCAATAAAGAGAATGTGTTTTGGTGGTTTTTGTTTTTTGAACATCAGTGTTCTACCCATTTTGATTGTAAATTAATCACTTTGATATTGGATTTTAGTTTAAAACTCTATTTGAAATTCAAGTTACGTTTTGAGGGAGCTTTATGCTAATAAATTATTTCGTTATTCTTTTTTTTAATAAATAGTATAAAAAATAGCAAAAAAATTAAAATTTATACTTTTTCAGAACAAGAAAATACGTTCAAAAAGCTCCTAGCTTAAATTGTTGTTAGATGACAAGTTTCCAGAGTAGATTTCATTGAGTGACTCAAAAGAACAAGTAGAATTTGATGATAAACCAGAAATCGATGAAGAATTGGAATATGTTCCACCAAGAACAGATTTTACTCTACCTCGAAAAATAAAAGTTACTAAGCTAATAATTTCTTTAGTGATTAATTTTCTAATTGGCGGTCTTTCATTTTCGATGGCTATTGTTTGGTTTGTTAATCCTCC
>JABLTI010000234.1 GCA_013166835.1 Promethearchaeati archaeon | reverse complement strand
ATTTTTATTGTTTCCATTTTATTCTTCATGTATCTTTCCGTCCATTTATTTTCTGAAAATTCCTTTCCTCATCTCTTCTCACAAGACCTATTGGCATAATTTTGAGCTCGTTATTTCTTTCTGAGAAATTTATCCCTTTAAAAAAGGGAGATAACAAGAGCACTACTCATGATCCTATGAGTAATGCTGCTTTGAATCTTGCTTGTTCTATTTCCTTCTTTACTTGTTCTTGGACTATTCTCTTTGTTTTGCTCACGATTATTACCATCCTATACTTGATGAAAGTATTATTATCAGTGAATAATATTCAGTCATACAAGGCATATAAACGTTTCTATTACGGATGAATAATATTCATTAAAAATAGGTAGTCTTTTTCCGGTAAAAAAGAGCAAAAAGACTCAATCTTAGAAGCAATTAGTCTTCTCGTCTATGCAAGAAGGTATCAAGGAGTTGTTTCCGTTGTTCAACTTCATTTTCCAAAACAGCACTTGTCTGTGATTCCTGATAGGCTTTATCTATAGCATACAAAAATTCTAACCCCTTCTGAGTTAAGCGATAATACCCATGATGGATTTTGTCTACCAGAGAAGCGTCCTTAAGAGAAAAAAGGTGATTTGATAAGGCAGTTCTTTTAATCTCAACAGTATCTATTAATTCTTGGAATGTTTTAGGTTCTTCTAACAAGATAATCAGAATTTTTAGTCTATTTGGTGTTCCGAGTGCTTTTAGAACTTGCATTAACTCATTGAAAGATCGCTGAAGGGATTCGCGAAGGTTAATTAGGGGGTTATCTTCGGACATAATTCTCGTTAATTTGATTTTATTTGTATATAAATACTTAATCATATGCGGTTTAAATGACTAGAAGTTGTTTAAAGTAATAAGAAAAGGGAAAAATCTTATCTTTCGTATAGAACAAAACAATACTGAGGTCTGTTAATGGAATCTGATGAAAAGAAAATCGTGTGGATAACAAGTGGTATCTTATCTCAATTCTCAAGCACATGGAAGATGCTTCGAAAAGCCATTGAAAATGCTCCAGATGAATATTGGTATGGTAAAACCCATGATTGGAATTACTCCCGAACATTGTATCATACAATCGAAACTCAAAGATTCTATATAAGGGATTCACCAGAAGGCATGGAATGGGGGAAACTGCTTAAAGAATTAGAGACCGACGATATCCCACAAGATGAAGTGTATCCTCCAAGAGTTATTCTATTGGATTTTCTTGAGAAAACAGAAGTTGAAGTTACAAATTATATTAAGGAGCTAACTTTAGAAAAACTACTTGAGAAAGATGACTTCAAATGGTTTGGTTCTGTTTTTGAAAAACTACTGTATCTAATGAGACACAATCAACACCACATAGGTGAACTTGCACGAATGCTCCGAGAGTGGGGATGCGAAAGAGTGAAATGGACATAGCAGGAATCGAATTTTTGATTCCCGTCTTAGTCTAGCTTTGGCATATCCTCAGGTGAGAGTTCGTATTTTGATGCTACTATCTCAAAAGCTTTTTTTGTGAAATATTCAAGATCGTCTAAAGAAGCATTTAAACCAAAATTCTTGTGTCCATCAGTATCAAATGCACAGAGGAAATATCCTACCGAACCTGTTTCCACTGCCAGATTATTCTTCTCCGCAGACACGAAATATATTGGTTCTTGTTTTCTCTGCTCATAGAGAAAAAGAACATATTCATACTGGATGCGACCAGATGCGATAATATCTCCGACAACGATTGCTTCATATGAACCAAATTTGATAGTTTTCTTTGAATTAGCACTTACAATTGCTGGAACGTAAAAACTGATCCCAATAATTCCGTAGAGTAATTTAAGTAAAATTGTACAGAAAGGATTGAAATCCAGAGCTTTTCTCAAAACAGATTCAGCCTCTGTTAGTTCTTTGTTTTTGTTTAGCAATAAAGCTAAATTGTATGCAGCACGAGGATGAGAAGGATCAATATTAAGCGATGTTCGATAAGCTGTCATTGCTTCTTTAATTTCCTCAAGATTTTCAAGAACTACTCCAAAATTTATCCATGCTATAGAGTCTTGGGGATCGATTTTTAATAATTCTTCATAAGCATCTTTTGCACCTGCATAATCATCTCTTTGAGTGAGTAAGAGAGCCAAATTAAACCAGGCATTGATGGATTTCGGGAGGATTTTGATAACTTCACGATAGGCTTTTTCTGATCCCTCTAG
>JABLTI010000116.1 GCA_013166835.1 Promethearchaeati archaeon | reverse complement strand
AAAAATGATGGATTACCAAAGTGTTTAGAGCAGTTCGAAATCAAAGTAAAAAGATAAAAACTATGTAACATTTTTCATTAGATGATTTCCAATAAATTTTGCAACAGCAGGAATATCATACGGCCACACATAGGTAATTTCTATCTCTGGATATTTCTGAGCTATTTCATCAACTGCTTCGGGTATATCCTTTTCCTGGTGTTCTCCACCAGGAGTAACCATAGTCGTTGTTACCAAGATTTTTTTTGGTTTTAATTTTATAGCTTCTAGTAAAGCATCTTGGATAGTTGGGTTGCAGAATTCATTAAAGCCAACAAAAGTTTTTACACCTGTAACCTTCTCGATATTTTTGCCAATCTCAATGCCACTTGTGTAATAAGGATCATTCTCTGCTGTTCGAGGCCAGTTTTTCATTTTATGTTCTATATCATTTGCTCTCTTCTTTGTTTCCGCATCGACACAGTAAGGATCATGCTCAACTTGAAGATGTACACCATAGAAAAAAGCCATCTCGTCACCAGGAAAATCAGTGGGAGGGGAACCATGCATCGCTAAAACAATTTTAATTTCATCTTTATCTATAGTTGAATTCATAATTTATACACAAATCATTGATAGTCTTTTTCAAATTAAACATCACTACTTAGAAAGTAAAAAAAAAGAAATAGAAAAAGAATAAAACAAGAGTTTATTCTTTCTGAGAGCCTGAGATTGTGAATGAGGGCAATTTAATTGGAGGAACTTTTGCCTGAGTATCATTTAGGTCTGAGTATTTACCAATTAAGTCTATGTTAGCAAAGAATCGGAGAACACTGTCAGTGTATCGGAGAGTTCGCAATGGGTACTGGATTTCACCATCTTTGACAAACCAAGCGCCATCTCGAGTTAAGCCTGTGAAAATTCCTTTAGTAGGATTCACAGCATTTTGGTAATGAAAGTGTGTGATAAGAATACCATTCTTTGTTTCAGCAATCATCTCATCTAGATTTGAATTACCTTCACCGATGAGCAAGTTCCCTGGAAACGGCATGGAACGACCTCTAAATTTAGCGTTGTGTCCTGTGCTTTTGACGCCGTCTTTGTCTGCAGTTAATGTATCATAAGCTAAATTCATGGCTACACCGTTTGTGATCATATCAAGCTTTGATTTAGGATAACCTTCGTCATCGTAGAATGATCGATAAACTAATCGCTTATCGAAACCATCATCCCAAAGATTCAGTTTATCATCGAATAATTTCTCACCGATTTTATCTCGCAAAAAGCTAACATAATCCTGATACATCATCGCACTGAAACCAAAATAACTCAAGAAGAACATGAGACCACCGACAGCAGCTGGTTCAAGGATTACTTCAAAATTTCCTGGGTCAACATATTGCATGCCAAAACCATCTGCAGCTTTCTTTGCTGCTTTTTCGGCAACAGTTTTGATTTGTAGTTGTGTAAAATCATTTCGATTATCAGAAGACCAGCCAGCAGTTTGCTCCTTTCCATCTTCAGCCAAAACAGTGAGATTGATATTACTACCAGTAGCAGCACCATAAACTTCTACACCTAGTGAGTTCAGAATTGCTTCTTCGTATAATCCATGTGAAATTGCTCCAGCGACAGCTGTAATACGCTTATCAATAGCATGAGCAGAATCAATAGCAAGAGTAGCGTATTCAGCTCGCAACTCCGGAGTAGCATTAATAGTCTTCTTAGAAACAAGTTCATCTAATGGAATTTCATCGTAGGTTTGTTTATCAGGTAAAGATTTGAAATCTTTGTTTTCAGGAGAAATTTTCGCAACCTTGACTGCATCAGCAACAGCTTGTTTGAGAGAAGCATCGTCAAGAATCTCAACAGTGGTTGAGCCTTTTTGTTTGCCAAAATAGACAATAGTTCTAACATTAGCATGCCTTTCAGCAACATTTTGATCAATAATACTGTTAGCTAAACGGGTAAGAGCAGTTGTTCTCAAACCAATTCGAACTTCAGCCTGAGAAGCACCAAGCTTGGTAGCTTCTTTAAGTAAAACTTGACACTTTTCAAAAAGTAAATCCTTATTGAACTCCATCGGTATCAGTCGCCTCCTTTGTTACACCAACACGAATGTTATGGAATCGTGCTGTACCACAACCGTGGCCTACATACATGACTTGACCTGGTTGTCCCTTGCCACAATTTGGTGTGCCAAGTAGTTTCCAATCATCCTTTGAATGAGCATCCATGCTTCCCCAGAATTCTGGAGTGATTGCAGTATAAGTTGGACTTCTTATGATGTTGCCAATTTCACCGTTTACAATCTCCCAAGCAATTTCTGTTCCGAATTGGAAGTTTAGTCTTTTATCATCAATACTCCAGCTTCTATTAGTGGACATTAGAATTCCTTTCTTGGTATCGGCGATTATTTCATCGCGCTTCCAATCTCCTGGTTCAAGATTAATGTTAACCATTCTTACTAAAGGTAATTTTTGTGGATCATCAGCTCGCATTCCAGATGAGCTATGTTCTAAACCAATTATTGCAGCTGTTTCTCGAGAGCTTTGGTAACCAACAAAAAGACCTTCTCTTATCAGGTCAACTTTTCTTGCTTTTACTCCTTCATCATCGTACCCATAGGTTCCTAGACCTGTAGGCGATGTAGAATCCGCTACGAAGTTTACATGTTCACTACCATATTGCAATTTTCCAAGTAAATCAGGAGTCATGAAACTTGTTCCTGCGAATGCCGCTTCTGTTCCTAGAACTCTATCTAGTTCTGTAGGATGTCCACAGCTTTCATGAATTTGTAACATTAGCTGATGTCCATCTATTAGAAGAGTTGTTTTCTCGGTTGGACATGCTTTTGCTTCTGTTAATGCTATTGCTTCCTTAGCAGTTTTTTCAACATTCTCTAGTAGATTTAGGCTTTCAAAATACTCGTATCCTTCAGCTGAGAAATTTCCCCTAAAAGATCCTGGAAATGATCTTCTTTGTGGTTGTGTTCCCGGACTTATTGCAGTACATGCCATTCCCCCGCCACAAAATGTAATTTGTTGTGTGATATACGCTCCTTCTGTACTTGCGAAAATTTTGTCCTCTCGATGACCTCGATAATCGGATTGAGTCATCTTAATGATATCAGGATTGACTTCTCTCATCCTTTTATCTGCTTCAACCAGAATTTCGATTTTATCCTCTGTTGGTACAGAGAATGGATCTTTTTTGAAGGGTGTTTTATAAGTATCTTCAACAGCTTTTTCATCCACAAATTCAATGGGTTTCTTTCTTGTTGCACCAGAAGCTTTCCCTATTCTTACAGCCAGTTTTGCTACTCGCTTAATTTCGTTTGTTGTGAGGTCATATGACCCTGCAAATCCTAATCCGCCGTCTGCAATGGTTCTAATACCAAACCCTTTTGTTGCTCTAAGGTTCAGTGATTCAATGTTTCCTCGTTTGATAGCTATGTCTTCGCCTGTTATAGTAACAATACGAATATCCGCGTATGAAGCACCTTCTTTGCTGCAAGTCTCCAATGCTATTTGTGTGAGATCTCGCATATTAAAATTACACCATGCTAGATTAACTAAATTAATTTATTATTCTTTCTAAGAATCTTGAACGTTCAATTATGGATGAATAGTTTGTCAGAAGAGTCTTAAATTCGTATTGTGTTTTATTCTTATGTCTCAGGAACTAGAGTTTTTCTGGAAAGGACGTCTTCCTTTATCGTCAATTTCTTGGCATTATGATTCATCCAAGAATATCGAATTCTCTGATTCCTTCAATAAGAGCTGCAATGAGTTCTGGTTGGAATTGAGGAAAGAATTTTCAAATTTATATGATGGCAAATTACTTGCAATAGAAGATATCGAGTATTCAGAAAATTCCATTGTTTTTCATCTTGGCAATGTTCGATTTTCACAAATTACTTATCATTATAGGAAGAAACTCCCCCTGGTTGGATCAATGGGATCTCTTGGTTTTCAGGCTTTAGTCTATAATCCGACTCGTACCCATGTTTTGGTTGGTCAAAGATTTCATGGTTCTGAGTATCGACCAGGTGCTTTTGCACTTCCGGGGGGTATTTTTGAAGTTCAAGACACTGATTCAACAATTGTTACTGCTTGTTTAAGAGAATTAACTGAAGAAATTTCAATACAAGTGAAACCCGAAACTATGAAAATGCTGGCAATTTTTCGTGAACTGAATCATATAGCAACTGGAATAATTATTGAAGTGGAATCGAAAGAAGAGATCAGGGGAAACCAAGATTCCTTTTTGCAAGTTGATGGTAATGAAGAATGGGAAAAGAAAGTTTTGAAATGGTATCCTATAGATGAAGTGGCGACTCTTGACAGTAAGAATTCATAGGAAGGGATTATTTTTATTCAAGATTATATTTTGAAAAAATGAGATTCGATTTTTTGAACCAATGTTAAACCAAACTTGAACCTATTGGAACCTCAATACAACCATTGTCAAAGATTGTTAAAAATCATCCTAGTTCTATAACCAATTTAGTAAACTTTGAGCAATCGTTCATTGTTTCAATAAAGAAAAGAAGTGAATAATAAAATGAAATCGTTAAAAAAATCAATCATTGGTGTTTCGCTCATTGGTTTGTTTCTCTTAACTCTTGGTAGTCAATTAGTAGCAGGGGAGACTGAGGAAATCAGTGTTAGTGAAAATTTGGGTGCGATTACTGTTAATACTGAATTTCTTACAGTAAGAATTGTTCCAGACCAAGCTCATTTAATGTGGTGGTATGGTAATCAAACAGATGGCAATGAAATGTACAAATTACAATTAATGAAGATTCGTGAATTTATGGGTGATGATGATGTTCTTGATGATCAAACAGAACTAGGCGGCCTTGCCTACAATCTAATCACAAGTGCTTGGACACACGACATCGTTGAAGGTGATGAAGAAGTCACAATCACATTAAGTTTGGAAGGATTAGTAAATGGTGCTGATATGTACTTAGTTATGCACATTTATACTGTTGATACTCCTGTTGAAGGAACTGATTCAGTAACTGAGGCCCTCACTGAAGTGAAGTTTGACATCCTTGTTAATAATTGGGACTTTTCTCCAGCTGCTCAAGGCTTAGCAATTCAATCTTATCTTACCGAGGTTCAACACAGAAACAGAGTACGAGTTAGAAATGGTACCGCTGCTGAAAACGGTAATACTACCAGAACTATGCAATTTGAAAGTGAAGAATATAATGATAACGCAGTAGCTTTTGCAGAATGGTCAACCTTTGCTGATATTTACAATGCAACAGATGACTATGAAGAAACTATTCAAGTAGGAACTGCCTATTTTGAAGACTTGGCTACTCCTCCAGTTGATACTCCTGGATTTGCTGATGGATTAGGTCATTTATGGCTCACCTACCCAAATTATGGTGATAATATGAAATTAGTTCATGATCCAACTATTGGTATAAATGCAGATGCATTTACAGACAGCCTAGGACTCTATTTAGGTACTATTATCGGTGGTTTGACTCTAGTTACTATTGTCGCAATAGTTATTGTAAGGTCTAAAAAATAATCTCAGATACGGTGGAATCAAATCATTTTGTTTCCATTTTTTCTTATTTTTTTGAATTCTATTTGCTTTCGTTTTAACAAAACTTTTAGTTAGAGATATTCTAGAAAACCTAGTGATGAAATTGACGAAACATATTGTAAAAGACTTGGAAGAATTATCTCAAATTGTTGGTGTTGCATCTCGAGAGAAACGAGTTATCAAAGCAATTGAAAAGAAAATTAAAGGTTTAGCTGATAAAATCGAAATAGATATTTCTGGTAATTTAATTGCTACACTTAACGGAACAGAGGATAATGGTCCCGTTCTTATGCTTGATGCTCATACTGATGAAATTGGTTTAATGGTTAGACATATCACACCTGAGGGTTTCATTTATTTTGCTAAAATCGGAGGATTCATTGACTTATTGTTTTCAGGTCAAACAGTTATCTTCGTTCCTGATGATGAATCCAAAAAACCAGTCTATGGTGTTATTGGTCTCAGACCGCCACATATCACTCGTGGGGAGGTTAAGATACCAAGTGCAGATGATTTAGCTGTTGATATTGGTGCCTCTAGTGCTGAGGAAGCTGCTAAATGGGGAATTGAAATCGGCACCACAGGTACTCTTGTTGGTGAATTCAAGAAGAAACCCAATGGACGTGTTATCGGTAAAGCTTTTGATGACCGAACAGGATGTGTCGTCCTCATTGAGATTCTTAGAAGATTAGCTGAGAATAGACCACTGGGAACCATCGTATTCAATTTTGCTTCTGGAGAAGAAGTTGGTGCCAGAGGAGCTACCACTGCTGCTTATACTATTGAACCTGCTATGGCTTTAGCTATTGAGAATACTACTGCTGGTGATACTCCAGGCGTTTCACCTCAGGAATGTCCTACAAAATTAGGGGATGGACCAGCTATTACTGTTGCAGACCGATCATTAATTGTGAATGAGAAGATTGTCACACTATTGAAAAAACTAGCAAAAGAGAATAAAATTCCTTATCAATACAAGAAGCCTTTATCTGGTGGAACAGACGCAGGAAGAATTGCTCTTATTCGAGGAGGTATCCCAGCAGGTGTGGTTTCTGTTCCTTGTAGATACATTCACAGTCCTATTAGTTTGCTTGACATAAAGGATATTGAAAGAGCTTGTGATTTGGTTGAAGCTTTTACACGAAGCTTCCATGAAATCCTCTAATTCTCTTTCTTTTCTATTTTTATAACAATAATTTTAAAGAAATCTAGAGCAAAATACATTTTGTGAAAGGCACATTGGAGATATAATTGATGGTTACAAAAGATTTACGACCATTTTTCAATCCGAAAAGTATAGTATTGATTGGTGCTTCGGAACGAGCGGGTTCAATTGGTGGTATGCTAGCCAAGCATCTTCTCGATGGAAAATTTGAAGGAAAATTATTTTTTACTAATATTAAACGAGATTCTGTTTTCGAGCATAAATGTTATCCAAATTTAGAATCACTCCCTGAGGATCCTGAGCTGGCTGTTCTAGCAATTCCGGCTCGTTTTATTCCACAAGAATTAGAGAATTGTGCGAAGCGAAATATCCATCATGCCATAGTCTTAAGTGGTGGCTTTACAGAAGTTGGAAATAAAGATTTAGAAAATGAACTTATCCGAGTCTCTCGAGAAAATGATATCAGAGTTATTGGTCCAAATTGTGCTGGCATTGTCTCTTCACATACAAAAATGGTTGCTGCTATGGAAGATAGTTTTATTCCTGGCGGATTAACAATAATATCTCAAAGTGGAGCTTTAGCAGGTTCTATGATGCTTCGAGCCACTGCTGAGGATTTAGGAATTGACAAATGGATTTCTTTTGGGAACGCTTCAGATGTAGAAGAAGCAGAACTTCTTAGTTATATTGCTAAAGAAAAAGACTCGCCCACTAAAGTTATTTTCTTATATTTAGAGGGGGCAACTCATGGTAGAAAATTGGTTAAAGCAATGACAGAAGCAACAAAGCTTAAACCAATCATATTTTTGAAAGGTGGTCGCTCAAGCATAGGAAATAAAGCAGCGATGACACATACTGCTTCACTTGGTGGAGATCCGCAAATTTATGAATCAGTTGCTAAACAAACAGGAGCTATCTGGGTAGAATCTTTGGATGAAGCGTTTGACTCTTATGAGGTTTTAGCTTCTTACCTGGATCGTGGAGGAAAAAGAATAGCAATTGTTACGAACTCGGGTGGTCCCGGTGTACTCTTATCAGACAATCTTGATTTTCTTGGCATGGAATTAAATCAACCATCTGACAAATTACGTGAGAAATTAAAGGATTTACCTGAAGCATGTCCTCGTGAAAATCCTTTCGATTTATTAGGTGATGCAAATCCAGACAGATATGAATTAACTCTAAGAGCACTAGCCCATTCCGGTGAATTTGATACCGTTATAGTAGTAATGGTTCCTCCCGGTGATGCTGATATAAACGGTGTTGCGAAGAAAGTGGTTGAAATTGCTAGTGAGAATCATAATACAGCAATTATTGGTTGTTTGTTAGCAGGACAAAAAGTTGTGAACGCCATTAAAATTCTTAGAGATAACAATATTCCCAGTTTTCCAACTCCAAAAAGAGCTGCTTGGGGAGCTTATGTGTTAAACAAGTGGAAAGAAATTAAGGAAAGAGGTTAAGAAAAACATCTTATTGATTTTATTCAACTGTTGTTATTATCATTTGAGATAGCGATCTTAGATTGGAATAGAATGTGTTTGCAGCAGATTTTCCAATGTATTTTTCACTTAATT
>JABLTI010000115.1 GCA_013166835.1 Promethearchaeati archaeon | reverse complement strand
TTATCTCATTGTTCTCTTCTTCTAGTGGTGTTAATTGTTGCCCGTAGAAATCAATGAAGACCTCTGTGGATTATGCCTTGGTTGTGCGACCATTTGTCCGGAATGCTTGTATTATTTTGAAAAAGAACGATTGAAGATTGCTGAAGGGTGCACCGATTGTGGAAACTGCATTGAATGTTGCCCGGTCAAAGCAATATCTGAGATCGAGTAAAATCAAAAAGTTATTTTTTTATCGAAAGTACCAATAACTTACAGTTCTCACAGCAGATTTCTTACTGTATATAAAATGTAATTTCCTTGTATTATACCGATATTCTTTGCCTTTTAATGTATGAAGCAGTATTGTTACGTTGTAATTGGAGGATTTGGCAAATGACCTTATTTAAAAGAAGAAAAAAAGATAATTTTAGGTTAGAGGATAATCAAAAAGAAGTTGTCACATTAACATTAAGAGGATTACAAGATGTAGATATGGTTTGCGAAACCGTAAACAAAGGAAACGTAGTAATTCTTGGTGTTAAAGACCTTGCCAGATTGGATATGATTCGTCTAAAACGAACAATTCAACAACTAAAGTCTCACGTAAGAACTTTCGGTGGAGATATTGTAGCCTTAGGTAAAGAGTTTGTAGTTATCGTACCTACAAATATGAAACTCTCTTTCATAAAGAGGATGTTTGAAGATTCAGAATTGGATGACGATTTTAGTCCACCTGAACCTCCAACAGAGGTAGGAACTTTATGAATTCAATCAGAGCCAATCGTATCAACAATCTTGTAGCAAATGATCCTGCAAAAATTGCAATCTTAAATCTATTAGCTGATGGAAAATGGCATACTCGATTCGAGGTGGAGTCTGCAGCAAGAAATCAAAGATCAGTTATAGGATTAGTGGGAATTTGTGTTATTCTTAAAACGCTTCAAGAAGCTGATTCTGAGCTTCTAGAAGTCTATGATAATGATTCTGGAAGATTTTATCGTTTAAACCCACAAAGAACTGCTTTAGTGAGGAAGATTGTAGAATATCATTTGAAAAACTCAAAACATGTTACTACATCATCTGCTGCTCAGTTTAAACGCTTTAAGGATCGATTGCGTTCTCAACGAAAATCTGACCAAACAATAGATGATGATTTGAAACAGTTTCTATAAGAAATAGAGAAAAAACTCCTTACAAAAGGTAGGGATTCTTCATTTATTTATTCTGTATTCACAATTAAAAATGAGTTTTCAATAAAAGTGATTTTTTCACCAGCAAAGTTTTTGAGATTGGTGAAGTGACATGGTAGACCTCGACCAGTTAAGATGCTGGGTTTATCCATTAGATGAAAATGAAGATGTGGACCGGTTGAGTTGCCTGAGTTTCCTAATTTTCCTATTACTTGCCCCAGTGTTACATTATCACCCTTTTTTACTTTCAAGGTGCCATTTTTAATATGAGCATAGAAAGAGTATTCATTTGTTGCATGTTTAATAATTGCGTAATTACCTGAGATTAATGGAACAAATCCGGATTTTACGATAATTTCCCGTTTTTCATCATTGCTAATCATTTTGATTGCACTCGGATTTTCCGGAATTCCATCAAAACAATCTACAACTTCGCCATCCGCTACAGCTAGAAGATCTTCATTATAGCATTTGAAATCCTCATTTGGTTTTTCAATTGTTTGTTCAAATTGTAAATTATCATTTAGTTGCACTAGATCAAAACCAAATTCTTGTGAATGCATAGAACGATGATTGTAAGCATCATCCCAATTTCCAAAAACAAGCCATGCACCCTTTAATGGAAAAATATATTCCTTTTTATTTTTGTACTCAATAATCGGAATTTGAATTGAGGTTTTTTTTGTTTCATCTACTTGTTTATAGACAACTGTAAAGATCAACTCATCAATCGGTTTTTCGACAAGAGTTCTAAAATGCTCTAATCTAAAACCTGTTTCTTGTCCAGGTTCAAGTAAATCAAGCGCATAGTTTTCATTTTTCCAGAAATCCTTTACACCAAGGAATAATTGTGCATTATGTTTTCTTGCTATTTCTCGAACTTCAACATCTTGTTTTAAAGTTAATCTTTGAACTACCCCTTGAAGGTCTTCGGCTTTCGCCTTAATAACATCTTTAGAGTAAACAATTTTCTTTATTGTTTCTCCTTTTGTCTTCAACTCAAAAAAATACTTGATGAGTTGTACAGGGTCATTCAAAGTATTAATTATTCTAACAGCTCGTAATAAAAAATCAAATTCGTATTTTTCTTGACCTTCCAGCTTTCTTTTAACACCAATAAGTTTTTTTTCAGGACAATAACTAATTTTCATATTCAATACTTCCTTAATTTTAATCTCCTATTGCTCTTCGAAGAATTTTCAGG
Organism: Promethearchaeati archaeon; assembly: GCA_013166835.1. Taxonomy (GTDB): domain Archaea; phylum Asgardarchaeota; class Heimdallarchaeia; order JABLTI01; family JABLTI01; genus JABLTI01. Next base: position 6,539 of record JABLTI010000115.1, on the reverse strand, counting down.
AGCGAAGGATCTTTCTTCATAAGCTTGGCACCAAGCTTTATTTGTCCCCACTTACCTCTAACTGCTTTTGTAAGATCCTCTCCATCAAAAGTTTCGACAATATTATCCATTTGCTGATCTGTAAGGACATCCAAAACCTTTCTTGCTTTTGTTGCTAAACCAAAAGATTTGCCGTAAGCATCATTCCATAATTTCCAATATTTGGAACTGAGGAATTTATCAGTGAAATTCTCTTTTTCAAAAGCTTCAACAAGTGTATCGCTAATCATCTTCCCTGATTCCATTCCGTACGCGATTCCACCACCTGTCAGGGGATTTACTTGTCTTGCAGCATCACCCACGAGTAATACTCTGTCTGTGGCAAGTTTATCAAGAGTGCCACCGACCGGAATGGCCCCTATTCTTTCCTCTATTATTTTTGCATTCTTAAATCGTCTTTTTCCTTCTTCGGACTTGAAAATGAAATCATCAAGATATTCTTTCACAGGTTTCTTTGCGAACCCAACGCCGACACCAATCCCAACATTAGCACAATGTTCCCCTTTGGGGAAGATCCATAAATAACCTCGAGGTGCAACCTCATTTCCCATATATAGGTCAAACATTGTTGGCGCATCTAGATCAACTCCAACCATCTCATAACCAACAGAGGTATCTAAATCGTTAGGATCTATAGGTTCTGCCAGACCAGCATCCCTAGCAACAATACTGTAAATGCCATCTGCACCAACAACTATTGGTGCGCTTTCAGTAATTTTTTTACCATTTAGTTCAGCTTTAATTGTAACCCCTTTTTCTTTATCAATTTTAATCCCAGTAACTCGAGTATTAAGTTGAATGTCAGCTCCTTCCAAGACTGCTCCAATAAGAAGTTCTTTATCGAAAATCCTTCTATCTAAGATGTAGCCTTCACCTTTTGGTAAACGATAATCAATCATGCTTAAAGAAGGACTGAATACCCGAAAACCATCAATTTCATTTCGCAATGCATCTTTTGGAACACCGATTTTCAAGATATCATTAATAGTTTCTTTTCCGATGGCTTCCCCGCATCTGACTGGAATACCAATATGACTTCTAGCATCGAGAATCTTTACCTTAAAACCTTCTCTAGCTAAAAATCTAGCAGTTGTAGAACCAGCGGGACCTCCACCTACAACTATAATGTCATTTTTCTCTTTACCTTCTACTGAACTCATTTTGCAATCATCCAATATTGTTGGTTAATTTCTTAATCTAAGAATGCCTTGAAATCTACATCTTTGTATTTCATGATTTTTGTAATATCATTGAGAATATCTTTGTCTAGACTTACTCCAGGATATTTCTTTACGAGTTTGTCTGCTTTTTCTTTTGCTCTGTCTCCAACAGATTTTCGTCCTTTATTTTTCCATTCTTCGTTTGTGGATCGATCAACAACCGCACTTGGAATGAAGTGTTCTTCTCGGAACCATTTTAAAGTATGGTCATGAGAGAGCAAATGTGTGGTCTTGTCATCAAACTCTTTCAGGAGATTCTTCGCAATTGGATCATCTCTTTGGATTATTCCTTTATTAAATTTGTAAATCATCCCACAAATTTCGTTATCAATAACTACTTTCTGAATGCTTTGGGTTGTTTCAAAATCTATCATACCAGCACCAGAGATCATGTTTACACCTTTAATACCTGCAAGCAGTGATCCCATGCCTGTTTCAAATCCAGCTTGAGCATCCAGTATTTTTGCGTCAGACATCCCAAGATAAGCATGAGTTGGTAGATTTAGGTATTTTCCAATTTCTACATATCCTAAATCTAGGATCATTGTATCTATAGAACCCATTGGAGTAGTGCCTTTTCTCATATCAAAAGCTGCGGGTGAACCTCCCCAAACAATTGGTGCTCCCGGTGAAACTAATTGAGTAATAACTAAACCTGCTAATGTTTCAGCTGCGTGTTGCACAATAGCTCCTAGAATTGTTACAGGAGCGTTTGCACCTGTCATTGGCATTGATATAAATTCGGAAGGTATGCCATATTTCGCACTATCGATAATACTTTGACAAGTAAGATCACTCCATTTTAATGGAGGGGAAGGACAAGCATCAAATATTGCTAAAGGTTTCTTTCTGAGTTCCTTTTCTCCTCCACGAATAGAAACTAGCATATCTTTCATTATTACCCATGATTCTTTAAGAAAAGTACCTGTAACAATTGGTTTGGTTGAATGAATCAACCCTAAATATAATCGATATCTATCTTGAACAACAGCTGGAACATCAGAACAAATAATAGATGTACTTTGAGCATGAATATTCTCGAGCTGATCAACTACTTTAGAAAACTCGATAAAATCCTTGCTTACACCTAAACGGATATCATTTGTCTCAGCATCGAGAACTTGTAATGCAGCAGACCCAGGATCAAAACAAATATTATCTTTTTCAAGTTTCGTAACTTCTTTTCCGTCTCGATCAAATAAAGTAATTGAGGAGGGTGCTGTACTCAGAGATTTTTTAATCATATCTCTGGGTATTTTTGCTCTCTGATTCTTCTTATCAACTTTAATTCCTGCTTCTTGCAGGATCTCAATTGCTTCTTCATTTTCAACAAAAAAGCCAATTTCCTCAAGCACTTCAAATGCTTCATTAACAACTTTTTCTTTTAGTTCTTCTTCAAGTATTTTGATTGTGGGTCTCATATGAAATTCCTTCTTTTATTGCTAACAACTAATTCTCTTCCATAAAAACATTTTTTGTATTTTCTAATTAATCTCGACGGAATGAACAATCAAGTAAATCACAAGTGGGGCATTCTTTTAGTCCTAATTCCCTGTCTACTTCTTTTCCAATATTTACTGCAAAAGAAACTGATTTTCTTGGTCTCATCATCATTGTTTTACTTAATTTTATTCTGATAATTTTTGAAGGCAGACGATCAAAGATTAGTTTTTGACCATCTTCTAGTAACCATTGACAATATCCTGGACTAAATCTATTGGTAAATTCTAATTCCTCTATTTCTTCACTAAGATCCCTAATAATAGCTCTATACATCCAGACTGCTACTTCTTCAGCTGCGTGTGAAGCTATTGCATCTAGTATTACTCCTTTAGCAAGCTCACCTTTGTTCAGTAACCTCGAGCTTTCTTCTTCCATGTCTTTTCCAATAGTACAGATACACAAGACAGTTTTTTCAGATTCATTAAACAAAAAATTTGGAGTTAAATCTGAGCTATTAAATGTATCATACATTCCTCTCGGATTTAATAATTCTATTGCAAAATCCTTCAACTCAGAAATTTCGTATAATAATTCAGTTGAAGGTTCTTTGTATTTTTTTTGAGGCTCGTTTTCATTTCTTAATAAACGAAGAATTTCATTATCATACAGTTTTATTCGAAATCCTTCATGAAGTCTCAATTAATCTACCTCTTAACCTTTTCAGCAATTTCTTTAATAAATTCGGGAGTGGAACCGCAACAACCTCCTACAACATTAGCTCCTGATTCAATCATAGTTGAAATGTCTTGAGCAAAATCTTGTGGAGTGGCATTGTAGATTGTTTTGCCATTAATTAATTGAGGTTGTCCTGCATTGGGCTTAACACTTATTGGTAAGTTTGTTTCCTTCCTAAGTAGGGGAACCAAATCTACCATTTCATCACTCCCTAGAGTACAATTAGCTCCAATGATGTCTGCACCTGCTTCTTCCAACTCTCTAACGCATAATTCAACTGAATTTCCCATTATAGTGAAATAACCTCTTTTTGTTTTCTTGTAGGTCATAGAAGCAAGTATTGGGAGAGTAGAAATTTCTCTAATCGCTTTCACAGCTGCTTCTGCTTCTTTGATATCTACCATAGTTTCAACAATAAAGAGATCTACTCCTGCTTCCGACAAGTATCGAGCTTGTTCCAGGAAATTTTTATAGAAATCTTCCTCAGTTGCTGTTCCAACAGGAGGAAGGAATGCACCGCTTGGTCCAATATCCCCTGCTACATAACTCTGCTCCGGACAGATTTCTCTAACTAATTCAACTGCTTTCTTATTGAATTCTTCAATACTGCTCCCATGTTTGTGTGCCATGAGTTTTAGCATTGACCCCCCAAAAGTGTTTGTGAAAACAACATCTGAACCAGCATCATAATAGCTTTTATGGATATCTTGAACCTCTTTAGGATTGGAAACATTCCAATATTCTGGAGGTGTTCCTGGTGGTAAGCCTTTATCTATCAATAAAGAACCCATTCCACCATCAAGTATGACGATTCTCTTCCTAATTAAATCCAAAATTGCTGGTTTGTTTTTCAGGGATTTCACTCCCCTTATTCCAATAATTTCTTTGCCAATTTTACAGCGCTAATAGCATTCTCTGCTGTTCCATCCGCACCAATTTCTTCAGTCCACTTCTTAGTTACGGGAGCTCCACCAACTAAAACTTTGAACTTGTCACGAATTCCTTTCTCAATGAGCAAATCAATAAGCCTCTTTGATCCCATCATTGTGGTAGTTAATAGTGCAGAAATGCATATTAGCTGAGCATCAACTTCAATTGCTTTATCGACAAAATCTGTAATAGGAACATCAGCCCCTAAATCATAGACTTCAAATCCTTCGGCTGATAACATTGAAGCAACAAGAGTTTTCCCTATATCGTGAATATCTCCTTCTACAGTACCAATAACCACTCGAGTAAAGGATCGTTGTCCTTTTCCTTCAGAGAGAATTGGTGTAAATATTTCCATTGCTGCTTTCATAGCTTCAGCACTTCTCATTAATTCTGGTAGGAAATATTCTCCTTCTTCAAATAAATCACCAACTTCTCGAATTGCTTCAGAGAAAGCGTCAATAACCTTGTTGATATCTAATTTATCTGTAACTGCTTTCTGAGCTAATTCCTTTGCTTTTGGAATATTACCTTGAACAATTACTTCTTTATATTCTGAATTGCTGACCATTTTACTTTCCTTCATTGTTCTTTAACACTATAATTATCTCATTATTTCTACAACGAGATGTTATTTAGATTTTCCTTAAACAAGATTTTGGGATTTCTGAATTATAAAGAAATTATTCTTCCTTAGCTTTCTGTATATATTCGAGAACTAGTTGATCAACAGAAACGTATCCTAGAAGAACGGAAATCTCATGTAAAGCTTTGTAAGCGAAATCTCTGAGCTCTTGATTGGGGTCTTTATCATAAATTTCATATAAAGTTGGAATAAATTTCACTTCATCCATTTTGACCATTGCTCGAGTAGCAATGAATCTTATTTCCTCCTCATAAGTAGGTGAGGAACACTCAAAAAGTAATTTCTTAGCCTCAGGAGTATCATGAGATCCAATTATCTCTAACAAACACTCTCTAATCTCTTGTTTCTTTATTTTTGTAAAGGATTCGATTAAATCTGGAACTAGTGTTTCATCTCGTAAGAAAATAACTGTGCTAACCAAAACATCTCTAATTGACTTGTCTGATTCTTTTACAAGCAAAGCAACAAGTTCTGATGCATTGATTTCTTCTTTAAAGAATCGTAATCCTCCTGCTGCATTTCGTCGAGTATCACGATCTGTATCTTCTTTTAGTGTTTTTAATAAAATTGGATATGCTTCGTTCCCTCCAAGAAGGGAAAGTGAGAGAACTATTGCCCGACGAACTTCTACATCTGATTCAACTTCTAGAGCTTCTAAAAGAGGTTTTACTGCGTTTTTATGCATAGCTCTTCCAAGCATTTCAGCAGCATTTCTTCTAACCTACTCACAGAAATCACTACATAACTTTGCAAAGAAAGGGTATTTTTAATCTATCCTTTACGATGCAAATATGAATAAAGTTACAAATGTCAAGAAGAACTTAGAACTTGATGAGATTTAATTCGCTTCTCAAGTTCTCAATTTTCTCATCATCAATTTTTCGTAAATTCTTTTCTAATTTCAGCTTTTCTTCATTGAATGCCTGTAATTGCTTGTCTTTGAAATTCAAGTACTCAGTAATAATATCGTACTCGTCATGGCATAATTTGTTCACGAAAAGATCTGATCTGGCTTGAACATTAAGCGCATTACTTAACAGGTCCTTTGTTTCGGGAGTTGGGTCATCCATTATCTTATTCAAAACTTCTATTTGATTGTGGAGAGGAGCAATAAGGAAATCAAGAGTACTGACAAATAAACTGCGATTATTTTCCCTGAATAATGTAATTTTCTCAAGCAAAGCCTTAGTCTCATCAGTCTCATTTTCTTTTGAAATTTCAAAATACATTTGGGTAATAAAATTACGAATATTACCTTCATTCATTTGAATTAAAATTAATTCATTAAGAGTTTCTTGAATATAGACTAGTGTAACACTAATGATTTCAGACCACTTATTGTTATCTGTAGACATACGCAATCCCATATCTCCATTTCTTTTTGGGAATAAAAATTATTTGATGATGAACTTTCTAATTCTGGAAATGATTAAAAATAAAGGTAGTATTTTTACCATTAATCAGACTAATACAATTTGTCTAATATAAATTAACAATTAAAACATTAGTGAAAATAGGAATTGGTC
>JABLTI010000233.1 GCA_013166835.1 Promethearchaeati archaeon | reverse complement strand
TCGTATTTTTGGTGGAAAAACTGGTGTTACGACAGTATCTATTGAGCTAGGTAAAAGACTGGATGAAGGAGAAAAGCGCTTATTAATCATTGCTGATTCTTTCACAAAAAGATTTTACGAAGACATAGCTCCTGATTTCGAAGAAAATGGATTCGAAATCAAAGTTTGGAGTGGTGTTGAACCAGAAGTTCCCATGGATATTTTGGAAGAAGGAATACAGATCTGCAATGACTTTGAACCAACGGTCTTCCTTGCTGTTGGTGGAGGGTCAGTTTTGGATGCAGCAAAAGCTCTTTGGATTGTGTATGAGCGACCAGGAATTAATCTCATGCAAATAGATATTCTAGATAATGCTGTAGGATTGAGAAGAAAAGTCAAAGCTTTAGTAGCAATTCCAACAACTATTGGAACTGGAAGCGAAGTAACTACTGCATCAATCATAACTGATACAAAAAGAGATCCTCCGAAAAAAATCAGTTTATCTGTGGATGAAACCTTACCTGATTATGTTATTTTGGATACTAAATTTGTAAAAACGTTACCGCCTTTCCTTATTATGGCAACTGGATTAGATGCCCTCGCTCATAGTTTAGGTGCAATTACATCGAATTGGGGTTCACCATTGTCAGATGCGATAAATATGGTAGCAATCGAAGAAATACTTCGGTACCTACCACGATTAGTGAAATATGGAACGAAAGATGAAGAAGCCTTAGAACACATGCAATGGGCTGCAACCTTGGCTGGCATGGGATTCAATAATGCAATGCCGGGAATAGAACATGCTCTTGGACATTCCTTTGGTGCAGTTATGCATGTCCATCATGGGTTATCAGTTGGAATGTTCTCAGCTCAATCCGTTGCTTGGCAAGCAAAAGTAACAGAGAAATGGATTAAGTTATGTCCATTATTTGGTGTTGAAAATGAGAAATACTCCACAAGACAAGAATTGCTGGAAGCTTTAGTTAAAGCAATACAAGATTTCCAACGATCGATGGGCGGAGTAGCTTCGGTAAAAGAAATAGTTGAGCCAAAAATTACCAAAACAGATTATCAAAGTAAATTGGATATTCTTGCTAGATATTCGAAAGAAGATGTATGTACACTAACATCTTACAGACCAGTAGGAGAAAAAAATTACAGACGAATGTTTGAAGCTGCATGGGATGGGGAGAAGCTGGTATATTAGGAGTGGAAAAAAATGACTGAAACAATGACCGGATACAATGGAAAAATAGCCTATATTGATTTAACTAAGAAAGAAGTTGTTGTAAAACCACTCGATCCGGAAATCGCAGAAGATTATATTGGAGGGACGGGATTAAGTGCAAAACTCATCTATGATTTGCTTTCCGAAGATGATTATAAGAAATTAAAGAAGGATCCATATGATTCAGTAAATCCAATTGTCTATGCAACAGGTCCAGTGACTGGCACTCCTCGTCCAGCATCAGGAAGATATTCTGTATCAGGAATCTCTCCATTAACAAATCAATGGGGAGAAGGAACAAGTGGTGGTTTCTTCTGTATAAATCTCCGAAGATCCGGATATGATGCTCTAGTAATAACTGGTAAATCGGAAAAACCATGCTATATTTTCATCGAGAACGGTGAAATAAAATTCAAAGATGCAACCAAACTCTGGGGTAAAGGAACCTATGAAACACAAGAAATTCTTAAGGAACAAATCAAAATCAATGGGTTACGAATTGCTTGTATTGGACCAGCAGCGGAAAACCTAGTTCGTTATGCTTGTATAATGAATGATGAGGGTAGAGCACAAGGAAGATGTGGTTTAGGAGCAATCATGGGTTCAAAGAAACTCAAAGCTATTGCAATACAAAAACATTCGAAGATTACTGGGCAAGATAAGAAAGCCATGCTAGAATTACGAAAGAAGATTGATGGAGAAAAAGAACAACTATCACAATTACTCCCTATCATGCAGTATCTTTACGGAACAAATCTCTACATGGACATGGGTATGTTCGCTGGGGATGTTCCTGCTTATTACTTCACAGAATCAGAATTTCCAGCAGAAATCCTAACTGAAAAGGTTGCACTATAAAATGTGCTAAACACACAGTAATCGTTCATGATTCTAAAGAGATAGTAACTGATGGACCTGAATTTGAAACAGTTGCATCCTTTGGTCCTTTATGTGGATTGTTCGATAGAGAACAAGTATCTCTAGCAGGTCATTTAGCTAATATCTATGGGTTTGATACTATTTCTGGTGGAGTCTCTATTGCTTTTCTCATCTACTTGGTGAAGGAAAAAATTGCTATTAATGCCATTAAGAAATCCTTGAAGGATATAAAGCTAGAAGAAATTGATTGGGGGAATGGTGATTTAGTTTGCAAACTGATTAAGAAGATCGCTCTTAGAGAAGGCGTAGGAGATGTAATTGCAGATGGAGTCAAACACATGGCAGAAAAGTGGGGTGTAGATCCAGAACTTGCAGCACATGTAAAAGGTCTTGAGGTTCCAATGCACGACCCTCGAGCATACGCGGGACAAGCATTATCATATATGACTGCTTGCTGTGGAGCAAACCATGAAAAAGGTGATTGGTTCCAAACAGAGATCTTCGGTTTTGAAGCACCTGAATTCGATATTATAAACGGAGATAACCATGATATAACTGGAAGAGAAAAAGGAGTCATGCACCTCCAAGATCTACGGGGAATCGATGATTCAGCAGTGGTTTGTAATTTCCATCAACCATCTAAAGTATCTGAAATAGCCAAGTATGTATCCTATGCTTCAGGATTCGATTATACTCCACGAAAACTAATGGTTGCTGGTGAACGAATCTTCAATTTAAAACGAATTATTTCCTGCAAACTAGGAATTACTCGAGAGGATGATAGACTTCCAAAACACGTTCTCAAGGTTATGAACTCTGGCAAAACTGAAGGATTAAAGTTAGACCTAGAAGA
>JABLTI010000114.1 GCA_013166835.1 Promethearchaeati archaeon | reverse complement strand
ATAAGTCATAACCTTTACCACCAATGAAAATTTCTCGAACTTTTTTATCGACATCGTTTTCCTCGATGGATAACTTAGCAAGGTCAATATGCAATGTTTTATCGGTATAACCCTTCATTACATCTTGACGTTTATATGACATTTTGGCTAGAGTTTTTGTCATTTTTAGATTTCACCGTTTCTTATTTTTTGTCCATTTTTATTTGAACGATTTACCAAATAATCTAATCAAACTTAAATTTTGCGACACTTAACCGATAGGCATATCTGAACATATCGAAACTCCATAAAAGCATTGTTTCTTATTACAATTTCTAAGAATAAATGCATATGAATGTCTTTAGAAAATCAAAAATGTAAAATTAGATTTACATTTTTTCTAATATAAATAGGGTTGAGCAGTACGCCAAAGAATCTTATTGTATGCTTCTGCAAATTTTACTCCTGCCATTCGTCCATGCATCATGAGTTGAGCAGTTATATAATCCTTAACAGGCCATTGACCATATGCTTCGATATAAACATCAATAACAGACATTATTTTCTCATATTGATTTGAAACATCAACAAAAAATGGTTTGTCGGGATTACCAACAGCGAAGTAATTTGTATACAAACCTATTGGTTCTCTATGAGGTGTGTGTTCGTGATCATCGTTCTTATATCTCGCATATGATATTGCATCTAAAGTAATGTTATAGGTATATCGATGATCAGGATGGCCAATTCCAAGCTGAGGTGATTGTGTCCAAGTGATGATTATGTCGGGTTTTATTTCTTTGAAATGTACTGCCAATTTATTTGCATTTTCAACAGACGGATGAACTCCCGAATCTGGTAAATCTAACAAACGATATTCTGCTCCCAATATTTTTTCAATTTCCTTTGCATGACCAGTTCTAATTTCAATTATTTCCTCAGGAGAACAACAGAGCGAAGATGCGTTTTCACCTCGAGTGAGAAATATCGCATAAACATTATCTCCTTTATCTGCATGATTCGCTAAAGTTCCAATAACTCCTGCTTCATCATCCGGATGAGCAAACACTGCAACTACATTTAATGGTTTAACCTTTTTTTCTGTCATATATTATGATAGATTCCTTTCTTTAAAAAATCTTTAAGTTACAAAAATGAAGTTCTCTCCTCATTTTACTTGCATTTCTGTATTTTTAATAAAAATGAATAAAAAAAGAACTTGAATTCTTAAAATCTCTTTAATATTTAAATTAGTAAGTTTTTGCTTTCTCAACAAGATTCTTTGTAACACTAAGAAATGATTCATTAACATTTGTCCCAGTTTTTGCACTTGTTTCTATGTATGCCAAGGCATTAATTTTCTTTGCAAAAGCTAAAGCATCTTTCTTTGGAATACTTCTTAAATCCTCTAAATCATTCTTATTTCCAACAAGAAAAGTCAGAACATCTTTTCCAGCATTTCTGATCAAGTCTTCGTACCAATCTTGTAATTTAGATAATGTAACAGGTCTTGTGAGATCAAAAACCAAGAAAGCAGCTTTGGCTCCTCTAAAAAACATTGTGCGAAAAACATCGAATCTTTGTTGTCCAGCAATATCCCAGATTGAAAGTGTTACCATATCATTTCCCATTTTAATATACTTGCTATATGGTTCCATTCCTACAGTAAGAAGATAATCCGATTTGAATTTTCCATGAACGAATTTTATAGTTAATGAAGTCTTGCCTACTGCAGCTTCCCCTATTAATAACACTTTGAAAATATAGGTTGAATCTTTTCCTCTTTGACTGGCCATTTTTTGTTGACCTCATTTTCTTTTTACGAACTTGCTATTCTAGTTCCTGTGTATACTAGTCGTGGTCTTTCTAAGAGCATTATTACTTCTTGATCAGGAAATTCTGATATTGGTGAATATTGTGCTTCATATTGGGATCCACAGATTGGACATTTGAAGAATACTTTTTGTTCTTCAACATTCATTATTGTGGATGGAGTGAATGTTTGACGACATTGTCTATTTTTGCATCTATAGATTACTAATGGATCGATTCGTGATAGGTCCTTGCTCATCTTTGCTGGCACCTGCTTCAAAGTATTTGCATGTCACCATTCTATCCAACGTATTGTTAATTAACGGTTCGTAATTATAATCTTTTGTTGGTGACATTTTTCATATATTTATTAGTTTTTTAGCATAAAAGTTAGTAAACTATCCATATAAACTAATGATTCTATAGCTTTATTTCTTTGATTTTTTCCGCCCACTTTTCAGTAAATTGTTTTTCTATATCCTCATTTCTTAGTTCTTTCTTTAATACCAATGGTATTTCATCAATAATTGGATAGAAAACCTTGCAACTAGTACATTCTATCAAGCCTGAAACTATTTCAACTGATAAACACTCTTTGCAATCAGTTTCATAGTTAATTTTACTTGCTTCTTTAGTCACTACACTTTCTTCTTTCTTAGTGTCTTTTGTAAGTTTTATTTGTTTTTTTGGACAATAAAAACTACACACAACTTTTGTAATAGTATCTTTATCAGGTAAATATGGCTTTTCTATTTCTCTTTCTTCAAAAATGTGTGCCTTTAACGGCCACTCCTTATTATCTGGACAAACAAGAATATCTAGTAATCTTAGCTTCAATTTACCCTTCACTCCATTACTACATCGTACTTTTTATCTGGTTATAATATATGAAAGCTTTTGTATCATCGATTAGTTATCATTTTTCTTGTTATAATTTAAAAAATCTTTTTATCTAAATTGTTCTTTTTCTTTGACGAAAAAAGTATGCTCCAAAATTGATTATTTTTCTCTAGAAGTCATATACATCTGTTAAAGCTAACAGATGAGAATTCTGATAAAAAATTCTTAGCATTTGACCTAAATTAAAATCTAAAAAATGCTTTCTTTTTACTTTATTAATTTCATTAGGCGTAAGTTTCAGTTTTTCTTCAATTAACCACTTCGTTGATTCTTTTGCTGTCTGCAATGTTTCTTGTGTCCAGTAATTTTTCACGCTAAATTCCCACGGTTTGAATTTTTCAGGATATAAAGCATTTATTGCCTGATAAGGAGAACTATTGTATAGTGTTTGTAGCATTCCACCTAAACCATTTTGTTTGAATATTTTATAGCTTACTTTCTTTGGAATTTCTTCCAATTTTATATCTAATTTATCTAGTAAATTCTTGATTGCATGAAGTGATCTGCCTTTACCAGTTGAACCCGACCATATACCAGTCATACCTTTTTTGAACTGCCAAGGCTCGAAGCGACCAGGATATGTATACTCTAAGGCTTTATAATATGAAGAATCAAAAAACTCAACAAGTATTCGAAATAATCCCGCTTCATGAAATGTTTTTGCACTCATCGCTTTTGGGATATCCTCTAGATTTAATTTCAGATGTTCCTCAATTAGATATTTTATCGCAATTCTTGAATGTTCTTTTCCATTATCACACCGCCAAAAACCATATGGTAATTGAGCTATTTTTCCTTCTAATTTGTATTTGATTAGCTTCCGTACTTCCTCTTCTGTCAAGCTAGTTGACCTTTCTTTGGATTGGTTATATTCCAATTATATCAGCACCTTTGTAATACTCTTAATTCTCAAATATACTGAAATTATGAGACCTTGTTTGTATTTTTCTTCTAAACCCTCACAAATTTTCTTTTTAAAATGATAAACCAAACCACAAATAACCTTATTATACGTGATTTGGGTTTTTAGTTTGCTGACACTGGAGATACTCGGTATGCCTACAAGAGACGAAATTCTAGCCAAATTAGCAGAAGACAAACATGCTTATTGTTCTGCTAATTTATCTGGTGTTGATCTTAGCGGTGCAACACTAATAGATGTTGATTTCTTTGATACTGATCTTACTAATGCAAATCTTGATGGTGCAATTCTAGACGCAGCATGTTTAGATGCTGCCAATCTTGAAGGAGCTAGTTTGAAGAAAGCTTCCCTTAAAAAAACAAAACTTGAAGAAGCTAAGCTAATTAAAACCGACCTCACAGAAGCAGATTTCCATGAAGCAGTGTTACCTGATGTTGTTCTCGATGATTCTATAATTATAAACACAATCTTCACAAAATGTGATATGGGAAATGGAAGTCTCTATGAAGTTAAAGGCGCAGGTTCCAAATTTAATGGATCAAAATTATCTTTAGCAAGTCTAGATTATAGTGATTTTAGTGGGGCTGATTTCACCTTTTGTAATCTTCAATTCGCATCTTTTAGAGAAGCTAACCTTACAGGAGCAATAATGACAAAAGCTCTTTTGAAGGAAGCACGTTTGATAAAGACTAACCTTAAAGGTGCCGATTTATCCGGGGCAATACTGGAGGGTGCTGACATGAAGGATGCCATTCTAGTTAATACTAACTTAGTTGGAGCAAATATGAAAGGCGTGAAAAATAAACCTCCATAATAGTTTTGCTAAAAATTTATCAGAACATTTCACAACTATGTCCTTTTCTAGATTTTTTCGAGTGCAAATGTTTTTGAACTACTTCAGCTAATATTAATACACTCAACCGACAATAATCTATGAGGGATTTGATGAGTGACTTTGAATATAACAAAATGATAGAACAGATTAAGGAAAAGAGGGATCCAAAAGAAAGAGAAGAGCTCTTTGATTTCATTGGAGAAAAAGGCGATGATCGCTTTGTTGAACCATTAACAGAGTTAATTAAAGTTGATGATAGCCCACAAATGCGACAATCATTGTATGCAACCTTTACTAGAATTGGAACAGATCTTGCAGAAGAAGTAATTCGTGAGAAGGTTAGAACGAAATTACCAAAGGATGATGGAAAAAAGATCACAAAGAAATCTTGGGAAGAAGCAGTCGCTTTTCTAAGTAAAAATCTTGAAAAACCATTTGTAAAGAAAGCAGAAGAAATTATCGCAGAGGAAGGTAAACTCTGGGGAATTAAGAACAAAGGTGGCATTGGTATCTACATAAGAAATCTTCTTCGAAACAATGGATTCAATTGGGGCGAATCTGCTCTTGAAACCTATTGGAGTTGGGTTGTAGAAGACGCCTTAAAGAAAATAGAAAAACCTTAATGAAAATTTTAAATTTCTTAAAATAAGAAAATAGTTGGAGAAATTTTCTCCATACTTTGTTTTTATTCTGATAAAGTCTCTTTAGGTGGAATAAAGAGTGTTCTTGAAACATCAACTAGAAACTTGAGAAACAATGCTGCAAGAAATGGAAATAGAACCAGTGTTGCGTAGAGTAATCTGGATCGTCCTAGATCCTCAGAACCAAAAGCAAGTAGTGTAACAAGTGAATCCCAATATCTGAAATATAAGAAGAATGCTGCAAATACCACAAATAGTAGTACTAATTTAATGATATCTTTAATGGACACACGATCTCTGAATGGTACCTTTTCTTCATCTTCAAAGTATTCCCATTCTTCTTCGTCTTCTTCATCATCATAGAATTCTTCATCATCGTTTTCATCAGAGCTCAACGTTATTCCTCAACAAAGCTAGATTATATCATGTGTTTTTATTTACTGTTTAAAAAAGTTGTTTCCATGAAGATTTTTAATCTATTGGATTCTCTCGTAATTTGATTTACATTTTCAATATTTTTTTTAGATTTAGTTTGTTTAATAAAGGTGTTTACCCTTATTACAAACAAGTTTTTCGGAGAGCTCCCCATGTCACCTCGAGATTCAAAAAGAAAAAAATTAAGCTGTAAATTTTGTCAGAAAAATGCTGAATTTATGAAACTGTATAACGATTTCTTTTGCCCAAGTTGCTTAAGATTTCAAAAAGAATCAGTGGTTACAGATCCAAAATTATTGCCTGTTCTCAAACTTAAAAAATACAAATTTAGTGCTCAAAAATATACTTATTTCATTTACAGTGAAATTGATTCAAAGATAGGTTCCTGTGAACGTAGGGACTTGTCGAAGTATATCAATAAGAAAGACTACAATATACGGTATATTTTCTTGAATGACATGGATCGAATTATAGCTTCTCTAGATGGAAAAACCGTCAATGCTCTAAAAGATTCAGATGCTTCCTGGAAAGTCTATGATTATGGAAGGAATTTGCGAGGAGAAATAAAACTCATTAGTGAATCTGATACTTGGCAGATTTTAGACCCAAATGGGAAAATCGTCGGATTACGAGATCCTCAAGATGGTAAAGTTGCTCTACAAACAGCTCGACAATTTACCATGCTTGATGCTAATAACCCAGAAAATATACTCTTCAGAATATCTCGCAAAGTAGGCTTCAATTTACAAATGATTTCAGAAGATTTTGACCCACATCTTGCGTGGGCCACTGTTATTGGAATACACAGAAAATACTACCTTTAAGTTACATTCTTTCTGAATATCTACCTCTAGAGGATATCTCAAGTAATTTGTTTTCTATATCTTTACTATTTGTTGACGTTTTTTTGTATCCTTTAATTACCATTTTCCATGCAGTATTAAAAATTGTTGAATGAGTGTTTCTGAAAGCTCGCTCTAATAAAAACAAGTCAATTCCAAAATCCTCAAGTCTATCTGAAATATAACCTAGCCCAAAATCAACAAATGCTAATTGTTTTTCATTCGGATTTTTTATTATATTTGATGTAGTTAGATCTCCGTGTATAATCCCTGCATTGTGAAGTTTTCCAATGTCTTCTCCCAGTTGTTCACAGATTTCTTGAATTTCTTTTTTGCTGATTTTTGGTAATAATGTTTTCAAAATTTCTCCATATAAATATTCCAAAACCAAAGTTGTGTTTAATATATCAATTTCAAAAATTATTGGAGTTCTCACTCCAGCTTCTTTGGCTTTTGCTAAAAGTTTTGCTTCATGAATAGTTCTAGATTTTCTGAATTGAAAATCTAATTCTTTTATCCGATAGCTTTTTGGAAAACGAACTTTATGTAGCGCTGGGAGGTGAAACCATTTTTTAAGAAATAATTTTGATTCCGCACCACGGAAGTCTTCCTTCAACAAATTAACCACCTATGTATACTAAAAGAATTGTATCTAATTAAAAGACTTAATCACATTCTATTAAATTATTAGAATGTAATTATACAATTAGTAGGATTTTTGTGAGTATCTTTAAAATAGTAAAAGAAACATTTAGCGACTGCCTTTTGTTTTGAATTCAGTATACCCACAATGACCACATGTTCTTCTGTCTTTGTGTTCGGCTAGGAATGAACCTTTGCATCGTGGACATTCTTTTTTCAATCGTTTAATACCTGATTTATCTACGCTATAATATTTCCAGACTTCTTGGTTTTTTTCTTTGGGCATTTCAGTCTATCCTCTTAATTGCTTTTCTTAGCTCCTATTCTTTAGGAGGAGCTTTTGGTGTATTTCTTTTGATCAAGTATTCTGGTTCTACGTGTTTCAAATTATCAACGGATTTATAGGCGTGAGCCATTCCCTTGCTTTTTCGATTTCCAGTTTCTTGATGTATTCCTTTAATTATCACTAGATTTTCATCATAGTTGATTAATGCTGCAAGTTTAGATCTAACTTCAAGTCTCTTTGGTGTTTCTTTCTCTGATTCGACTACGAAAGATACTTCTAATCTGTCGAGCAATACATTGGTCTTCTTTTCAACGACTTTAATCTTCATTTTACTCAACCTTCATGCGTTCGATGAGCTTCTCAAATTTGAATCTTGCGTTCATTGTTACTTTTATAAGAACAATCCCTTCATGGGGTTGTCCGTAAACAACAAAGGAGTTCTCTGGTGCTTCCAAAACTGCTGGAAACACAAGCAAATCCTCTTCTCCAGTGATTAAAAGAACTATTGGTTCTTTTGGTAATTTCTTTTCTTTTCTCTGGATCTGTTGCTTTATCGCTTGTGAAATTTCCGTCCAAGATTCAACGGTTATTTTCGCTGGAGGATTATTACTATTTATTACTTTTGCGTTATGAATTGAGATTTCGTGGTAAGGTTCTCGAAGATTCTTACCGTCAATAATGGAAATATCTGGAGTTAATCCGTGTTTTAATGCATCTTCAACACAATAATCTCCAACAAAAATAATGATTGGGGGGTTTTCTTCTTCAACTAATTTAATTAGCTTCAAAGTTGGTTCTTCAGTGATGAGTTCTCCTAACGGGTCTTTTAATTCTGAACGCATCTCTTCTGGAAGAAAATATCTCTGGATCAATTATATGAACTTCTCCAGAATAATCTTTAGAAAAGTTGTGTGTCTTACAATTTGGGCATTGATTTCCTTCTTCGATAATTCTGTGGCAAGTTTTACATGCTTTAGCCATTTTAAACACCAAATTATTTTACTTATTTATTTCTCTCTATTTTTTAGTTGTTTTCTTCTCTTTTGTTTTAGAAGCTTTTTTAGCTGGTGCTTTCTTATCTACATCCTTCTTGGTTGTAGTAGCTTTTTTAGCTGGTGCTTTCTTATCTACATCCTTCTTGGTTGTAGTAGCTTTCTTAGCTGGTGCTTTTTTAGTTGCATCCTTCTTAGCTTCTTCTTTTTTCTTGGGTTCTGCTTTCTCAGCTTTCTTTGCTTTTTTCTGCCCTTTCGCAGTAGCTTTCTTCCACTCTTCAACCCAACTTTCTACACCGAGACCAGCTTGTCGCATAGTAACTCCAACACGAATTTGGGATTTACCAATAGTAACGGCAATAATTCTAGCTCCAAAATCAGTAACCTCAACAACATCACCTATGATAAACTCTCTGTCCTCCGGTAAATAGTTGAGAGTAGTAAATGCTACATCAAAAAAGGCAGCACCATCTCCGGGAACAAGTCTCCCAGGACCAATTTCAATAAGATCAATAACAACAATAGTCAAACCTAAATCCTTACTTATCGTACCTTCGAAAGTTTCTCGACAAATTTCTAATACGACTTCATCGAGATTTTCTCCAAATCGACTTGGAATCACTCGAATGGTATCGCGGACGGTGGTAACCTGGTAAATTTTTCTGTCTCCTACCAATTTTTTTTTGGTTTTTCCCTGCCTATGCTCCTTGCCTTCTCTTTCTTTGAGTTGGATGTTATTCTCCAGAGTTAGCTTTGTTCATGGTCAAGGAATTGATGCATCTCAGCATCTCTAGCACTTTTGCGGGTCTTTTTATTCTTTTGTATTTCTCCGCTTCTGTTTGCCAATGATGAGATTGATTTTTTAGTCTTTTGGTTCTTATTTCTATTGATTATTTTTCCTTTTCCTTATTTCCTTAAAAATCGAATCCTACCTCGCACACCACTTCTTCTTGCAGGGCTAGTAGTCCTGTTCGGGAAGGACACGCATCCCCTGTTCCAATCCAGACTCGCACACTACTTCTTATTTTCTTATCTAAATTTAATCTATTTTTATAGAAATTTTAAACATGTTTTTTTCAATAATTCTACAAAATGCGAAGGTTTTTTTATCAAAATAACGCAGTCAATAAAAAGGATAAAACTATAAGTGATATATATTTCATTGGAAATAATGATTAACCAACTATCTCTTAATTGGTGTTTAATATGGTATTAGGTAAATTAGGCTCATCTATCTCGAATGCTTTGAAAAAATTGGTCGGTGCTGGGACAGTTGACGCCAAACTTGTTCGTGAGCTAAAAAATGATCTAATGAAAGCATTACTTGAAGCCGATGTCAAGCTTGAGATTGCTCTCGAGGTTTCTGAGCGAGTTGAAAAACGAGCCTTAAAAGAGGAGTTACCTCCTGGTATTCCTCGTCAAAAACATGTGATTTCTATTGTTCATGATGAACTTGTTACAATTCTTGGGGGTAAAGCCCAGAAACTCAAAATAAAACCAGGCAAGTTGAATGTATTGCTATTCGTAGGTATTCAAGGTTCTGGTAAAACAACGGTCGTTGGAAAACTAGGGAGTTGGTTAAGTAAGAGAGGAATGAAACCGGCTTTAGTATGTACTGATACTGATAGACCTGGTGCTTATGAACAACTCAAGCAATTAGGGGATCAGACTAATGTTCCTGTATATGGAAATCCAAAGGAAAAGAATGCCATAAAATTAGCGAGAGATGGAATACTCAAGTTTCAAAAAACACAAGAAGTAATTTTAGTAGACACAGCGGGGCGTCATAAAGAAGAAAAAGCCATGCTAAAAGAAATGGTTAGAATTGCCCGGCAAATAAAACCAGATGAAATCGTTTTGGTTTTAGATGGAACACTAGGTCAACAAGCATATGAGCAAGCCCTAGCTTTTACTACTGCAACAGAAATTGGCAGTATAATTGTTACAAAATTAGATGGTTCAGCTAAAGGCGGTGGTGCTCTAAGTGCTTGTGCAGCAACTAAAGCTCCGATAAAATATATTGGTGTTGGAGAAAAAATAGGTGACCTTGAAAGATTCGATCCAACTGGTTTTGTTGGTCGTTTATTGAATTTGGGTGACCTCGAGTCTTTGATCGAAAGCGTGAAAGCAGCACAAATTGAACCAGATGAAGAAATGGCTAAAGCATTTCTTTCAGGAAAATTCACTCTAAGAGATATGTATTCACAAATGCAAAATATTGGAAAAATGGGTTCGCTTTCTAAGATTCTATCGTTCTTGCCAGGATTCTCAACTGGAATGCCTGCAGGTTTTGAAGACACATCTGAAGAGAACATGAAGAAGTTCATGTGTATGATGGAATCAATGACTGCTGCTGAGTTAGATAATCCTACTGTTATTAAAAGCACAAGAGTTCAAAGAATCGCTCGAGGTTCAGGAACAGATGCTAAAGATGTAAAGCAATTATTGACTCAATTTAATCAAATGAAGAAGATGATGAAGGGAATGAAGAAAGGATTAGGAAGAAGAGGAGGAAAAATGCCAAATATACCGGATTTAGCGGCCATGCAACAAGGCGGTAGTAAAGGTACAAAAATTACTCGAGGAAAAAAGAGATAATTAGATCTATCTTTTAATTATTTCTCTTCTTTTTTCTTGTTTATGCTTTAATGAGTATTAATCCATGTGATTACAATGCAAAGAATTTTTGTAATTTCATTGACTGAACTAACCTATGAGAAAAAAGATCTAAATGTTTCCTTTTCTGAAAATCGTCTCTCTATTGGATTATTATCTCGAATTGTTACTAACGCAATTTTTCTATCCCATTCATTAAGAGAGAAAGTGATTATTAGAATTTTTATTGAAAAACCAGTTTCTCATATTATACAAATCGATAGTGCAACAATCAGATATTTAGGTCCTGAATTGAGGAGTTTAGCTTCATTAATACTTAAAGCTAAGAAAAAATTCCTTGAGGTTTTTTCTAATAATTATTTTACAAATAATATTTGGTTTGAAGCTAATCCCGGATTGTTCATAAGACTCGCTAGCAATCCACTTCAAGATTTATCTGTGAAAGCAAAGACTCCAATTCCTTTAGTTAGCGTGGCTTTAGATAATAATCATATAAATCCAGACGCAAGGAGTGTCACATTGAAGGAATTCGTGCATTTGATAAAGACTCTTTCAGAAAACAAAAACGCTTTCATTGTATACTTTTCTTTTATCCCTGAACATCTCTCAAAGATTCCTTTGAACTCACAAGATTTTCTTATAAATAGTGTAGTAATCTCACAAAAAATCGATCTGGCAAGATTAACAAATATAGTGAATATTATTCTAGATGAAAATAGAGAATCAACTTAAGGCTTTCTAGTGAATAATCGATATTTTTCATCTTGATTGGTTAGTTCCTTCATTATTCTTCCTATGATTAGTTTTCTAGGGTCTGATACTTTTGTTCTAGAGGCTATATCTTCAAAAGAAGTGAAGTTTACTTTGGTTCTTTCCGAAATTAGATTTTCAAGATGTGTAGTACCGATACCTGGTAATAATTTGAAAGAATGCATTCTAGAAGTAACTAGTGATGCTTTGTTGAACCAATTAACGAATCTAAATTCTTGTTTGTTGACAATTTCAACAATACATTCTTCTAGAACTCTCTCTGATGAAGATGCTAAATCATCAAAACCTATTCGTCTCTTGATTCGACTAATGACTTTTCTATTATCTTTCCCTATCCCAATTCTCACTAAAGGTTGGATATTTACTCCTCTTCTTGGAGTTAACTCTAGTAAAGTAAACCATATTTCACCAATAGCTTGAACAACAGCTTCTCTCTGGGAAAACGGATTAGGATCTGTGGGGCTTCCTTCTGATAAATAGGCTAATGTCCAAGCGTATTCTTCGTATTTTCTTTGCTTATCCATACTACCTCCTCCTCCATCAGACCTATTATAGTTTGGTCGATAATTGTCTTGTTTCTTACTATAGCTGGAAGAGCGGTCTCTATTTCTTGAGCCTGTCCGCGTGCCGATAGACGGTGCGTATCGGCCTCGAATGCCGCCATACGGGCCTCGTTCCGCGCCAGGCAGACCGAAGTTCTTCTTCGTTTGACGGATGGGTGGGGACATGCTTGACCCGGCTGTTGCTGAAAAACTTCGTGAGCAACTCCAGCGTTGTGAGAACCTGCCGAGTCTGTCGGCGGTCGCGCTGGAAGTGCTCAATCTGATTCGCCAGGACAACGCATCCTTGCGGGAGTTGGCGGAGGTCATCA
>JABLTI010000113.1 GCA_013166835.1 Promethearchaeati archaeon | reverse complement strand
GTATCTCGCAGAGAAATGTCAGGTTGAAAAAAAGAACTTGTATATTTTAATGATAAAAACAGCCTGTCTAGTTGAATACGTCCAAATGGCTGCAAGAGCAATTGAGCTCGGAGTTTTTAGACTGGTTGAACAATTAGGTTATCCGAAAGAACGAATCCTTCACGCCGTCGGAACAGGTATAATCCCCCCAATGTCTTTAGATAATGAGCTTTCAAATGATAGGGTAAATAATGCATTAATTTATGGGACTAAGCTTTACTTAATTATAAAATCTGAGCAAGATGACAATCTACCTGAACTAATCAAGAAAATTCCTTCAAATTCCTCATCCTCTTATGGTAAGAAATTCTTGGAATTATTTAATGAAGCTGGGAAAGATTTCGCTAAATTTGATTTAACACTCTTAGCTCCCACAGAAATAATAATCAATGATATACGAACAGGTAAAATCTATCATGAAGGTAAAATTAACTTAGACTTTCTAATAGATTAGAAAATAGGTTTCAAACTAAAAATTCTGTTATTTCCAGCATTCTTGGTGCTTTACTCTTCTTCAATTGATTCATCATCATCTTCAGTTGCAATGCTCCGAGAATCCATAATTTTATCTGCTGTTTCAATTCCATGAGTTAATGAATAACTTGACATATCAAATTGTTTGAGACCGTCATGAGTTAAAATGAGCAATGATTTTATCTTCGTTAGTGTGCCTTGGTGATCATCTTCCTCAATATCATTTTCTCGTCCAACAGAAATAACTTCGGACCAGTTAATCCTTCTCCAAATGAATCGATCTCGATAGCAGATTTCCTCCTCATCTATATAGAGCTTAACTGTAGCTATCCTAAGGATTCTCCAAAGGGAGAAGAAGATGAATAGAGCCCCCAAAAATAAAGATGCAAACTTTACCATGGTATTTAACTCAATAATTAGTGAACCAACAACAGTAATAATACCTAGAACGAAACCGACAAAAGCAATAAATGATTTCAGCATTCTTTCTCTGAAATAAGGGGAGAGTTCCAAAGAATCGGGTCCATTATTAGACATTTTATTTTTCCTACTTAATATCATCCTTTTTAGGGTAATCTAGTTTGTTACCTTTAACTGTAAAAACATTTCGCTTACAATCGGAAATCGAAGAGAAAATTTATTTCAATGTAATAAACAACATACTACTATATTGAAATAATCGTGTGTTAAAGTATAAACAACAGAAAAAATTACTGGGTGAATAACTACATGTCATCAATTGTATTTTACTTTCAAGTCCATCAACCTTATCGTCTAAATCAAAACTTCAGAAGAGATCGTTTCTTTCAAGATTCTTCAATTAAAAATCTTGAGAAACTCTATTTCAATGAAGAACTAAACAAAGACGTAATGCAAAGAGTAGCGAAAAAATGTTATTTACCTGCAAATAAAACTTGGTTGAGTGCTATTGACAAGCATAAAAAAGAGAAACGAAAAGTGAAAATAGCCTTTAGTTTAACAGGCACTATTCTAGAACAAGCAGAAAGATATCAACCAGATGTAATTGATAGTTTCAAACAACTAGCCGAATCAGGTTGTGTCGAATTCTTAGCTGAGACTTATTATCATTCACTAACATCAATCTATGGTGTCGACCGAGAGGAATTTAAAGACCAAGTTACCAGGCATGGCAATCTCATGAAAGATTTGTTGGGAGTAGAACCAACAAGCTTCCGCAATACGGAATTAATCTTAAATGATTCAATTATGAAATTAGCCGCAGAAATGGGTTTCAAAGCAATTATGGGTGAAGGGATAGAACATGTTTTGCCTAAAGGTAAAACTGCAAATCACATCTTCTCGAGTAAAGAAGCTCCTTCTCTCAAGGTTTTACTTAGAAATTACAAATTAAGCGATGATGTTGCTTTTAGATTTGGATCTGGTAGATGGGAAGAATATCCTCTTTATGCTGATAAGTATGCTTCTTGGTTAGCCGCAACCCCCGGTGATTGCATCAATATTTTCATGGATTATGAATCATTAGGAGAACATATGTGGGCTGAAAGTGGTATTTTTGAATTCCTCGAGCACCTCCCAGAAGAGCTATTAAAACATGATAATATTGACTTCAAAACTCCAACAGAAGTAGTTGATGCTTATCCCGTAGCTGGTAAAATCTCTATAGATGATTTTTCAACCATTAGCTGGGCTGATGATCGGGACGTAGGAGCTTGGTTGAATAATACTTTGCAGAACATCTCATTTGTTGATCAGAAATTCCTTGAGAAACCAATTAAGAAACTAAATAATAAAACACTCTTAGAAATTTGGCGAATGTTAACTACTTCTGATCATTTATATTATATCTCACAAGCAGATGCGGGTCCTGGTGAAGTTCATTCCTATTTCTCGCATTATAAGAATCCAATAGAGGCGTTTGCAAATTATAATGAGATTATAAGTGATTTAACTGCTCGCACATTAATGCTCCTTGAAGATAAATAGGTTAAAAGTAATTTTTTGTCTTTCTTATTTACTACATAATAAGATTTATTAAGTTCGGACAACCTAACTTTTATTAGATAAGCCTTAACTTGGAATAAGAAAAATGACCGAAATTGAAACAAATGATTACTGTATTCGAGGTGACACAAGCAGACCTTCAAAACCATTATTAATGCTACAAGTTGGAAGAAAAGGAATAATTGGGAAAATTGTTGGCGGAAGGAGTGCTTGTAAACGATTAAATGAGTTAGGTTTAGTTCCTGGGGTAGAAATTGAAATGGTCAACAAAATCGCTAATGGACCAGTAATGATACGGGTGAAAGGTTCAAAATTAGCTTTAGGTCGTGGATTAGCAAACAAAGTTCACATAATAATGGAATAGTTCTATTGATATTATCTTATTCTCTTAGACATACTTGAAAGTTCCAGGCATTGGTTCAAAGATGTCGCCATCATTTTGAAGAGCGCGAAGTTCAGGTTCCAACTCTTTAGTTGTGAGCCCCAAAGCCCTCTTAATGTCATCAAAAGAACATCCTTCCTCTAAATGCTCTGCTTTTTTCAAAAGCTCAATTATCTGAGTTTTTATTTCATCACTTTCATTAAGCTTTACTTGATCTTTAATCGCGCTTTCTATGCCATCTGTTGCTTTTGAATCCAATCCCTTGCGCTTATAATACTTTGATATCTCAAGTTCTCTTAGAACCTTAACTGCATTATCTATAACTGGGAGACATAATTCACAATCGATGTACGCTTTACCATCTGCTGCTTCACGAATAAGACCTACGATATCTACAGTAGACCCTTCCTTCAAATCTTTCATAGCAAGAAAAACTTGTCCAGCCCATTCTGATCCTCCACCTTTTACTTTAAGGGAACTAGTAGTATCATCAATTTCTAGTATTATGCTTTCATCACTTTCTATGACGGTTTTACTGGTGATTTCTCCCATAATTCTTACTCTTCGAACGAGATCATCAGTTTTTACATGGAGAAGTTTTGAACCGTCTTGAATAGTTTCAAATTCCCCTTCAGTAATATCTTTTATTTTGAGTTTTATTGCCGGTGCGCGTCGTTTACTACTAAATGTCATATCTTAAATCCTCTTAACAATCCTCTCATGTTATTATTTACTTAAAACATTTCCGAGTTAATTTTTCTATAATATTCGTTTCATATTTGGAAACTTAAGGTTACCGCTAAAAATATGAGGGGAGGAGAAAGCTCCTCTTACATACTTACTGTGGGTACAAATCGCTCTACTGACTTCAATTTTTGACAGAAATCAAATGCTTTTTTGACGATGTCTTTATCTCCAATAAGCAATAAAGTAATCGCTCCCTCTGCACCGCCCACACCTCCGCTAGCGACATGAACTACTTCATCTAGTTCAAATAGTGTTTCTAATGCATCAATCTCTGTAAAAACATCTCCTAACAGTGGGAAGAGACCAGATTTATAACCATCTGACATATCAATTTCTTCAATGCCCATATCTGCTGAACTATATAAGATTGAATGAGCAACTAATTTTTCTAAGCCAATTGGAATGAGAAGACGTAAACCTTTAGCAACCAAAGAACCCCAAAATGCTCCGCATGTTCCACCTTTTGGATGAGCTAAAAGAACACCAGCAACACCATCGAAATCGAGAGCATTCGCTCCTTTGATTACAATGTCACCTTTTGTAAAATCATCTATTTCTTTAGTGATAGATTCAATTTCTTGTGCTTTACCATCAATGAAAAGGATTTCAGCTAAGCGCTTATCTCCTGGGCAAGAAGTCAGTCGTTCTCCTACTGGCAATATTTGACCAGCAACATAGCGACTTTTATCGAATTCTGCAATTGCTACCATTTCTTCTAATACATAGGCATTAGTGGTACCTCGTGCAACAAAAATCCTTCCTTTCTTCATTTTCTTCTTCACCATATCAAGAGCAGTTATTCCAACTCCAATGAGTTTTTTCGATTCATGAGGAAGAAGGTTTATGAGTGCTTTAGTAATTGTCATAAAAATACATCAACCTAGTTTTTTTTCCGTAAGATTAATTTAGATAGTATAAAGCAATTTTAAATGGTTTTAATTATTTCTCTTACAATTATAATAAACTAAAAAGATGAGGCTAGCAAAATGAGTGAGGAACACAAATATCATGTAATAATAGAAATGATTGATGATAGGCTTGGAAATTTCATTTTAGATGATAAGGAGAAAACTGTAATAAAAGTCACTACTCCCCCAGAATTTCCCAAAGGAAGACCAGGAATTCATTCTCCAGAAGACCTTTTTGTGGGCGCTGTTGCTTCGTGCAAATTAACTACTTTTTGCGCAATGGCTGAAAAATTAGATATAGGATTGAAATCTTTAAAGATCGATGCTATAGGATATTTAGGTAAGGCTGAAGACAGAGGATTGATGTTTAAAAAAGTGGATGTTCATCTTGAGATTGGTATCAATGATGAAGAGGATCTTAAATCAGCTGAAAAATGTGTTGATTTAACAGAAAAATACTGTTTAGTGACAAATTCGATAAAGGCTGAAACAAATCTGACATATAACATTACAATTGAATAAATAAAAAATAAGAACAGGAATGTTAACACCTATTAGACGAAAGATTAGACTTTTCTAATACTTCTCATCTTCCTTCTTATAAGAACAATTACTCCAAAAGTTAAAGCTATACATGGTAAACCAAAATTCATAGGTGCTGTTTCTGTAGTAGTATTTAATTCCACTGAAAAATAGAACTCTCCTGCTGCAGGTTCAACTATGTTATCATATCCTAGATAATCGGTTTCATTCGGGGAAACGAACTCAGTGGTTTGAAGAGTAATGTGTAATTTGTAACCAATTATCCCACTTTCTTCCAAAACAATAAATGAACCTGACCAATAATAACTCGCAATTCTAATCATATCTATTTTTGGGAAATGACAAGTGAAAGCTGGCTCAAGTTGGCAATATTGAATTTGTACACTAGTTATGTTTATGTCATAATCAAAAGTGATTGTAACGGTAAGATTGGTTTGAGAAGTAACAACAACTGGTTGATGAATAACTGAGAGGACAATTGGTAGTGGAACCGAATCAGTATAATTAGCTGATTGCATTGTAATTGAAAGAACAAGCAATAATATTGGTATTGTAATAAAGAACCCAAATCTTTTCTTTTTAATCAACATTTCGCACCTAGTATATTTTTATATTTATTATTAAAGCTTGTAACGGTCCCAGAGGAACCAACCAATAAGGAATCCTCCTGCAAGAATAAGTAAGATTCCGCTTATAATTTTGACTGCTTTTGTTGATGCTTGTAATCTATTAATTAATGCATCTTTAGAAAATCCAACGAGTAATGTAATAACAATCATTAGTAATGCCATAGCAATTGAATACACAAGAAAAATCATGATTGCATTAAAGAAAGAACCAGCTTGTAAAGCACCAAGAACTAATCCAATAAGAATTGGGAAGTTACACCCAATAGAAGCTAAAGCATAAGTTATTCCATAGAGGAATAATTGTAAGAGTTGAGGAGCTTCACTAAAAGCTTTGGAGCGCTTTTTCGTTTTTTCTTGTTCTGAGTCCTCTAATTCGGTTTTCTTCTTTCTCTTTCCAATCTTATCAATTGGACTGATAATTTTGCTCATATCAAGTGAATACGGAGTAAACGTTAAAATTCCAAGTATAATCAATAAGCCACCAACAACAGGTATTATGTATTCTACCCACTTCCAATCACCTGCAGCCCCACCAGCAAATGATACAATTAAACCAATAATCATATAGAAAAGGAAAATACCAAGTGCAGCAGCTCCTCCCCATAAAAGTGATCGCAAAACTCGACGTCGTACTCTTGCTTTCGTATCTTTATCCTTTTCATCCATTTCTTCTTCGCTTTTCTCAGTTTTCATTAAAAGATCTAAATTATAAGCCATATAACCAGGAAGCATTGGAAATGCACAAGGGGAGAAAAATGATAAAATACCAGCAAAAAATGCAACAGCCATGGTCCCCCCCAAACTGGCATTAATGCGTGTTGCTTTACCTTCAATGGTATCTTGGATTTTCTCGCGTAAATTTGAATCAGCTGAAAACCCACTTTCTGCAAAGGTAATGAACCCTTCCCTATCGATGATTACTGTTTTTGGTAGAGTAACTACAGCGTAATCTGTTGCTAATCCAACAGTATCTAAAGCGAACTCCCAAGTTGCATTAAACGTATCTTTGTAGTTTTGAATTTCAGTTGTATTATCCGCTAAAACCACATCAATGGAAAAAATTACAAGAGTTTCATTAAATTCCTTTGATAGAGCAACAAGTTCAGGCATCAATTCTTCACATGGAGTACAATCCAAATACATGAAATCCAAAAGAACAACTTTACCTAGATGATCGGTTAGTGTAAAATTACCACCAGATATGGTAGTAACTGAAAAAGTAGGAGCAGGCTCAAGATTATTACTAGTCATGAAATAATAAGTACCATAACCAATACCACCTAAAATGACTAAACTAGCAAGCATTAAACCAGTGATTTTTAGCCATCGAAAAGAGCTTTTTGGTTTGCTGTCGAGTTCTTCCATGAAAACTTCCTGTCCAATGAACTATCACATCTCATCATTCTAAATAGGGATAACTAATCCCCATAAGGGGTATTAATTATTTTATAAGGTCAAGTTTTATTTTGTTAATTTTCTTACTTGAATTCTTCGTATTGGGAGGATAATCAAATTAGCAAGGAAAATGGTTGCTAAAATTATTGGCAAAGTTAAACTTACACTAGCAGTTATAATATAATCTCCCTCATCTACTGTAGTTTTACCAGCAACATCTTCACCTGTCACTTTAACTGTGATTATGTCTCCTTTCTTGGCTGTTAAATTAAAAAATTTTATACTGTAGGTATTACCGGAATCTAATTCCATTATACCTGATTCAAAAGATGCTCCATTTTTCAATAGCTCAACTGAAGCATTTACCACCAATAAATCATCAGTTATTGTAGCTATTATCTCAAAAGTATGACCAGTTGAAGCATCTATTTCTTTTATATCAGTTATGTTTACAAAAGGATTTTCTGCGTCAACTAAATTATCAACATCTATTGTTATATTATCTGTTGTTGATAAACCTGCAAAATCTTCCGCAATAACATTGATGGTGGTATTAGTTATACCATATTGTGTGGCATTATAAATAGCTACAGGATCAACTACGAACTCATAATTCATTACATATGTACTTGGTTTCCAGAAATCTTTAGAATCCGAGTAGCTACCCATCTCTAATTCATATCCTACGTGTCTCAAAGTATCGTCTGTGATATTAGCTAATACAGCAAACCTATTATCAAGAACTGAAAATGAAGTTTTATCAGCTTCAATTTCATTTATTATTGGATCAGTGCTATCACTGAAGGATAATAAATCATCAATCATATCGATTAAATGCTGAGTTCCACTCACCCCAATTTCAGAGTAGTAAATATACTGTGTTTTACTGAAAAGTATTAGAGTCGGGAAACTATTAACATTATAATAATTAGCTATATTTACAGTATCTCGGAATATCTTCCAATTCATATTGTATGTACTTGCAAAATCTTCAAGAGCAGTTTCATTAGCGTCTTCTTCGGATTCTAGATCTATACTCATTAAAACAAAGTTTGGATTTCCAGAATAATTATCATTAATTTCTCGTAAAAGTGGCATAGCAGTTATACAAGGTGTACCAAGAGATGAAAAGGTATAATTTGTGTCACTCATAATATCTTCTAAATTCCAATCCATTGCTGGTGCTCCATTAGGAAGAACATTCAGTGTTATAACTTCATCAATTGGGTTTTCAACTGCACCATCAATTTTAATGAATGAGAGAATCATTGGAGTTATCAATAAAGCAACTAAAATGAGAATTCTCTGTTTTTTCATTTTTGTCAACCCCACGAATCAAAAGATATCAAACTAATTATTTCTTATGATTCATTCCATAAAAAATAACCTCTTTAAAGATGAAAGTGAGTAAAAGATTAGCTTACTCACTTATCTCTTGTTTTTCTTCAATTTTTACGGATTCTTCTATGATTTTTTCCTTTTCATCTCTCATCTTCGCAATAATATCAATTATAGGAATTACAGCTATAATTAATCCTATAGTTGTAAAAACCATACCAAAAGAAAATTCTAGAACGCGTTTAATATGTAATGTGTTTACAATTTTTGTATCAACCTCAAAGTCAATTGATGTGTTCCAATCAACTAATAAAGCAACAGCATACAATGTCATTTTACTAGTCAAAGTGTAGTTTATTCCTGTGGTATAATTTTGAGTTAATGAATAATGAACTAGTGAATTCCCTATGAAATTTTGCGTAATGTTTCGATAACTCGATATTAACCAAGTGTAATTATAACTTGAAGTATTATTGTAAAGACTAAAAGCTTCAGTTAAGGATTCATCAACATTCGTAAATTGCTCTTCATTGGCAATCACTGCAGTAATTTCACAGGCTGAATTATTCCCAGCAAAAAGACCATTCATGTTTAAAACATCATTTTTATCTAACTCAAAATTCCGAGTTGTTCCATAGAATATTTCATTTTGAGAGAAACTAAGCCATTGATTATGTTCCCGATTCTCCATCCGATTTAAACCAAAACCAGGACCTAGAGTTAATCCAAAGGTTAGAAGGATTAAACCCCCAACTATCATTGGATTTCTAAATTTGAGTAATTTCTTGAAGAAATTGTTGGGTTTTTGACGTTTTCTAAGCAACAAAACTACAGAAGTAACTGGGAATAAAATTGTCCAAGTTAGAAGTGATAAGAAGTGTATAGGAAATTCGGTAAAAAAGAGTTCAATATATTGTGTGCCAAAATAATCTATTTTTTGTTGAGGTGTAAGATTGAATAACGAATTGTCTATTCCCTCATTGAAAGATATACTTGACCAATTAAACTTCAATTCCTTAAGAAAATAAAATGTGTCGAGATCCCAAACCATAGAGACATTCCATCGATACATTCTGTTATCAAAAGGATAAAACAATAAAACTGGACCAGGATTTAGATCCATTATACTGTGAAGGATAAGGAAGGCACAAGCAATTATTATAGATCTCCAGATTAAGTTTGCTTTTTCTCCAATGACTTTTTTCCTAATTAGCTTCTCAAAACTCAACCATCCAAACACCCCGAGAATAATGAACGTAGGCCAAACAATAGAGTGGAAATACGTTCTATGAATGTAGAAAAGCGTATCAACATCGGGTAAAAATGAAAAAAGCGTTAGAAGAGTAAATAGCCATAATTTCTTCTTGAAAATTTGTCGATTCTTCTTACCCATCAATACCCAGACAATTATTGCTGCTAAAGCTATATGTGTTGTTGGTAAAGTCATCAGAAACAAACGTCCTTAGAATATAGTTTACTAGTTTCCTTTTTACCTTTTAGTCAATTCATAAAAAAAGACACTGTTTTAATAACATAAATAAAGAATATTATAAACTAAAGTA
>JABLTI010000112.1 GCA_013166835.1 Promethearchaeati archaeon | reverse complement strand
TTCCACGAAATTCTCGACCATCTTTTAATCTAATCACAACGGGATTATCGTGAGCTTTTCGTAGACGATTAATGGGATGAGAGTTGAATGTTGACATAGATTCTTACAACGTCCTTCAAGGATTCTATAATACTGACAGATTAAAGCTTTAAAAAGCTAATCACTATCATAGGATTATAGTTTTTCGAATTTTTCAGTTCTTTGACGTTCAATCTGAGAATAAAAGGTTTTCCAAATAGTTGAAAGAGAAGAGAAGAAGAAATCTTAACAATCGAAAGCTTTTATAAGGAAAAAATTACCAAAAAAGAACTAGGTGTCGCGAGTAAGACTCTAAAATAAGCACTAGGGTTGTCGCGGTAGCTTAGCCCGGAAAACTTCACCAGAAGTTTGGGTAAGAGAGCGCAGGACTGAAGATCCTGTTGTCGGGAGTTCAAATCCCCCCCGCGACACCAACTATTTCTTCATTACTTTTTCATGAAGTTTCTTATAACCTGTTGTTGAGAAAGGACAAACCTTTATGCAAATCGAGCAACCATAATTTCCTGTAAAATAGGGAAAACATTTTGTACCATCATTATGTGTTTTCAATCCATTTTCGTTTATTATTGGTTGTTCATACAGTGATTTTGGAGGACAACTCTTAATGCATTTTCCACATGTTGCGCATTGTTTAGGAATCCAACTATGAGGGTTCTCCTCGGCAAATGGTAAATTTGTTATATTTGTAAATACAGCTGCTAATCTCACTCGAGGTCCAAATTCGGGAGTAATTAGTAATCCATGCCTTCCAAACCACCCTAATCCTGCACTACTAGCTAGTGGAGGATACAGCACTATCCCCCCTAATGGATGTGAAGCATGTGCGGAATACCCATAATTTCGCAAAAATTCTGCTATTTTATTTGCAGCAATCCCCAAATTGTTGTAAGTATGCATGACCATCCCCACAGTTTCTCGAGATGGAGCTTTAGCTATTTTGTCCTTATCCATTTCTAAAACTAAAACTATTGCATTATCATGTAGGACTGCTTTTTCTTTAAATATCAAATGATGAGGTAACTTTGTGAAGCCAAGATTGACTATTCCATGTTTTTTACCGAAGTCTTTTAATTCTTCAAGAATTGCATCAGTAATCTTCCCTTTTGGTTTCTCACTATTTTCGCTTAAACTATCATATGATTTATGGATATTTCTGATATTGCTAATCATTGGGCGAGCTGTTGATCGATTCATTATATTATTTGGTTTCCCTTGTTTTGCATGTTCGATGAGACCCATCGGAATATCAAATCTATTTGGTGATTGCTCAGTTGAAGCTATAGTATTTCGTCTATCAACCATTGCATTTTCCTTTTGATAGAGCTTCAATATATTTGGCTTCAAAATTCGTCTATAAAAAAATCTCTTAAATCTTAATCCTAACTTCATGCATTTCCAACCAAGTTATTTTATTATTACAATTACCTTTATTTATTCATTGGCCATTACTTTCCGCTATGGAGCGCAAATGGAAAATTACTCTAGGGATATCAATTTCTTTAATTATTGTTATAGGCGGATTTGCTGGAGGATTACTGCTGAATAATTATCTTCGTAACAACGGTCCACCTAATTCCAATAACGATCCACCAATTTTTGCATTTCCGGTCGCAAATACTGAAGTTCTTGCCGCGATTTATGGTTACCTTTGGAATGAAACCCATCAAATCCATGATGGTATTGATTTCATGATAAATGGTACAGCAAATATTATTGCTCCATGTAACATGACTGTTAACGATAAGGGTTTATTTTACAACGAAATAGGAGATCATTGGCAAGCAGGGTTATCTTTTGATATCAATGATGATTATGAATTGTTTATTGCTTTCGAATCTTTTGCTCAGAATGAGACGTATGGCAATTTACAACTAGATGCAATTATCGTTGATATAGGACAAGAGGTGACAAAAGGTGAACTACTTGGGCAGTTATTTTTGCATCATAATGGAGCTCATATTCATTTTATGCTACATAAAAACAGTGAACGGGTTTGTCCGTATCTCTATTTTGGCACCGAAGGTAAGGTTATTTTTGATACTCTCTGGTCTCAAATCGGTTCAAGCAGCAACCCATGTAATGGTTCTTATTCATTTTGAATAATAACAATTAATAGATAGAGTTCAAATTTAAAACATGAGGGTTTAAGAAAATGATTGATCCAGCAGCATTTGTTCAATTCATTGATGAAAACTTCCAATTTATCTGTGGAGTTCCTTGTTCCTATTTTAAGGAGATGCTGATATATCTCGAGACTTATGAATCAAAGAACGAATTAGATCACTTTTTAGCAACAAGAGAGGATGAAGCTATTGCTCTTGCTTCAGGTGTTGCTTTATCAGGAAAACCAGCTCTTGTCTATATGCAGAATAGTGGTTTAGGAAATATTGGAGATGCGTTGACTTCCTTAGCTCAATTGTATAAATTGCCTATGCTTATTTTAGTGAGTTACAGAGGATTAGAACCTGACAAGGATTTTCCTGAACATTCAGTTATGGGAGACATTACTGAAGCAGTTCTAGAGGCAATGAAGATACCCTATTTTGAACTTACTGTGGAAAACTGGGAAGTAGATATGAAAAATGCTATGAAAAAAACAGTTGAAAAATCTTCTCCTGTTGTTTTACTAGTTAGACAAGGAGTGTTGAATCAATGAAGGGTATTGAAGTTATTTCGGCATTGAAAAATCTCATTGATGAAAATGACGTCATTGTGAGTTCAAATGGAAACATTAGTAGAGAAGTATTCCATACTCTGCCAAGACCCCAAGTTTATCTCAGAGGATCCATGGGTTTACCAGTTCCAGTTGGTCTTGGTTTAGCACAAGCTAATCCTGACAAGAGAATTATTGTAATTACTGGAGATGGTAATTTCTTAATGGGTTTAGGATCAATCGTTACAAGTGCTTTCTATAAACCGAAAAATCTGAAAATACTCATTTTGGACAACGCTCAATACTATACAACCGGAGGTCAGCAAACAGTATCATCTGCAATTAATTATACAAAATTCCTTGAATCGTTTGCTATCGGTTATAGTCAATCCAAGAAAGCATCACCTGATCAAATTGAGGAGGATTTAACTGAATTCCTTAATTCTGATACTTTCAGTGCTTTGCATCTAACAATCCAAGCATCTAAAGAGAATCTTGTAAATATTCCCTGGCATCCTGAAGAGATAGCTGAAAAGATTATTGCTAGATTGACTAAATAAAACTAACTTTCTAACAAATTATTTTCTATAAGCCATTGAATAGCTTCATGAATCACTTTTTCAGAATCTGAGTGTTGTGGTTGGAACCCTAATTCACTTTGTATTTTCTTTGTATCTAGCATCCTTGGATAAGCAAATCTTTTCACTCTTGTTCTATTTATGAGAGATTCTTGCCCCTTGGGAGTTGTTTTCTCTTTATACCAAGCAAATAGATATGCAATCCATACTGGAAATTTCTTTGTGGGATAACAATCCCCACAGGCTTTTGCATGATAATCAAAGTAATTCTTTTGAGAAATATCAAAACTCTTGATGTTGTATGATTTCCCTTTTGAAACAGATTTCTTGGTCGAGAGAATCATTGCTTGAGCACTATCTCGTGCATCAACATACGAAGACTTGTTTTGTCCTTTACCCAAGTATGGAACTTTATTTTGTATTAATCCATTTACTAGTCGTAAAGTTATATTCTTATCACCAGGACCAATTATCAAAGGATTTCTGATTGCTGTAAAATCCAAGCTGTTTTCTTCATGTAATTTTTGGAGTTGTATTTCAGCGAGAAATTTTGATTCCTGGTAATTGTTTTGTGGATTTTTTCTATATTCCTCTGAAATTGGATGTTTTGGATATTTCATACCATAAACACCAAAGGAACTAGCAAAAACAAATTTCTTTGCAGATTCTTCTTTTAGTAATTTCTTGGCAAGATCAATTGTTGCATGATAATTGACTTTCATCATAACTTCTCGAGAAACTGATTCAGTTATAACAATAGCAGCATTATGATAAACTGTAGTCACGTCTTTCATTATTCCTTTAAGAGAATTTGAATGTAGTAAATCCCCTCTAACTATTTCTACTCCTTTTTCTTCCAGATCAACACAGCATTCATCTTGAAGTGCTAAAACTCTAATATCTTTGCCAGATATTTTTTCTACTTCGAGTAATTTTTTTATTAATACTCCTCCAAGAAAACCGGTTGCTCCAGTTACCAAAACGACCATTAGTCACACCATATTAACAATCTTATCTAATTTTTAATGAGATTAAAAAGAATTTCTTTTCCTCAAAAGTGTAGTAAAAAATCAAAATGTTTTAAACTGTTAATTCATTAGAATTGTAAGTGATTAAATTGGCAGAAACTGTAAATCAACAAGAGATTCGTTTCAAATTTGTTAAAAGATTTGTAGGTTTGTTTAGATTGATGCATATTCTCCCAGTAATTACTGTTACAACTATTGGAACTTTTATAGCTATTTTAATTTTAAAAGGCACCGAAACCTTTGCTGAGTTATTTCAGAATATTACTAAGAATGAGATTTTGCTCTTAGTTTTCTTTATTTTGACTATCTTCTTTCAAGAAGGATTTTTAGGAATTCAGAATGATTACATTGATAGAGAAATTGATGCAGAATATAATAAAAGTAAAACAATCCCAGATGGATGGGTGAGTCCAAACATTGCCTTTTGGTGGGGTATAGTATGCTATTTGTTATTCACAGGATTCTCTGCTGCTGCAGGTATTTGGGCTGATAAAGGATTTTGGATCATATCTTTTGTCCAAGGAGCTACTTTAACTGGTATTTTCTATAATCTTTATGCGAAACATCGACCCATTAGTATTGTTCCGTATATGCTTGGTTTCCCATTGATACCGGTATTTGCTTGGTTAACCTTTGGTTTTGATAATTTTGAATTATGGCATCTCTGGATGCTACCTGTTATGTTTCTTACTAGTTTTCCTGCTCATATTGCAAATGAATTACCCGACTTTGACCATGATGTTAAACATGAGAAAAAGAATTTTGCTGTCTTCTTAGGATATAAACTTGCAACGATCATCTATTGGCTTGGTATTATTTTATTAGAAGTAATATTATTGATTGTATTCTTAGTTTACAAGTTGAATCCCATTACATATGCAATAGTTGTCTCCTTATCTCTTTTAATTGGACTCTCAGCAGTTTTCTTCCTATGGAAAAATGAATGGAAAACGAATACTTTCCTATTCAATATTGTTACGTCTTGCATTGGTGTTGAAGTACTAGGATTCTATATTATGATAGGTTTAGGTACTGTATAGAATAGAAAGTTGATTAAAATGATTGATAATGAAAAAAATCTCTTATCAATCGAAAAGAAAGTACTTGATGAATTAGAGGAAAATAAAGAAAGGATTCCTCAATTCTCAAGAATACCTGATAGAACATCTGGTTTTGTAATAAAGAGCAAACAAATAACTGAATTATCGTTGTTTAATTTTAGCTTAACGACTCTTCCAGAAACTATTGGAAATCTGAGTGAATTGCGTATTTTACGTATACAGAGAAACAGATTGCAAACTCTTCCGGATTCTATCTGTTCACTAACAAAACTCAAAGAGCTTTTCTTAAGATGGAATCAGTTAGCTATTATTCCTGACAATATTGGTAATCTTCGGAATTTACAGAAATTGTATTTGTGGGGTAACAAATTAACTTCTCTACCAGAGAGCATTGGGAATTTGTCAAAATTGAAAAGATTGGATCTTGAGGATAATCAATTAAAAATTCTTCCAAAGACTATAGGTCAAATGGAAAATTTAGTTTATCTTAATTTAACAAATAATGAGATACAGCAGTTACCTCAATCAATCTGGGATCTAAAAAATCTAAAAATTTTAAGCTTAGCGAATAATCAACTGATTTCTTTGGCCAATGATGTAGGTAAACTAGCAAACCTAACAAAACTTTGGTTAGATAATAATCCAATCGCTGATTCAGAATCTGAAAAGAACCGAATTAACCAATTAGTTGCTGAGAATTGTAAAGTAAGATGGAAAGCATAACAACCCAGTAAATCTCTTCAAAAGTGCTATACTTTTTTCATTTTTGAGTAGTTATAATATTTATCTCCATACTTCTTTGTACGAACCTTTTTTCCTTTGTAGCGATGCCAGTCAGCTTTCTTTTTCGCATCTACTTTGGATAAGCCAGCACTTATTAATTTAAATCGTTCATTCCCAACTTTAATT
The DNA here is from genome assembly GCA_013166835.1 of Promethearchaeati archaeon. Taxonomy (GTDB): domain Archaea; phylum Asgardarchaeota; class Heimdallarchaeia; order JABLTI01; family JABLTI01; genus JABLTI01. The sequence continues at coordinate 2,142 of JABLTI010000112.1, read as the reverse complement.
GTCTTAGGGATTTCTGGTTTCGTTTCTGATTTCTTAGACATTATATTAACAACCTTTATTCCTAATTACCATATATCACCACTGATAAATAAAATCTTTTAATCGGGCATATGAAAATCAAGGTAAAAAATTAAAAAAATATTCTTAAAATAACTATTACAAATTAATGGAAGTAAATTTTAAGTCATATTAATTATATCTATTTTTCAAGCCAATAATAAGCATGATATTTTTCTGGTTTAGTATAGCCTAGTTTCATTGCAAGCTTTGCTGATGGTTCATTATCCGCATCCCAATGAGGAATTAATCCTTCCAGTAAACTATATTCAATTAATTTCGCACAAGATATCATTGCTAATCCTTTTCTTTGATAAGCTGGATCAGTTTCTATGTGTATCTCAAAATGCTTGTCATATATTGGTGATGCAGCTAGTGCTAAAGAAGCAATTTTTTCACCGTCTAGTATGCAGAAACCAAAATTCCTTTTGATAAAATTCTCTGTTGAGGGGAAAAGCAACCTGGTTATATTATTTGCTTGTTTAGAGATATTCTTTATTGTTGCCTCAGTTAGTTTCTCTATTACTAATCCTTCAGGTAATGCTTTTTGTATTTCTTGCATATGGTTTATGTCAAGGTTTTCAGATGAGAATTTGGTTCGCGGATATGGTTTCAGCTTATCTTCCCAATAAGTTTCTAATCTTCTTAACCACTCTTCATTAGGGATGAAAATCAATCTTTGAGTTTCTATTAATTCCAAAAATTCCGGAACTGAAGGATCACTCGAATCTCCAGCCAGAAAATAGATAATTTTTCGACCAGCCATTGCTACAGTAGGTTTGTCTATATTATTGACATGGAGTGTTCCTATACCTTCTCGCAAAAAACCTTCAAGTAATAAACGAAGATAATTGTGATTCTTAAATAATGGTAGTAAGTCTAATCTTTTCTCCACAGGATACTCTTCTATCATTTTAATTTCTCAACTCTACTCTGTTTTAGGTTTAAATTAATGTTTAGAAATTTATAGTTAGATTAGAAATCCAACAATTTCATAAAAATATAATATAGAACCATTTTTTGGAGATCTAATGTGGATGTAATTGTCTCCTTTGATTGGCTCAATTTCAAGTTCAATGAATTTGACCCCTTCAACTAAATCTTCCTTGATTTTTTGAATGCCAAAGAAAATTTGTACTGCCTGTTTTTCTGGAGTATTGACTTTGATTACTAATTTTAGGAGATTATCGTTTGGAATTTTTATTCCCTTCAATTGAATTCTAATAACCGCATTTTCCCAGAAATTTCCGAGAGGATCCGTTATATGGAATTCTTTATTCTGCTTTATTGTTATTTTGTCTTGTAGATACTGTGATGCTAAGCGATTTTCTCCGTCGGGATTTGTGTATCCCCCAAAAGTAAATAGATACCCCTCCATCTTCTTACTTTTGAATTCCGGTCGCATCGGAGTTAACTTGAAGAGTGCTTCATTAGACATTTCCTGTAACCTAGAGTATCTTCATTTTTTTACTTTACGTTTCTTTATTCTTACTGTATATGCTATTGTTACAATGAATAGTATCTCAAATGAAATAATAAATCCCACATATGGAGAGGTGTTTGTTGGAGTTCCAGTAGGGATTATTTCATTAATATATACTTTTAGAATCCATATGTCTCCAAAGGTTTCATTCCAAAGAACAATAGCTTCTGTATATGGTTCTTCATCACAAGCTTTAACATTAGCAAATGAATTCGTTTTCAAAAGAGAATAAACACCTGTACCAGCTAATCGAAGAGATGCTACTAACAAACCAAAAATTAAGACATAGAAAAAGTAATTATGAGGTTTCATATCTAAGAATAAGTCGCTTTAGTATATTTAATAATTATTAAATATGATTTAGAGTGAACCAAACGATGAATAAGAAAAAGTTTGATGTAATGTATCGAATAAATAATGCTGAGTATATTGTTATTGATGAGGATGGTGTGGACAAGAAAATCGCTCCACGATCTGGCATTATGTTTGAAGAATCTCTTATTATCGTAATCTCAAGACTAGATAGGAAGATCTATAGCTTTATTGGTACCAGAGCATCAGCACGAAAACAATTCTCAGAAAACAAAATTACTTCTGATTTA
>JABLTI010000029.1 GCA_013166835.1 Promethearchaeati archaeon | reverse complement strand
ACTCATTATTGTCCCTGTTCTTTCACCATCAATAGTATAATATTCTGCTTTTGAATTATTGATGAAAGTATTGTGATGTATTTCATTTGTGTGTGAGGATCCAACAAATGCTAATCCGTGTTGTTGTGAGTTCTCTATTCTATTGTAAGTTATTTCATTGTAATTAGAATACCGTATGTTTATCCCTTGATAATTACTCGCTATAATGATATTATTTCCAATGATGTTATTATGTGCGTGGTTTAGGTGAATCCCTTGCATAAAATAAGCAAATTCATTATCAGTAATGGTACAACCATACGTCCCAGTTACTCCAGCTCCTGCTCCATCCCCTAATTTTGATATGCAAGTATTATTGATAATTTTCACTGTACTTGCAGCTGTAGCACTCAAAAGAATGGCAATATAATCAGTTAAAATCGTGCAATTCTTTATTTCAAAATGAACATTTGTATTGTGAACTTCAATTCCATTAATTACTCCTGAAGAATTTATAAAAAGATTAGTAATTAAATACGGTTCTAGTTCTGTTCCTTCTCCTGTGAAATTAAGAGTCTCAAAATCATTATTTGAATCGATCAGAATTGGTGCATGTTCAACAAGATTCAAAATTGAATTCTTTAGATTTGTTTGTCTGTTTTCATCTCTTTCAAAACCACTAGCAAAATTCCATTGCTGAGTTATAAATCCTAAAAGAAATATTAGTATAACTCCTGTGAAAAATCTCTCTTTCTTCAAGACAGTTCACCCTTATATTATCATAAAACGATATATAGTTAAAATTCTACTTATTGCTCTTGGTTTTTAACAACAAAATGGTTTTATTAGTTATCTTCATTATAGTGGTCTCGAGTAAAATGACTTCTGAAGAATTTCTTAAAGAATTTAGGCTTCATTTGAAAGATGGTCTTATTGGTGGGGACACTCATCTCAACACCAAAGAAGCTATCGAGAAGCTTCCATTTAGTATTGTTAATCAGTGTATTGCTCCAAATGTTTCCACTATTTGGGAGATCTTTTATCACATGATTTTTTGGCAGAAATTACTTATCATGTTACTACTAGATGATGACACATCATTCAAGGAGAATATTGAGCTGAAATCATTTCCGGAGAATGATAGTGATGAGAAAACGTTCAATACTCATAAAAAGCAATTTCTTGCTGGGTTGGAAACTGTCGCTAAATTAATCGATACTCTTGATTTCTCCCATCCAACGCCTTCATGGAGTAATGTTCAAAAGTATAAGATTATGCAGATTCTTCTTCAACATAATTCCTATCACTTAGGGCAGTTGATTCTTATTCAGAAATCTCTGCCAAGTGAATGATTTTTTCACAAGAATACTAAAATAATACAAAACAAATACTAAAATACCAGTTAAAAAAACTTGAAACAGTCGGGATGGGTAATCAATGTCCAAACGGGTAGGGATACCTAGAGCATTAATTTATTACAAATTTGCCACAATGTGGGAAATGTTTTTCACAGAATTAGGAGCAACAGTGGTAGTTTCACCGGAAACAACCAAGAATGTCAGAGAGGTAGCTATTGAAATAGCTCCGGATGAAGATTGTTATTCAACTAAAATCCTTCATGGACATATTATGGAACTAAAGGATAAAGTTAGCTGATGTCTTACGTTCTCTGTATCCAGATTTACCTCCATTAATTGCACCACATTTCAATATGGCAAAGTATGGTCATACGAAATTTGATTTTTTCAAGGAAGTTCTCAAAGTTGGTTTTGTTTTTACAAAGAATCCCTTCCGAATTATAAAAGCCATGAGAAAAGCTTTGAAAGCAGATAAGGAATATAAGAAGAAATTAATCATTGATCTTGAGACACTTCATCTGTGGGAACGATCTGTTATTCTTCTTAACGATCCTCCAGATGAAATAAAAGATGAGAAAACGCTAAAAATTGCTCTTGTCGGTCATACCTACGTAATAAATGATAGTTTTTGTTCCTTAGATATTCGAAAGAAATTACAATCATATGGTGCAGACGTCATCACTTCTGAACAAATGCCAAGAGAACTAATTGATAAGCAATTAGACAAATTGGAAAATCGATTATACTTTGAATTTGAACGAGAGATTTTAGGGACAATCATGTATTTCCTTGAAAATGAAAGTGTTGATGGTATAATTCATTTAATGATCTTTAGTTGTGGTCCTGATTCATTAGCAGGAGAATTAGCTAATAGGTTTGCTTTAGAAAAACAAGACATCCCTCTATTACAGTTAGTTTTAGATGATTTAACTGCAGAAGCAGGGATGAAAACTCGTATTGAAGCATTTGTCGATATGTTAAGATGGAGAAAGGAGAAACATGCCGTTCACGTTCCCACACTTCGGGTCTCTTAAGTATGTCTTCGTGTCATTATTTCATGATTTAGGAAGATACGACTTAGTTATTCCAAATAAACCAAGTAAGAAAACATTTCAACTTGGATCTAGATATTCTCCAGAATTTGTCTGTACACCTTTCAAACTCACTTTGGGTACTTTTATTGAAAGTCTTGAACGTGGAGCTGATGAATTGGGAATGGGTGGGGGGCATGGCTATTGTCGCTTTCGTTTTTATTGGCAAGTTCAAAAGATTATTTTGGAAGATTTGGGTTATGATTGTAAATGGGTAAGAATAGATTATGAAAGTACGAAAGATATTGTGCAAGTATTGAAGAACGTAAGTACGGGTCTAAATACATTGCAAACAATTAGAGTTTTACAAAAAACATGGGTAAAAAATCGTTTAACGGATTTAACAGACCAATTACTGTTTAAATATCGAGCTATTGAAATCGAAAAGGGGAGTGCTGAAAGGATCGCTAATGATGCATTCCAGCTAATCGTCTCAACAAGAAAAATGAGTAAGATAAGAAAATTATCGAAAATTATCACAAAAATGTTTGCTGAAAATGTGGAAGTGGATAAAAAAGCAAATCCTTTGAAAGTTGTGGTGAATGGTGAAATCTATGTTGTTTTAGAACCTGCACTGAATTTGGATATCTATAAACGATTAAATGAGTTGGGAGTAATTACGAAGACTCCTGTAACTTTGAGGAGATTTGTTGATATTGGTCAGAGATTGAATCCGTTCAAAAAGATGGATTTCCAAAAAGCAAATGCCTATGGTGTTAAATATGTTCCATATAGAGTTGGTGGTGAAACACAAGAGAATCTTGGAGATGCTTTTCTCTATAAGAAGAAAGGCTGGGACGGATTAATACACCTCTATCCTTTCACTTGTATGCCTGAAATCATATCAAGAAGTATTTTCCCTCAAGTGAGTCGTGAAAGCGGCATGCCAGTTTTATCTCTTGTAGTAGATGAACATACAGGAGAAGCGGGATTTCAAACAAGATTAGAAGCATTTGTAGATTTACTTGAAAGTAAGAGAGAAAAAATGCTGAAAAAACGTAAAACGAAAATTCTTCAGCACTAGAATTATTTTTACTTCTTCTTCTTTATCTTTTTGAATGCTTCTTGGTGTTCTTTGTTCTCTGGATCTAATTCAACTGCTTTTGTATAGTGGTCGAGAGCTTTTTCTTTATCGCCTATTTTTTCATAATACTCTCCGAAACTGTGCCAAATATTAGGATAACTAGAATTAGCTTCCATAGATTTAGTTAGAAATGTAAATGCTTTCTCCAGCTCTCCCATCTCAAGATAGAGGTAACCGAGATTATTTAGTATAACAGGATTGTTGGGATCCAGTTTCATTAATTCCAACATGCATTTTTCAGCTTTCTTGTGTTCTTCTCTATCAACGTGTAATTCGAAAAGCCGAATCCATACAGCGTAAGCTTTAGGATCGTTTTCTAACACCTTATAATAAAATTTAATCGCTTCATCTATGTTTTCTAGGTCTTCGTATGTTTCGGCAATTGTAAAGTACAACATTAAATCTTCTGGTTCCAAAGAAAGTGCTTTTTGAAAACTCTCTAATGCTTTGTCAAATTCTTGTAGAGTTCTGTGCAATACTCCAAGATTAAACCATACATCTGAAGATTCAGGTTCAATCTCAGCTGCTTTTCTAAATAGGCTCTCAGCTTTCTCAATATTGTGTTGTTGGAAAAAAGCACTCCCCATTATCAGAAACGCTCTGAAATCTTCTGGATTTAGTGATAGTGCTTTCTTGCAATACTCTATGCCCTTTTCCAAATCTTTGAGTAAAACATAGATGTTAGCTATGCTTCTAATTACAACCTCGTTAGTTGGTTCAAGCTTGTTTGCTTTTAGTAAATATTCAAGTGATTTATCATATTCGTATAAATCATAATGGAAGTTTGCAATGCCTAGCAGTGTATTCATATTTGTTGGCTCTAATTCAAGTGCCTGCTCTAAGCATTCTTCGGCTTCATCAAATTCCTCAAGTTCATAATGTTTTAGTGATTGATTGAATAAATCCTCAACTTTAGATTGCTTAGTATTTTTCTTAACCAAATTAACCACTTCACTGAAAATATCTACTGGAGTACTTATTTCTTCGACCATGAATCCCGAAGGGTTATGATCCTATTTAGCACTAAACTATCTATCTTAGAATCAATGGGATCAATATTGAAGTAACCTAATCGCTCAAATTGGTATCGTGAACCTATTTCTGCTTTCTGGATAAATGGTTCAACAAAACCTGTTACAACCTCGAGAGAATTAGGATTGATGTAATCTGTGAAATCTTTTCCTTCTTCAACATCCATTGGATTTTCCTTAATACAAAGTCTGTCATATAATCGTATTTCTGCTTGTACAACATGATCAGCTGAAAGCCAATGAATGGTTCCGATTGATTTCGTTGCTTCACTTTCTGGTTGGTTACTGCAATGGATTTCTTTAACTTGCCCTGTTTTCTTATCTTTAATCACTTTATCACACTTGATGACACTAGCGTATCGTAATCTAACTTCTTTATTAGGTGCGAGTCTCTTATAATCGCTGGGAGGGTCTTCTATGAAATCATCTTGTTCTATGTAAAGTGTTTTAGTGAACTTCACTTTCCGAGTTCCCATCTTCTTATCTCTGGGATGGTTCTGAATAACTATCTCTTCTTCCTTACTCTCTGGATAATTAGTAATAATGACTTTCAGTGGTCTAAGCACACCCATTACTCGAGGGCATCTCTCGTCTAAATCATCTCTGACAAATTTATCGAATACAGACCTATCCACAATTCTCTTTCGTTTTGTAACACCGATATGTTTGCAGAATTTTCGAATAGCATCAGAGGTTATTCCACCTCGTCTCATTCCAGAAATTGTAAGTAATCGAGGATCATTCCAGCCTTTAACATAGCCTTCTTTTACAAGTCGTAATTGCCTTCTCTTACTAAGAACAAGGTAAGATAGATTCAAGCGAGCGAATTCAATTTGCTGGGGATGATAAATTGGTTTACCTTTTTCATCATCTAGTTGGTCTAAATACCAATCATATAATTGCCTATGAACCTCAAATTCTAAAGTACAAATAGAATGAGTAATTCCTTCGATAGAATCCTCAAGACCGTGAGCCCAATCGTATGTTGGATAAATGCACCACTTATCGCCTGTGTTGTGATGTGATTTATGGAGAATTCTATAAATTATTGGATCTCTCATCATGAGATTTGGATGCTCCATATCAATTTTAGCTCGAAGAACTCTCGAGCCTTCTGGAAACTCTCCATCTTTCATGCGTGTAAAAAGATCTAGATTCTCTTCTATTGTTCTAGTTCTGTATGGGCTTTCCTTTCCAAGTTCTGTTAAAGATCCTCTTTGTTCTCGAATCTCTTCTACACTTAGATCATCAACAAATGCTAATCCCTTCTTAACTAATTGAACAGCATATTCATAGAATTGATCAAAATAATCAGATGCAAACAATACTTCATCTCTGAAATTGGCTCCAAGCCATTTTGCATCTTCAACAATTGCTTGGACATACTCCTCTTCTTCTTTAACCGGATTTGTGTCATCGAATCGTAGGTTAAATTTCCCATTGTATTCCTTAGCTATGCCATAATTTAGATTAATTGACATTGAGTGACCTATGTGCAAATAGCCATTTGGTTCTGGAGGAAATCGAGTGTGAACTCGGCCACCGAATTTCCCTGTTTTCATATCCTCATTGATGATCTTTCTAATGAAATCAACGTCTTCCTCTGTGTCTGCAACTTCTTCTTCCTTGAAGAGTTCAGGATACTTTTGTTGAGCTATTTGTTGTATTTCTTCTATTTTCAAGGCATTAACATACTCTACTTTTTTCTCGAGTATATCTTTCACTTTGTTGGCTTCTTTTCGTAATTCAGGATTATCTTTCATAATAATTTTCATAATAGAACCAACTTGTGCTTCTCCATGCTCTAATGCATTTTGAATTGCGTATTTCTCGCAAATAAGCTCAACAGATTTCATAATTATTGTACCGATAAGTAAGGGATAATAAATTTTTGGGCGATAGAAAATTAGTTTGGTTTACTTCTACAGTAATTACTCATATTATCATTAATGCTGCTTCATCTTTGTTAACAATAAGAAATGGTTCATCAAAATAAGTTTTAGAAACATCAAGAAAGAAATCTTTTGGTTTAAAGGATTTGTCACTTACTTCTTTCTGTATAATTTCGTGTTCATTTCTTGCTTGTTGTTCACCATCAATACTTAGAAAGAATTTTATCAAATAATCGAGAGAGTATGGTTCTCTCTTGTGTTCACATTTAAAATTAAATGAATAGATTACATAATCTGCTTTTGTAATAACTGGAAGAATTGAGCTTATTCTGTATTTAGTAGCTCCTCGAAATTTCTTCTTGAAGAAAGCTTTGAGAATTTGCTCAATCTCTTTCTTAGTCGTTCCAAGCATAATTCAATTGATGTGTATTAAGCTAATAAACACTTTTGTCAAGATTAATCAATTATCCCAGTAGCCATGTAGAAAATCAACAATGAGACTAGTATCATAATTAGAATGATCACAATGATTGAGACTACAAACATAATCCAATTCTTACTCTCATATGTTTTTCCAGCGTAAGTTATGTAAGAATAAATCATCATTCCAGAGACTATTATGAAAAGATAGTAACCAAATATCTGATTTTCAAATAGTAATCCAATCCCACAAATAATCCCTAAAACAGCTGTGAGGATTAATGCTGTATAAACAAAATATTGCGATTTCGATTCATTAAATTCCATTCTCTTTTCTTTAGTTAACAAGTCTTTTATCTTAAAAGCTAAAGAAATGACATTTCTGCCAATCATAAATAGACTGCAAACATAAACCAAAACATATAGAGCCAAATAACCACCAAGTATGGATTAAAATTTATTTAAGAAAAAGGTTGCGAGAAAAAAATAGCTGATAGGTTCAGTTACTTTACTAAACCTACTTTATCAAGAGCAAAACCATAAATGAACGCTGTTTCTTTCATTTTCTCATATCTACCTGAAGCTCCACCATGCCCTGCGCCCATATTGGTTTTTAAGATCAAAGTGTTCTCATCGGTTTTTAGTGCTCGTAGTTTAGCAACCATTTTTGCCGGTTCCCAGTAAGCAACTCTTGGGTCATTTAATCCAGTTGTTACTAGTATATGTGGGTAATCTTTTGCTACAATGTTCTCATAGGGTGAATATTGTAACATATACTCAAACTGTTCCTTTATTTTTGGATTGCCCCATTCATCCCATTCCAGAGCAGTCAAAGGTATACTTTCATCTAGCATAGTATTAATGACATCAATGAATGGAACTCGAGCAATAATTAAATGAAACAATTCAGGTCGCATATTCATTATTACACCCATTAAAAGACCACCGGCACTTCCTCCATGAACGACTAATTGCTCTTTAGTTGTAATCTTATTCTTAATGAGATATTCTGCACAATCAATGAAATCAGTAAAGGTATTCATTTTATTAAGCATCTTGCCATCATTATACCATTTCCGACCAAGCTCACCACCACCTCTGACATGTGCAATGATATAAATCATGCCACGTTCTATTAAACTAACTATTGTAGGGGAGAAATTAGTGTCAATTGGATAACCATAAGAGCCATAAGCATAGAGCATTGTAGGAGCAGGTAGAGAAAGTCCTTTTTTATGAACAATTGAAATTGGAACATTTGCCCCATCACGTGCCTTAACAAATTTTCTAGTAGTTACATAATCTTCTTTGTCGTAGTTTTTCACTTCTTCCTCTTTTAATAATTCAAGCTGTTTATCATTAACATGATAATCAAATACTGAATTTGGAGTAATAAGTGAAGTATATTCTAATCGAACAATATCTGAATCGTAAACAAAATTATCTCCACTCCAGACACCATAGATAGGTTCAGGGAATGTTACATCATGATTTCTCTTATCATCTTTTCCATAAAAGATTTCTACTTGTTTCAAACCTTTATATCTTTTATGAATGACTAGAAAATTCTCAAATGCTTCAGTCCATAAGAGACGAACATCCTCATTATGAGGAATAATTTCCTCCCAAAACTCCTTGCCAATATTATCTACTGGGGTTCGTAGCAACTTAAAATTAGTTGAATCATCGGAATTTGTTACAATGTAGAAATAACCATCCTTATAGGTAATATTGTATTCATGCTCTTTTTCTCGAGGATAGAAAACAACAAACTCACCTAAAGGATTGGAAAGATCTAAAAATCGAACCTCTGAGCTTAATGTTGACTCTGAATTAACGAAAATGTATTTTTTATCTTTACTTTTCCAGATTGATACTCGTCGAGTAATATCATCTTCTTCAAAAATACATACATCATCCTCAGCAGAAGTGCCAAGAATATGTCTCTTTACCGCATAAGCTCTTTGAGCTTCGTCTCTGAGAGTATAATAAATAGTTGTATTATCAGCCCACTCAAGATTCCAACCAACATTTTCCATGCCCGGAGTACTTGTCTCTCCAGTTTCAAGATCCTTAATTTGAATAATGAATTTCTCGTAACCAGTATTATCAAATGAATAGGCTAGCTTCTTTTGATTGGGGCTTATCTTGTATCTTTGAAGCCAAAAATAATCTAAACCTTCAGATAAATCGTTAAGATCTAGAATTTTTTCTTCTTCAGCATCTAAATTCAAATGCTTCCTGAAATAAATCTTGTACTCCTTACCCTTCTCGTTTTTAGTATAATAATAGTAATCATTGTGTTTGTATGGTACACTTTCGTCATCTTCTTTGATTCTATTCTTCATTTCTTCAAAGAGATTTTCATTGAAAGTGTTAAGATGTTTGGTTATTTCCGCGGTATATTCATTTTCAGAAGTTAAATAATCAATAACTTCTTGATTCTCTTTATTTCTAAGCCAAAAATAATTGTCTTCAAATTTTTGATCAAAAATCTCTGTAATCTTCGATTCTTTTTTAGCTATTGGAGGAATAATTTTTTCGTTCATAAAATAATAGCAAACGTGGTTCTTTTAAAAGTTATTCAATTAAAAAAAATTCTAAGTGATAAACAGATTCTTCCTACAAATTTCCTTTACTTTCGGTAATCTCCTATCATCAAGATTACTAAAACGATAAAAGTAACCATTGCTTACAAAATAAATTAATAGTGAGAAGGAAAAAGGGTAAACACTTCAGAGATGCGAAAAGTCGAGAGATTTCGATGAAAATCAAAATCGAGGGTGCGAAAGAAAACAATCTGAAAAACGTGGATGTAGAAATACAAGATGGTTTAACGGTTGTTACTGGAATTTCCGGTTCTGGAAAAAGTTCACTTGTGTATGACACCTTATATCATGAAGCTCGCAGAAGATTTCTTGATATTTTTACTCCTCGCTCTACTCGATTAAGACTCCCAAAAGCAAATGTAAATACCATTACAGGAATTAGTCCTGCTGTTGCTGTAGATCAAAATGTCTTAAATCGTAATCCACTCTCAACGTTAGCAACTTCTTCAGGTTTACATCCTTTCTTTAGAATTTTATTTGCAAATTTTGGCATTCGTTTCTGTCCAGAGTGCAGTTCTGGTTTAGCTGTTCATTCAGAGGATGCAATAATAGACATTGTTAGAAATAAAGTGAGTACGGATACAATTGAGATTCTAGCACCTGTTAATCAGCAATCATTAGGAAGTCATAAAACTCTCCTAAGTATGTTAGAGGAAAAATTCGATAATGAATCGATAATAATTGACAAGAAAAATTGGGATGGTAAGTCTTTAGATCCAAATAAAGAGCATAATATCGAAATAAAATTGGCTGTACTCACAAAGAAAGCGAATACAAAGCAGATAAGAGAGATTATACAGCAAGTTTTTGAATTAGGATCCTCCTACATAATTGTTCGCGCAAAAGATGAAGAAACAAAATTAGCGAAAACAAGAATTTGCACTAATTGTAATTACTGGTTCACAGAACTTGAACCCAAGTATTTCCATATGCCTTGTGAAGCGTGTAAGGGAAAAGGTTGTGAGTTATGTCATTCTACAGGGCTTCATCCTGAAGCTGTCGCAGTGAGATGGAATGGCTTAATGCTACCTGATCTTCTGAAACTATCTGTGAGTGAAATTAAGAAATTATTTGAGACTGTTTTTCTGCCAAAAACAGCTGATAGATTAAAGGATGAAATTACAAGAAGAATAAATGCACTCCACAGAGTTGGTTTGGGTTATATTTCATTAAATAGGTCATCTCCTACTCTCTCGAGAGGAGAAGCTCAAAGAGTAAGACTTGCAATAATTCTTACTAGTAGACTTGAAGACATGCTTCACATACTTGATGAACCAACAATTGGTCAACACCCAAATGATGTCATGAAATTTCTACCAGCTTTCCGGGAATTAGCAGGTCCAGTAGTGTATGTTGAACATGACCGAATGGCTGCAGCAGTAGCAGATCAAGCGATTGATATCGGACCAGGAGCAGGGAGAGAAGGAGGAGAGATCGTTTTCCATGGAACAGCTAAGAATCTGTGGTCTGAAGATAGTCCAACTGGTCGTTATTTTAGTTTCCGGGATAAAGTAGTCATACCTGAATTACGACCACAACCCGATAAGTTTCTTACTATAAAAAATGCAATCTTCAGAAATTTGAAGGGGATAGATATTCAATTACCACTTCAAAGAATTTCTGCAGTAACTGGAGTTTCTGGTTCTGGAAAAAGCACTCTAGTTAAAGATGTCTTAGTTGCAAGTTTATTGAAAAAGGAACCTCAAGGTTGTGAAGAGGTTATTGGTAGAAAGAAGAAACCAGTATTAGTCGATCAGAGTCCAATTGGTAGGAATCCAAGATCAAATCCAGCTACCTATACAAAGCTCTCAGATATTATTCGAGATATTTTTGCTGCGGCAACTAATTTTACGAAATCTCATTTTACATTTAATAGGAAAGATGGTCAGTGTGAAGAGTGTGAAGGTTTAGGAGCCATGGAAGTAAAAATGCCCTACATTGCTCCAATTTGGCTTCCATGTGAGAAATGTCGTGGTTTAAGGTTTAAACAAGAAATACTAGATGCAAATGTAGAATTCAATGGTGATGTATTATCTATAGGGGATTTTTATAATCTTAGTATTAGAGAGGCTACTCCCTATATACTCGAGAGTGAATATCTCTCGGAAAAGAATCGAAAAAGTGCGGAATCAATTTTGAAAGCACTAATAGATATTGGACTGGGTTATTTACATCTAGGACAAGCATCACCAACTCTGAGTGGGGGAGAAGCTCAAAGAGTAAAATTAGCGAAATATCTTGGAAGAAGAAATCTTACTGAAAATCTTATTGTTTTAGATGAACCAAGTACTGGTTTACATCCAAGTGATATTTCTGGCTTGTTAGTTGTATTTGATAGACTTGTAAGAGCAGGAGCAACAATAGTTATTGTCGAACATAATACGGATATAATTCGAGCTGCGGATTGGATTATCGATCTTGGCCCGGGAGCAGGACCATTTGGTGGTGAATTAATCTTTAGTGGGACTGTAAATGATCTACTAAAGTGTAAAAAATCTCTAACAAGTAAAGCACTTCTGGAAGAAGAAGAATACACTCCTAGAACTCTTACGAGTGAGAAGAAATTCCAACACTCTGATGTAATTTCTGTTAAAGGAGCAAGAGCAAACAATCTAAAAAATATCAGTGTGGATATCCCGAAAGGCAAACTTGCAGTTGTTACGGGTATATCGGGTTCAGGTAAATCGAGTTTAGTTAATGATGTTTTAGAATTAGAAGCCAGACGAAGATTTCTCGAGAGTTTATCGATTTATGAACGTCAAAGTATGAATGAAGGTCCAGAAGCACCAGTAGATTCTATCACAGGATTAGGAGTTACAGCTATTCTTAGATCTTTTAGGAGTGCTTGGCGTATTGATCCGAGGTATACGGTTGGAAATGTAAGTGAGATAGCTGATCATCTTTATACATTTATGACTCACATAGGAGAGCGAGAATGTCTAGAATGTAGAACCATGATGAGAAGAGGAGAAGAACATTGGATTTGTCCGAAATGCAAATCCACAGCTAGTTTTGTGAGACCAACTCATTTCTCGCCAGTAAGCTTGATTTCCAGTTGTGAAAAATGTAAAGGCTTAGGATTTATTGGGACACCTAATATTGATAAATTAATCATTCATCCTGAGAAACCGATTTGTGATGGTGCAATGTACTCGCCTGGTTTTTGGCCTTATGGTTACTACTGCAAACCACTAAATTCAGCTTATTACTTGTTAAAAGAAATTGCAATGAGATATAATTTCGATCCTCAAAAAACTCCTTGGAATGAAATTCCGGAGGAAGCGAAACAGATCTTCCTTTATGGCTCAGATGAGAAGTGGGAGTTCGAAGTAGAGGGAAGAAGCAAAGGAAAAATAATCAAATATGTTCGAGACCAGCGAGTTTGGGGAGTTTTTCAGGCGTGGGGTGGATTTAGCTGGTTTAGTTATGGTGACTTATTTGAAACTTATAGCGACAAATTCACTTGTGATGTTTGTAATGGGCAGAAATTAAAAGAAGAATATTTAGCTTTCAAATTAAAAGGTTTCAACATTCATCAATTGCGACAAATGACCATTAAAAATCTAGCAAAGGTAATTAAGAAAATTGAACCCTCAGATTTTATAGGGGTAGAATTACTGCAGCAAAATCTTGAGAAGTTAACCAAGAGATTGAATTATCTGATAAAAGTTGGTCTTGGGTATATTAATCCCGATCGTCCGACATATAATTTATCTGCTGGTGAATACGAACGATTACGATTAGCTTCTATTCTTGGAAGTGGTTTAACCTCCCTTACTATTCTCCTTGATGAACCTACTCGAGGATTGCATCCCTCAGAAGTAAATGATCTTCTAGATGTCCTACTAGAACTTCGAAATGATGGCAATTCGGTTGTTGTTGTGGAACATGATCCAGAGATAATAACCGGAGCAGATCATATAATTGACCTTGGTCCTGGTTCAGGAGTTGCTGGTGGAGAGATTATTGCACAAGGTTCAATTGAAGAAATTATGAAAATGAATACTACAACATCTAATTGGTTATCAGGGAAAAAGAAAACAAATCCATACCACACAAATCAAGATGAACAACTAAAACTAATTTCCGAACCAAGAAGAAAAGCCACTAAATGGATGACAATAAAAGGTGCTAAGGAACATAATCTACAAAACATAGATGTTAAAATTCCTCTTGGAGTTTTAGTTGGAGTTTGTGGCGTATCAGGAAGTGGAAAAAGCACATTAATTATAGATACTCTTGGAAATGTTGTTGCTCCAAAGAAATTGACTACTTCTATACATAGTGAACGAATGAAACCTGGAGAACATGAATCAATAGAAGGTTCACCAAAGAATGCTTTACTAGTTGATCAATCGAAGAGAAACATCTACAGTCCCCTAAGATTCTTTGGATTACTAAATCCTCTAATCAAAATCTATACAGAAACAGCAGAGGCTGATATTCTTGGAATTACGGATAAACATTACAAACGAGGTTGCTCCGCTTGCAAGGGTACCGGTCGAATAAGAATGGAAATGGGTTTCCTACCTACTGTTTACTCAAGTTGTGATATCTGTAAAGGAACCGGTTTTATACCAGAGGCGTGGGAAGTCAAAGTAAAAGAATTTTCTTTGCCAGATCTTCTGAAATTAACTATCAACCAAGTTTATAGACTCTTCAAGGATGAGAATGAAACTATAGCTCGGCACTTGAAAGCAGCAATTGACGTTGGTCTAGGTTATCTTGTATTGCAACAACCAAGATACACCTTGTCTGGTGGAGAAGCTCAGAGAATGAAGATAGCGAAAGAGCTATGTAAGAAAACGAAAGATCATACATTATATATCCTCGATGAGCCTACAGTTGGACAACACTTAGAAGATGTTGAACGCTTAATAGGAATACTTCAGCGACTTGTCGATGCTGGAAACACAGTAATAGTAGTTGAACATCATCCGAATGTTTTAGCTGCGTGCGATTGGTTAATTGAGCTTGGTCCAGTTGGAGGACCAGAAGGTGGGTTAATTGTTGCCTCAGAGACTCCGGAGAAAGTATCTCTTGGAAAAACTCCATCAGCAGTATACATCAAAAAAGTCTTGGAGGGTAACTTATGACTTGGTTACCATTATTACTAGGTGATGCTTCTCCTTCTCTTCGATTATTGGTTTTGAAAGAGCTTTTGCATAAAGACGTTGATGATAAAGAAATCAAGGAATTGATTAGACAACAACAAAAAGATCCTTTGATAACTGCTCTACTAGCTATTCAACAAAAAGATGGTTCATGGTCAACAAGTGAATCATTAGGATTATTACTAGATAGTCCAATTAGGAATACTTCCCTTGCAATGATTAGATTAGGTTATTTGGGGTTACAAAACGATCATCCAGCAATACAAAAAGCCGCAGAATACCTCTTCACTCATCAATTCGATGATGGAGCCTGGCCAAGACAACCAGGCAGAGTTTTACATTTTATACATCCCACCCATGGTCCAGCAATAACACCAAAACAAACAGCTGATCCATTATTTGCCTTAGCTATAAGTGGTTTTGCCGAAGACTCTCGAGCAGAGAAGGCTTATGAGTGGCTGATAGAACATCGAGCAGAGGATGGTTCTTGGCCTACAATTTTCTCTCCAGATGGGAAAATAGGTTATCAACCTGTTGGTTACCGTCAACTTCCAAATTCGCGATTTGGTTGTAGAACAAATAGTACCAGTGCTCTGAATGCATTTGCCTATCATCCAAAAAGAAGAAACACAGATGTACCAAAAAGAGTGCTTGATTTATTACTCTCTAGAGAAACTAAAGATAGAAACTATCTAGGATTCGAAGTAGCAAGGATAATTGGTATAGAGCCAGCACATGGCTTCCTAACCTTCCATGGACGCTATGATTTAGCATTAATTCTAAATCTATGTTGGAGAATAGGTGCGACAACAGAAGATCCAAGAGTAGCAAATATGGTGAAATACTTACAAGAGGTACAAGGAACATATGGGTTGTGGGACTATATTCCAAATCCCCAAGCAACTAGGTGGGTAACCTTTGATATCTTGAGATCACTCTCACATCTAGATGAATCTGGTGATTGGATTAGCACAGAACCTCGAACGAAGTATAAATCCTATCCTAGAGCTCCTAGGAGATTCTAAAAATAAAAAAATAGAATAGATGTTGTTACAACAAACTACCAAGCATAAATAAAGTAATAACAACAGCTAAAACAGCAGGACAAATTTTAAAGGGAATTTCTTTAGTTCTTGCACCTGTAAGTAAAGTGAGTATACCTAAACCAAACATAGTAGCAGAACTAATCCAATAAACAAGTTGGTTCGTTAGCGTTGAATAGTCACCAAATGCAGTTACGAAAATAGCTAGAACGCCTATAAAACAAAGAGCAATACCTTCTGCAATCCATTCAAGGGTAATTATTTTCTTATTATCTTCTGATATTTCTCCGAATCCTTTTACTACACTTTTTGTAGCTATTTCATGAGCAATTCCCCAGACAATTATTATAGCTGACCCAATATAGATGAGAACTTCATTTATCATTATAACTCAAGTTTTTATTGAATCACTAAAATAAATAATTTTCCAAATGAAAAAAAGTATTAAGAGTTTTCAGAGAAACTCTCATTTTTCTTTGCAAGTTTTGATGCTAATATAAAGCTAGCAATATAAAGAGCTACAATTACTGATTGTATAACAAGCATAAATACAGAAACGAACGGATTACCTCCGACAAATCCTACTGTATTAAATATTAACATCATTCCTACAACTGGAACTATTGTAAGAAGTAATACTCCTCTACGTTCAATCGGTTTCCTATCCGCCCAAATGAGTAAAGCAGTCCAACCCCACATTAAAGCTGTCTCAAAAACTAGTATTGAGTAAGTAATATCTGTTAATGATGTGTAATCAAAAATATCGTTGATAAACGTGTCTCCTGGTGAAAGCATATAGATAGTTGTCACTAAAGCTGAGAGAAAATCAAGTATTACTCCAACCCAATAAGTCACACGTATAATTATTAATTTCCAATTAATAGATTTCTTTTCACTCATAAGTTATCTTTCTTGTTTTTATCATTTTAATACTCTGGTCAAACATCCTTTCCATCTAAAAATACTTTTTAATTTACAATATCATAACAATAGAACATTGCAATTTATAGCTGGAAGAATCTATGTTTAATTGGAAATACTTTAGAAATCTAGTCTTTAGTTACAGGTTAATACTTGGATTATTTACTTGGTCGGTACTAATTTTGATGTTTGTGAGAACAGCGCAAACTCAAGTAGATGCTTTATCAGGTTTTCTTGCTGGTATCAGAAGCTATAGGTATTATACAATGCAAACTAATTTGTTAGTTGCGATATGGTTAACACTTGCAGTCATTTTTCATTTTAACTCTGATAGGCTAAAGAAAGTTGAGGGTGCACTAAAAGGCGGAATAACAATCTATATCACAATTACATTCTTAGGATATGCAATAATGCTTAGCTCACTTTACAATCCAACAACACCATATGGTATTTTCACTAATCTTGTAATTCATTATCTTGTCCCAATAGCTTTTCTTATTGATTGGATTTTTTCTTTGAAAAAAGTAAAGTACAAATTTCTTTATTTTGCTTTCTGGATTATCTATCCGATTCTCTATATAATATGGTCAGTTATTAATGGGAAATTCTTTGGTAGTTATCTTTATCCTTTCTTGGATATTGATGCAATAGGTTTAGGTTATTATTTCCTTGCGTTAGGAGTTTTAGTTGTTGTTTTTCTAATGTTAGGCTCGTTGCTTATACTTGTTAATAGACTAGCATATAGAAGCGTTGAGATAGCTCAAGAACCAAAAATATTCGCTGAAAAAGAACAAGAAACTTCCTAGAGTAAACCCAAAGCTAAAATAAGATGAGTTCTCGCTAAACTTCCATTGGGAATTTTGAGAGAGAATCACGCTTTGGTGGATGGAAATGAACCCTAAAAAAAGCACTGATAAGACCAGTATGGACATCAGAGAAATAATCTTCCTACAAGATGAAAAAACAGAATTGATTAGAACATTACGTGAGGAAAGAAAAGACTACGATGCATTAGCGAGTTGCTATAAGACTTTCAATGATACCGATAGCTGGCCAGGTGGTTTTGGTGGGAATTTCGAATTTACTGGTGAATATTTAGAAAAGAGATTCAAAGGTCTTGATCATTCAAGCCGTTTCATTATTAATGCCCCTGATGATGAGAATAAAATAGTGGGAGTAAGTATCTGTAGTAGATCATGGAATCTATCTGATGCTTGGTATGTTCAGTTGATAGGGGTTGATCCTGCATATCAAGGACAGAAATTTGGAAAAGCTCTTCTCTTAGAATCCACTAGACACGCACTAAAACATAAAGCTCCATTAATTTCTCTCCATACGTGGGGTGGAAATCTTAAGGCGATGCCTCTTTACAAGAAGCAAGGTTACAAGTGGCGACCTAATACTTCTTGTTATCTTGAGAATTATCTTCCTCAAATACTGGTTTATCCACTTCTCCAAGAGATGTTTGAGAAGTATTCATGGTATAATTCCTTTAAACCAGTAATTAATCAAATTCCGGATGAAGAATTCGAAGAGAAAATGGCAATCTACAAATACGATTTTGTAATGGATGAGAAAAATTCTCTAGAAGTTTGGATAGATAGAAGCATTGGCTGCATTAGTGGGTTCCATAAGAAAACTGAGAATGATGATTTATTTGTGAAAGCAACTGTACCAAATACTGAAGCATTCATTGGTTTTGAGGAATTTCCAATAACATTGACAATCAGAAATAATGGCTCTACTGAAAAGAAGTTTCAAATTAATACTCAAATTTCTGATAAAATCAAATTAAAAGTTGAAAAACAAGAAATAATTGTAAAGCCAAAAGAGGAGAAAATTCTCCAATTTACAGCTAGTTTTGCTTATGATACTAATGAATTTGATATGAAAATACATCATCAAAACTACAGTGAACATCAAATTACATTTAATATTGAAAGCGATGGAGTAAGTTTTCCAATAAGAATAGGGAAAGCACCATTACATGCAATTAAGATCTTGACAGCTCCAGTAAATTATAATACCATTCCAAATCATCAATTTACATTACCTCTTGAAATTATAAATTGCTTTGATGAAGAAAAAGCAATTAAAATTGAATTAACAGATACAAATTTCATTACTTTTAAGAAAAAGCAACACGAAGTGAAAATTTCAAAATATGATACAATACTTGAGGTTGCTGCTGAGACTGGAAGCACAGATACAGTTGTTGATTTTGTTAAGGTTAGAGCTACAACAAAGGATAATGAATTATTACAAGAGAGACTCTTACCTGTTGTCATCTTCAACGAAAACAAATCTGTGGTATATGAATTTGAGGAGCTTGTTTACATAGAAAACAAACATTACTTAGTGAAATTCAATAGAAAACCACAACCTTGGTCAAATGAAATCTATATCACTGACAAACTTAGAAGATTGTGTATAAATGGTAATGCTATAATTCTAGGCTATCCTTTTGATGATGATGGAAGTGA
Source organism: Promethearchaeati archaeon (assembly GCA_013166835.1). Taxonomy (GTDB): domain Archaea; phylum Asgardarchaeota; class Heimdallarchaeia; order JABLTI01; family JABLTI01; genus JABLTI01. The sequence goes on along the minus strand of JABLTI010000029.1, from coordinate 10,553 downwards.
ATTCTTTAATCTACAATTGGAACATGAAATTAAAGAAGAATCTAATGGTGTTTGGATACATAGTACTGGACTATCAGAGGATAAAAAAGGAATTAAAGTAACAAGAAAGGCCTTTATCCCAACAAGCAATGAGCCAATCGGTTTCAAATATTTGGTAGAAAATCTCACTGATAAACCAATCGGTGACCTAGGTATACAACTAGGTTCCTATTGGTGGCCTGGACAAACTGATGTTAAGAATATAATTATTCCAACAAAGGATGGAATAAAAACTGGAAACATGTATGAAGTTCCAACTATTTTCGAAGATGATCCATCAGATTTTTCTGAGGGTTGGAGAGCAACCGAGTACGTAAGTGGAACAATTGGATTTCTCCATGATTTAAATAAAATTGATAAAATCCGACCCAGAAGATTTCCAAGTGTCGATTATAAAATAGCTGAGTTGAAAGGCAAAACTAGTTATGAAACACCATTTACTTATTACTATTTTACAGATTCCTGGCAAGCAGTTAGGAAAATGTGGCAAGACAAGTTTCATTACTCCCCTGAAAATGAATTGCAATTTTATCATTTCCCGGAAAATATGAAACAATTTGGATTCATCAATAAAATTGAAGGTGAAACACTAGCTCAAGGAGTAATTCTTGATAAGAATCAGAAAACAATAGATGTGGCTTTTGATGCTTCAGGAACTACAACATTAAAAGGAAAAGTCGATATCTCTCTCAAAGAAAAAATAACAGAACCGAGTAGCTTCAAAATTAAATCTCACAAAGGAAGATTTTGGCAAGAAGAAATCAAAATAAAAGCACCAAAAAGCTATGTTGTGGGTGGTAAAATCACCTTTGATTGTAAAACCAAAAAGTATGATACACCTATAGCTTTTGCATTCTTTGATAAGAAAGAGGATGTCACAATAACAAAATCATTAGTTGATAATAAAGAAGTTTTAGAAGTCAACAATGGATACTTGAAATTCAAAGGAAGTAAGGATTTCAAGGGCTATGTTTTCTTCTTATCACCAGCAGATGATGATCATAATTACTTGCTTACAAACTTCCCAGAAAGCAAACCATTCTTATGGTTTAATCACTTTTATGGTGGACTCGGACCCATAGTAAAACCAAAACACTTCTGGATTGGTGATGAGAAGTACTTTGACAATATCACCTTTGATTCTTATGAAATAGAAGAAGGTAATTGGAAAGGTATTGGATTCAAATCAAACGTGTTAACATTTCATCCGGCAATAAAGGGCATACAAGTGGAAAATCGATTCCTAACACTCCCTGATTCTCCTATTGTCTTAGGTCAACAAGTATTTACAAATCTGTCGGGATCCACGAGGAATCTCTATGCTCATACTACTGCCGATTTGAAAACATCAAATTCTGAAAGAGACCGTTATTTCATTCAAGATAAACAAGGAAAAACTATGACTTACAAACTGCAGAATCATGAATCTGAAGTTGGTTATGAAAAGTTATATGGAAACTTATGGTCTGCATTTAAGAAAGCAGATAACAAATATTACTTTGGTGTTGCTTGTTCAAGAGGTCAATTTATTAGCAGCGTTTATCCGTATTCACCAAATCTAACTCATATTTCTTTGACAAAAAATACTCGAGAAATCAAAGTAAAACCAAGAGAAACGATAACACTCAACACTCTCTTTATTCTCGCAACGCAATTAGAACAGATTGGACCTTTTGGAGTTAGTAATCTTAGCGATTTATTGAAAGAAAAGTAATATTATATTCTTAACAAATAATGAATCAATGATTATTACAAAATCCAAGAAATGGCCAATGATTCTAATATTTGTTGCATTTATCTTGGCAATACTAGGACTAATATTACCTATACTTCTATTCTAGAAAAAATACAATAATTAGCTCTTTTGAGCTAATTTCTTCTTTTATTTTCTAATCATTCTTCCACAGAGGTAGCGAGTCCATCTCTACTGATTTTCCCGTCTTTTAGTTCAATTACTCTAGTGCCATCCCTAACTAAATTGATGTCATGAGTAGTTATTATCAAAGTCGATCCAAGCTGCTGATGAATTTGGTATAATTGTTCCATTACGATTTCTGCTAGTTCGCCATCCATGTTTGCTGTTGGTTCATCTAGTAGGAGTATTCCTGGTTCTCCATATTTTGCTATAGCTAAGGATGCTCTTTGTAATTCTCCACCGGAAATCTCTAATGGATATGATTCTTGTCTATGAGTAATTTGGAACATTTCTAGTATATCATCGATTTCTGTTTGTGGATACTTCTTTAGAAATACAAAATCACCAGATAGTAATTTCTTTAGGAAAAGATTCTTTCTGACAGTGATATTTGGATGCAAATCTCCTAATTGAGAAACTATTCCAAGGTTTTTCCTGCGAAACTTCGCTCTATGAGCATCATTTAATTTGTGCAACTCCTCATCAAGAACCTGAATTTCTCCACTACTACTTGATTCCATGCCAGTAATTACTTTGATTAAAGTAGTTTTACCTGATCCTGAAGGACCAATAATAAACACTAACTCACCATCGCAAATTTGCATATCCACATTTGTAACTGCGGGGATTTTAAGAGATTTGTAAGTATATATTTTTGAGATGTTAGAAGCTTTAATGATAACATCTTTGCTAGCAAAATAGTCCTTCGGCAAATCTTCTATTATGAGCTTTTTCTGTTTTCTTAATTCTTTTAATTCAGGTTTTTTCGGCAGTAATCCTTCTGGATGTTTTATTTCAACAACAGAATCTTTAGAAATTGAGAACTTTACTTTTGTGTGTAGTTGTAATAAACTGTAGACTTCTCGAGGGACCCTAACGTTCTGAGATGAATCTAATTGCCCAATAAATTCTAGTGGGAATTCATCTGCACTAACAAGAGCACTTTCTTCAGCATTATAGAGTGAACTGACTCTTCCACTATAGATTTCACAAGTTCTATCTACCCCTGTCAAGAATCTTGGATCGTGGGTAACTACAAGTACAGTGGTGTCATAATCTTGAGAAATTTGTCGAAGTGTATCTTTAACAATCTCAGTGTTCACACTATCTAATTGACCAGTCGGTTCGTCACATAAAAGTAGTTTAGCTTTTTTAGCTAGCATACAGGCTATAGCTGTTCTTATCATTTCTCCTCCTGATAACAAACTCACTCGTCTATTTCTGAGGTGGTCAATTCCTAGTGTTTTTAGTATTTCATTGTTTTCTTGCTTGTTTTGTGTCAAGTTTTTCGAGGATAGGCTTGAGGAGAAAGACATATTATCCCAAACTGAACCGGTAAGAAATAGTGTTCTTTCTGGGAATTGATGTACTAACCCTACAGACTTTAGTCTATAATTTAGTAGATCTTTTAAACCCATTTTTTCAAGTTCAAATTCCCCTACTCTTGCTTCCCCACTTGAAATGGCTTCTATACCTGCTAGTATCTTTATCAAAGTAGATTTACCGGAACCACTTGGGCCAACTATGGAAATAATTTCACCTTTATTGATTTTTAAATCAATACCTCTTAGTGCTGCAATTCTAATATTTGTTTCCGGATCTGAATAGATTTTTATTACGTCTTCACAGTCAATCATTTCATCTACTCCTGTTTAACTGGTCTGTATTTATAAAGCGCAGGTATGATCGCTAAGAACCAGCCTATTGATGATAATGCTATTCCACCCAGTATTATTACGATAAATAGCCATGCAGGCAAACTGAGTGTAAATGGGAAATAGTATTCTTGGACACTCAAATAATAAACCGCTAAAAACCTAACAAGCGGTATTGAAGATAGCATAGCTATGGTTATTGGGAGAATGTTTACAAAGAAAAGTTCCATTGTAAATAATCCTAGTATTCTTCCTCTTTCAGCTCCAATGCGGTAAAATGATTCTATTATTCTAATTCTATCATCAAATATTTTCATTCCTGTAAAGTAGCCTATAAAGAGTAAAGTGAATGCTGATACGAAAGAAAAGAAGAATAGATTATTCTTTGGAAATAATTCAATTTTGGAATAATATTCGTTATAGTAATCTTCCATATTCATGGTGTCAAGAGTCATATTCTCTAATTGAGTTTTGACATATTGTACTGAACTCTGATTTTCTACATTTATTAGTAAAATTGATTCTCCATATATGTCTGTCGAGAAATCTAAAGAATAGATAAGCTCTTTTGCTGTAGCAAGACTTGTGACAATGGAGAGAACGTCATCATTGTGGAAAATTTGTTTCTTTGGTAGAGGTGATAATGGAAAGAAATCAAATGATCCCAAACTTGTAAACTCATAAACATATCGTGTGTAATATGTAGTTCTAAATATCTCTCCTGGATCAATATTGTATTTCTTAGCAATTTCGGAGTCAAATAATGCAAATGATAGGTTATTCAACAATGAAAGGTCTTCTGTAGATACTGATTCATCAAACAGATCAAAATCTATCGTTTCTATGAATTCAGTTGGTTCCTCGATTCCCAACACATTAATATGAAATGGTCTGGGATAACTGCTTCCTTGATTGTCATTGATAATTGTATAAGCTCTTACCTCCGTGGCGTTTTTCACACCTGAGATACTATCAATTACCGGTAAAATTGTATCATGTTCATCAAACCAATCAGTTACAATCAAATTGGTATTTCCCATTGAGAGTTTTGCTTCATTTTGTATATGTGATGGTATGGAGCTCTCCATAGCCAATCCAGGTATTATTACTAGTCCAAATATTAATGCTGCCAAAATTGTCGTTTGATAGATTCCCCGATTATCTGACAAGTGTTTTATTGATAATGAAAAAATATTCAAGCGATTACGCCATAAACGATTATTGAGTAATGTCCAAAGTAAGGTAATTACTCTGGCGACAATTAAGAAGAGGAATGTAAGCATGAATGCTATGCTACATGTAATCATAAACCAGAAGAGTGTAAGATAAGAGAAACTAGATAGCATTGGAACATTCGGTCCAACGTAAGTATATAGTACATAGAGTATAACTGTAACTAAAGTAAATAACAGAGTGATTACAAATAACCGAAATTCATTTGTAGAAAACATATTACGGATTCTTCTTCTCTTCTTCTTATATTCTTGGTGGCTATCACCTACTGTTTTCTTAGCTATTGCATTTTGAAGATAGAAACTCAGAGTGAAGAATCCAATGATAAATGAGGTTAATGCTATTAGAAGTAAGGGTTCTTGAAGCGAATTCTGATAGAAATTAAACGGTTGATCAGGCGTTTGATACGTAAATAGAAAACTAATAAGATACCCAATAAGTGTTCCCCCAACAAAACTCACAAACGTAAAGATTAGATTCTCCAAGAAAATCATCTGACGAATAACTCGATAATTCAGACCATACAACTTCATTCTTCTAAATGTTGTTGCTAAATCTTTCGAACCTATATTCAGAGTTACAACACTAATAAGTCCGATAATAAATAGTAAGGGAGCATTTATCCCGATGATTTTGGAGTATTGTTCTATCCAATAATTACTAAAATTAATGAGGAAACGTTTCATATCTGGTGCATGAAGCACATAACTCAAAGTGACCTCTGATATAATGTAATATGAATCTGCTGGATAAGTCTCAATATATTCTCTTAATTTGTTTAATTGAAAAGCAGAGCAATCGTACTGGAAATCTGTCAAATATGTAACAGTACCATAGTAGTAATCTAAATTGTTCATTCTGAACTGAAAATTAGTATAATTCGTGAAGAAAACCGCTAAGCGATAATAATTATATAATAAAGTACTTTCAAAATACCAATCGAATAGATCCATGGATAGGGACTCATTCTGAAATGTTTCAGTAATATCACCAACAACCCCAACAATAGTATATATTTGTATAGAAGAGCTTTCACTTTGATAATTATTTAAAGTGAGAGTACTATTTACTGGATAATCGAAAAGTCCATCATGATAATAAAGTAACTCAGATGAATTAAGAGGCATTCTCCCATCAACAAGGCATCTTGATAATGCTTCATAGGTTCTATTATCCGGAGCCATTAATTCAAAGAAATACCAGGGGTCAACAGGATCACCCGTGGCATGGAATTGCTGTGCACTTATTGCTGAGGTGGTATTGGCAATTTTCAAGTTTGGAATGAGATGTTCTGTGGTATTTTTTAAATCAGCAGTAAAATTTGCTATTAAATTATTCGTGAAATTTACTTCCATATTTCTTTTAAGATTGGTTGAAGCGCTAATATAATTATCATTATACCAATCAATATTCTCAATTTGATAGTCTTGAAACACATTGTAGCGATGGCTATAAATAACCATACATAAACTTGTGATGGCAAGGAAAACAATTATACCTGATGCGATTGAAAAACCAACTCTTTTCCTCCCTGTTTTCAAGAAAATTCTAAACAATTCTTTTTTCGAAAGCTCTATTTTATCGTTAATTGTTTCTTCTATCAAAGTGCTATCATCTCTCTAGAGAGTACCCGTTTTGATGTGGTATTTCACTTTAAAAAGATTTTATGAAAATCTAGGAATAGATGAAATCTCAATCCTATCTATTTTTAGAATAGAGAATATCCTGAATTCTTCGCCTAAAAATATTTAAGTCATAAAACATACAAACAAGAAGTTTATTTGGTAATTAGGACGATACTATAATGGCTCAAGTTAATCTTTCATTGGAACCCGAAAAGAAGTCGGTTACTAGAAGAAGATTCATCTCTCTTGACTTTGCTCGAGGAATTGCTATTGTCGCAATGATTGTTCTTCATGTAATTGGTGACTACTTAAATATTGATGTAATGCTTGCTTACCCAAATATCAACAATTTAGCAACAACAAATCTATTAGCTCTGATTATTATACCTTTTTTTGGAGGTTTAGCGGGATTCTTCTTGCTTGTATCAGCAATAGCCAATATGGTAAGTATGCAAAGACATCTTGAAAAAGGAAAATCAATTAGGAGTCTTGTCATAAAACAAATCGTTGGAGGAGTATTACTACTTATCTTTGCAATGCTAAGTGAAAGTACATTTGGTTATCATGGAGTAGTTGGGAATTTCTTCCGTAATCTAAACAATCCAGCAGCTGGTGACTACACAACATTCCTCTGGCAATGGAATACTTTTGAGACAGTTCATACAATTGCGTGGTGTTTGATTCTTAATGGAATTGTGCAAGGTTTGCTTTCACTAAAAGGTAATTGGAAAAACACTAGAAAGATGATTATCTCGTACATTGTTTTAGGAGTTGTCGTTGTAGGATTAACACAACCCATTTGGGATTTGGTTGGATTAATTGGTCCTGGTTATCCTTGGGGAACATATGCAAATGGTCATCAATTCTCTCAACCTTGGATCGGTACGGAACCATTTTGGGATATCTTTAGAGCACCATTTATTACAGCGTTAGCATCACCTATGGAACCAATTTTTCCCTATCTTGCTGTTTCGTTTATGGGTAGTATTATTGGTCTTGTAATTTCACAACCAAAGGAGAAAATTTCCAAACACTTTCCTAAAAAAGTGTTCATTGTTGGTGGAGTGATGTTCATTAGTGGAGTTGTAGGAATTCTTTTCGCTATACTAAAAATTATGAATGCCTCTTATCCTCCTGGAACAGATTCTTTTGATGTTGCTATTAATTTCTATCGTTTTATCTCCTTTCATCGTCATTGGGCACCAGATAATGCTCATTATATGTCTCCAGGGATCACAGTACCAATTATGCCCTTTTCTTGGCTCTTTCAATTCCTAGCATTAAATGGTTTTAGCTTAATGGCAGTAATGTTACTCTTTAGACTGAACGAGTTTAGAGGGAGAAGCAAATCTTTTGCTAAGAGAACAAAAATCATAAGACGTTTTGGTATTGTTGCTTTTTCAAATTATAATAATCAATCAATCTATGTCGTAGTGTTTTTCTTGATATCTTTAATGATAACTAAAGTGCCTTACCAAAAATTGTATTGGACTGGAACTGTTCTAACGATCTTCGTATCTCTAGTAGTTTTTTCATTAATATTATATGGTTGGGAAAAGATAAAATACACAGGTTCATTGGAATGGTTTATTCGAACTGCTACAAATAATCTTGTTCCAGCTCGAAAAGATAGATTTGATAAATCTATTAAGTGGTGGCAAAAGGGCCAAGTCGATGTTGAAAATACTTTTTACAATGCAGATTGGATAGACTTAGATACAACAGAAACAGAAGTAGAAAAAAGTACAACCAGTGATAATGATTCAAGATTTGCATTTAGGCTGGCTCTGGTCAGTTTGTGCTCAATTTTCTTTATTGTCGTTAACATCATTTCATTATTCGTTTCCATTCGAGCTAGAAAAATTGAAGGGAAAAACAAACATAATACCGCTGGATTAGCTATATCTATTTCTGGTATTGTCCTGTTCGTAGGTGTATTAATTACTACATTAGTAATAAAAATTGGAGCTCTAGGTTTATTCTAACTCCTTCTTTCTTTTTATTTATAATTTGTCTATAATTATCATAGTTCTTTTTTTTGAATAAGTTAATTGTAAAATGAATAATGCTAAAATCTCATTTTTTCTGATTTTCTAATAAAATCAACACAAAACTACACGGTTAGTATAGCAGTAGCGTTTTGATGGAAATTACTGTATAATTAATTATGATATACAAACTATATAAAATGAAATATAAAACTGCAGATGCAGTTCACGAAAATAGCTATAAAGAATTCGATGAGATTTACAAAAAATATGATGTAAAAATGGTTGGTGGCGGATATAATTCGGAAGATCATAAAGTAATATACTTTATGTCTGTCTACAATGATGAAGATCACTATAAAGAAACAGTTAAGAAATTACAGAGTGATCCTACATATATTGAACTCACAAAGAAGCTAGAAGTAAATCGTGAAGATATTAAAGTTAAAACGCTTGAAGGATTTGATATTTAGATATTGAAAACACCTACTATTTATGGTAGGTCACCTTCTATTCATTTTATGATTCATTTTTTTGCTGAAACTAGATTGAATCAAATGCGTTGTTGATTTTTTCTTTGAGAATCGATATTTCTTTTTCAGTTATAGTTAACGGAGGAAGTAATCTAAGGATCTCTTTCCCTAAACTAGCACCAGCAATAATTCCTTCTTTTAGTAATTCATACTTCAATTTGACTAGTATTTCTTTACTTAAGATATTTTTGTGAGATTGGATTACAAAAGCAAAAAGCATTCCCTGTGTTCTAAATTCCTTAATGAATGGGTGTGATAAAGATTCAAAGATATTTCGAATTTGAGTTATTTTTGATTGACTCTTCTTTACAATTTGCTCTTCAAGAAAAACATCTACAACAGTTTTTGCTACGACCGCTCCTAAAGGATCTAATTGATGTGATTGAGCGTAATACATTTCTCCCGGGGATAAACCGTCTGCTAATTGATTATTAGTTAATGTCGCACTTACCGGGTAACCATTACCCATGGCTTTTCCTATGGCTACAATATCAGGTCTGATATCGAAATGTTCAAAACCAAAGCTCTTACCGGTTCTACCGAATCCACAAGTTACTTCATTCGAGACCACAAGTACACCTGCAGATTGTAGCTCTTTGCACAACTTTTCTACAAAAGCTTTACATGGTTTCAGGATTCCCCCACTTACCATAATGGGTTCTAACACAAAACAAGCAAGCTCATCAACGTATTTCTTAGATATATATTCAATTAACAGAATGGTAAGATGATTGTTTTGCTAGACCAAATGCTCCAAGATAAGAATCCTTCAAAGATAGAATCTTTCTTCGCTTGGTAACATTTTGAGCAAAACTAATTGCATATTCAACTACTTCGCTTCCACTTTGAAGGAATGTTATCGCATCATATTTCTTCGGAACAAACTTTAGTACTTTCTCTGCTGCTTCTATTGTCACAGGAGTTAGGAACCACATACTTCGATGAATGAGTTTTTCCATCTGATTCTTCATTGCTTGAATGATTCTAGGATGATTGTGTCCTAAATTGGTGCACCAAGTACCGGAAATACAATCAAGATACTTCTTACCATCAACATCCCATACCCATGAGCCTTTAGCTTTCTCTAAAAGAATAGGTTCAAAACTGTGAGTTTGTAGAATTTGATTGAACATTATTAATCAACTAATTATTAGTTTTCTTCCTATAAATTTTTTCAGCAGCAATTCTAGAAAAACCGATACGCAAATAAATAGAAAATGTAAGCGTTGCACTGTGAAAATAATGAATCAATTGAAATTCATATCTGGTGTAAAAGGAGAAATTCCAGCTAAATACTTAAGTCAACTAAGGGGAAAATTTTTTTAGTGATGATAATTTTATCTATAATATGGATTTTATCTATATTATGGATTTTATCTATATTATGGATTTTATCTATATTATGGATTTTATCTATAACATGGAGGTGAGATATTTCATGGCAAAAGTCATGAGATTATTAAGTTTAGGTTTAGTTATTCTAATAACGCAATTCTTACTTGTCTCTTCAATAACACAAGGAATTATTATTACAAATGAACAAAATAATCCAGTGATAAATTTCG
>JABLTI010000111.1 GCA_013166835.1 Promethearchaeati archaeon | reverse complement strand
CTTCGTCAACTCGGAAAGACCTGCTGTAACAATCGTTATTTTAGTCATAGATATTACACCAAATAGTTTCAATAGATAGGAATATATTGTTCAAAGATGGGTTAGCAGAATATATTTGTTTTCCATACAATCAAGAAATGAGCACATATACAAAATTACTGCTTTTGGTTGGGGCACAGGAACAGTAGCGAATGCACGAAACATTTCGTACGCTACCCAAGACTTTTATGAAACACCAGATCCAATAACAGGTTTAGATGTTCAAGGTAGAAGAGTCTATGCAGCTACTAATAATATCAGCTCAGGACCTGAGACCCTCTATATTTTTGATATTTATGATCCAACAGATATCAAAATGACTAGTTCTCGTGCTTCTTGGAGCAATATGCTTACTGTTGCTGTTGATGGAGATATTCTTTACGGTGGGTTAAATAATGGAACTCTTGTTCCTAAGATTAGTACCTATAATGCTACAGATCCTTTTGGTTTAGATGCAGGAGCAGCATTTCTGGATTATAACGAAACATCTGGTGCTGTTACTGACATTGAACCTTTTGGGCATCTTGTGTATTATACAGCATATAATGCCTTAAATGGTAAAGCACTTAATATTTTAGATGTTAGTGATCCTCTTAACGTAAATGCTATTGTTTGTGATTGGGGTACAGAAAAATCATTAGGACTTGATATTTCAGGTCATTTAGGATACATTGCTGCAAGTGATGAAGGATTCTACATCTTAAATTTGACAGACAAATATACACCTGTTGAATATGGTTATGTTGATACTCCTGGAAATGCCACCGATGTAATTGTAAACGGTAGATTCGCTTACTTAGCGGATGGAGAAGCAGGCGTGCATGTAATCGATATTTTTGATCCAACTAATCCAGTAATTATTGGTACATATGACACTCCTGGAATTGCTCAGCAATTATTCTTACAAGGACGAATACTCTTTGTTGCAGATGGAACCGGTGGGGTGCAAATCTTAGATGTTGCAGATCCAGGCATGCCATCGTTTGTACAGCAAATTGTTCCCGCGGATTACGTCTATGATTTAGACATGGTGGGTAACTATCTAGTAGTAGGAACAAATGAAGGACTTCACACCTACAAAGTGGGAGCACTTAATGGTGGAATCAGCAATATAAACAACCATGTTTATCCAAATCACTTTGATGCTTTCCAAGTTTTGGATGTGCGAGTGGTTGGAGACATTGCCTTTGTTGTTGGTGGAGAAGATGGCTTCTACACTTTGAATGTCCATGATCCTAATGATTCATTCCTATTAGATCGCAAAAACTATTCTGGTTACCCACTAAAAGAACTAGAAGTATATGGTCAATTTGCATACTGCATAGCAGAAGGTGGAATGTTTACGTTTGACATTTCCAATCCAGCGAACATTGAATTAACAAGATATGAAGTTGGTACCGACATAGAAGATATTAAACTCTGGGGACCAAATGCATACGTTGCTTATGGAGACCCTTTAACAGCTGGTTTTGCAACTTTGAATTACACCTTCGCTTTCGGAGACGGTTTTGTGAATAATTTCAACTTCGGTGTTAATGTAACTGCTATTGATGTCCAAGGACCACATATTTACACTGTAGAAAACACTGGTGGTTCTGTGGATACTTTCTTCTCTCACCAGATGCTACCCGATCCTATGGTTGCTGATTTCAAAGATGTAGCTACTGGATTTTTGGGTACAAACACAGATCTTTTTGTCGATGGTGATCTTGCTTTTATATCCGATACTGATTATAGTGTTATCTTCAACATAACAGATCCAACTAACCTAGCTTGGTATGGTGATATACGACTAGGTGGTGCTTTTATTGAATCAACCGGGCTCAAATTATGCAGATGCAATTGGAGCAGTTAAAGTAACAACATCTGGTGACTACACTTACGTAGTCAATACAACCAACCTAATCATTATTCGACATTATGAAAGCTCAGCTGATACTTACGTAGCAGGAACAAATATTGCTCAATCAATTGAGGTTGATAGTGTAACTTCTGAATTTATTCGCACAGCTACATTGAACGTTAATGATTTCGTTCCTCTTGGTACTCAAGTTGATTATTATCTCTCTGCTGACGGCGGTGCTCATTGGGAAATTGTAACACCTGGGGTTTTACACGAATTCGTTAATCCTGGTAGTGAGCTTCAATGGCGTGCTGAACTTGTTGGTCCAAATGATAAAAGCTTACATATTTACGACCTTACAATAGATTACTTCTATAATGAAGCTCCAAGCATACCTCTGATCACTGATCCTGGAATTGTTAGCACAACAAGCAGTGTTCAAGTTTCATGGGCAGCTAGTTCAGATGATGCTGGTGTAGATCACTATGAATTACAAATAGACACAGTGAATGGATTTACTACTCCTACTACTTACAATGTATCTGGAATAACACGAACTGTTACTGGTCTAACGAATGGAACCTATTACTTCCGAGTACGAGCAGTTGATATTTGGGAGCTAGCAGGTGATTGGAGCGACGTAGTCGATATAGAAGTCCAAATCACGGGTTTAGACCTAGAATGGTGGGTCTACGTCATCGTTGGCGGTGGTTTAGTACTTCTCGTTCTCATCATCGTTATTGCAGTACGGGTTAGAAAGAAGAAAGCTGTTGCTACTCGATAAAAAATCTAGAAAGACGCATGTGCGTCTTTTTTACTCTTTTTTTCTTTTATGGTTTCAAATTGGTTTGGTTTAGGTAGCTCCACTTTACTTTTAGAGCGAAACGATGTATTGTTTGTTGTACAAAACAATTGATATTTTGAGGTTAAAAAGATGAATCCAAGAAAATTCCGTTTTATTATTGCATTAGGTCTTATCGCATCCTTTCTCTTGACACCCTTTATGGTTGTAAATGTGCTTGGAAGCGAAAGTCCGTTTGGTTCTCAAGAATTAGTCATCAACTCAGGTGGCAGTTTCTCGGAAACCTTTTTGGAACAAACCTATAAAAGCGCCGCAACTACAGCTTGGGGCTGGGGTGGCGGACAAATAACAAATATGAGAAATTTCTCTTTTATTTCGCAAGATTTCTTCGCAACACCTTATCCTATCAAGGGAATTGAGGTACAGGGAAGAAAAGCCTATCTTGTTATGGATACCCCCGTTGTTACTGATAGTTTGCAGATATTGGATATCACTAGTCCTGCATTCATGATCCAAACAAGTACTTGTTCTTCTTATCAGGACATGATTTCTATTGCCATTAATGGAGATGTTCTTTATGTTGGTTTAAATGATTCTTACCAGCAAATTAATGTCTACAACGCAAGTGATCCCTATGATCTCGGTGGTGTCGGATATTACATTGATGATGAATTAGTAGATGGTGCTGTTACAGATATAGAACCGAGAGGTCAATTTGTTTACTTTACTGCTTTTAATTCCACAAGTGATAAATCACTAAGAATTCTCGATGCTTCTGACCCTGATAACGTAAAACTAATAACAAATGATTGGGCTTCCAGAAACGCTTATGGGCTTGATGTTTTTGGCGACTTATCGTTCATTGCTGCTGGTAATGAAGGTTTTTACGTGTTGAATACTTCGAACAAGTATTCCGCAACAGAGTATGATTACCTACCAACTCCTGGTTTTGCAGCTGATGTTCTTGTGAAAGGACCCGTTGCGTATTTAGCTGCTGGCGAAGCAGGTGTCCACGTAATTGATATTCGTGACCCAACAAATGTTGCTATCCTCGATACTTTTGATACAGATGGCTTTGCTCGAAGATTAAAAATTCAAGGAAACACCCTTTATGTATCTGATACAGAGGGTGGATTATATGTCTTGGATATTGCTGACCCAACACACCTTTCCTATGCTACAAAATTAGTCTTAGGAAACAAAGTTTGGGATATGGATGTCTTCGGAAACTACATCGTATTTGCCACTGATCTAGGTGTATATTCATACATGGCTGGTTCAGATGGTGGAGGAATGATGGATTTCGGAACAAATGCTTATCGTAGCACTTTCTCTGGTTTTGATGCTTGGGATGTCAAAGTAAAAGGTGATATCGCATACGTAGCAGCGGGACAAGATGGTTTCTACACCTTAGATGTGCATGATCCATTGAACCCAACACTGCTAGATCATCAGACTGAATTCGGTGTTCACTTCAGAAAACTAGATGTTGAAGGACAATACGCTTACTGCGTAGATGCTGACGGTGTCTACATCTATGATATTTCTGATCCGGCGAATATTGAGTTCCTTTCATTTACTTTAGGAACAGATTTAGTGGACATTGATGTTGAAGGAGAAATTATGTATGTTTCCTTCGGTAATCCAGCTCCTTCGGGTATTTCTACAGCAAATGTCTCAAATCCAAGTATCCCTATTATCATGAACAACGAAATTTTCGGTACTAATATTACAGCTATTGATGTGCAAGGACCACATATTTATTCTGTAAATTATATTGGCGCTGGTGGACCAGGTCTTCATGTGCATGACTTAGTTCCGGATGCTGGTGATCTTACTTTCCTTGCAAGTGAAACACGATCAAGCTACTTCTATGACATCTTTGTAGATGGTGACTACGCTTATTGTAGTGATACAACCTGGTTAGTTATTGAAAATGTGCAAGATCCCTATAACCCATTTTTTGTTAATGATGTTGATTGGGGTTCTGCTGGAAATTTTATACAATCACTAGGTGTATGCACTTTTGGCTATTATATCATAAATGCAGCTGGAAGTCAAGGAGCTTATTTACTTGATGGAATTGATATTACTCCGATTTCCTTCCCAGGTTCTAATTTCGCAAATGCAACAAGTGCGATGCAAATATGTGCTGTTGGAGACTACACCTATGTTGCTAACAGAAGCAGTTTAGTCATTCTCCGTCATTATGAGAGTCCGGCAACTACTTACGTTCCTGGTACTTTTATTGCTCAAACAATTGAATTAGACAATATGACTGATGGATTCATTCTTTCCGCTATATTAGAAGTAGATGATTATATTCCTGTTGGAACCCAAGTGAATTACTTCTTATCCGCTGATGGTGGAACTCACTGGGAATTAGTCACACCAGGTGTTGAACATGAATTTCTCTATCAAGGCGAAGAATTACTTTGGCGAGCTGAATTAATAGGTCCAGAAGATCGCAGCGTGCACATTTACTCCTTCGAAATCATCTATGATTATAACTTGAGACCAATTACCCCTGTTCTTGATGATCCGGGAGTAGAAAGCAAAACTGGAATTGCTAAATGCTCTTGGAATGCTAGTACAGATGATGGACTCATTGACCACTATGAGTTACAAGTTAGCACCTTATTGAGCTTCAGTGAATTAACTAAAGAATACAATACTACTAAACTCAACAAACAAGTCTATGGATTAAAGAAAGGAACATACTATTTCCGAGTCCGAGCAGTAGATGACGAAGGATTACCAAGTTTATGGAGCAACGTTGAGCAGATTGAAATTACTGGTGAATTACTTGGACCGATGATGCTGGGAATCTATAGCGGAATTCTAGCTTTAGTCCTAGCAGGAGTTATTATTCTAGTGGTCTTAATACGGCGGAAAAAGAAAGCTGTAACTAGATAGTTTTAATGACGCTTTTTTAAGCGTCTTTTTTCTTCTTTTTTTGTGGCGAGCTATTGTTCGCTTCTACATTTCCTTCCCAGAGTGTTTTCATTTCTTCACTTGTTTCTAATAAATCCTCTAGTTTCCCTTGGCTTTCTACTTTGCCATCCTTCATTACTATGACATTATCTGCTCTTCGAAGAACCATTGGCCTATGAGAGACAGCTAAACAAGTAATAGAATTTCCAGTCATGAATAATCGTTCCCAGAGTAATTGTTCTGTTTCTACGTCTAACGCACTGGACAAATCATCGAAAACCATTAACTCTGGTTCTCTTACAAACATCCTTGCTGCGGCCAGTCTTTGTTTTTGTCCACCGGATAATCTGACTCCCTTAGGTCCAACTAGGGTTTCATATCCTTCTTCGAAATCATCAATTTCGCCTTTGAAAACAGCTAATTTTACTGCTTTGTCAATATCAGCGGAATCTTCTGGGACATTCAGTAATATGTTATGTTTCAATTTCTCACTGAACAAATACGGTACTTGTGGAGTATATGCTGCTCTTGGTGGAATCATAAAATTTGTGGGATCAGTTATCTCATCACCATTCCAATACAATGTACCCTTCTCTTTTGGAACTAGTCCCAATATTGCACGTATGAGGGTTGTTTTTCCGGAACCAATTCTTCCAGTTACTATTGTTATCGATCCTTGTGGTATTTTCAAAGAGACATTCTTGATTCCCTTATCCGTTCCTGGATATATATATGACAGTTTTTTAGCCGTCAGTATCGATAAGATATCATTCTCCGTCCGTTGTATAGCTTCAAAGGGCGGAAAGGGCTCAAATTCATAAATTGGTCCATGAGCAACTATGTCGTCTGCGGTAGCACTTTCTTCGTGGTTTTGTATTAGTGTTAAGATTCTTCCGTAGGAGACTTTTGCTTGCTGATACATTGGAATGAAATCCCCAAGCATCCAGATGGTGTCACCTATCCACCACAATTGTGTTTGGAAGAAGTATAGATTGCCTAATGTGAATACCCAATTAATAAGAGGATTAAGCCTAAACCCAAATTTATAGCGAATAAGTAGATCGCATCGATAAGAGCTATGAAGACCATTTCTTTTACAATAGCAGTTTTTCTGTTGTCACATTTCCCTTTGAAGTGATTCAAGATGTTCTTCTCGGATCCTGCTACTTTGAAAATTTGAATTGATCCGAATATCTTTCCTAGGGTATCAGTTACTTCTGCTGTTGCTTTTCTTCTTTTCTTTCGTAGCTTATCTATTCTTCTTCTCCCTGTTAATCCTATTACCAAAATTAATAGCAAAGGTATGAATACAAGACTGGTTGCTGGAGCACTAATAGTGAACATGTAACCTATAACCACCCCTGTGTAGATTAGAAAACCCAATCTCAGAGAAATTCGGTACGATAATCTTACAACATTGTCTACGTCTCCTCTGAAACGCGAGATGGATTCCCCGGAAGTACTTGGTAATGCTACTGCCCCAGGTTTCTTTAGTAATCCACGCATGATGTTTCTTCTTACTAAGACTTCACCAGTTGTGAAGAAATACCATAAAACTATATCCATGATGGAACCAATAAAGAAGGCTGTTATAAATGTAAATGGTAAGGTTATGAGGAGATTTCTTACAGACATACCTAGAATTGTTTCAGCTCCTAAAATGGCATCAATTAATTCTTGAAGACCAAAACTAATGGTGAATCTAGCGAGAAGCCAGCCAATAGCTGAGAAGAAACTACCAGTTATGTAGCCTTTTCTATACCCCATGAGTTTCCCAGATAAGCGCCAAACCTTCATGTGAGAACCTCCTCTATTCCTTTTTGTAATAATAGGGAGAATTGTGATTTAGGATTCTTCGCTAGTTCCTCTCGAGAGCCATATTCCAGTATTTCCCCATCACTTAAGATAAGGACATCATCCACTTTGTGGAGGGTAGTTAATCGATGAGCAATTATAATAGCACTTCTTCCATGAAGCAATTTTTCTAGAGCAATCTCGATTTGTCGTTCTGTTGCAGGATCTAATCGAGATGAAGCTTCATCTAGAACTACTATTTTGGGATTTTTCAAAAATGCTCGAGTTAATGCTAAGAGTTGTTCCTCTCCTGCAGATAAACCACATTCGTCTGAGAGAATTATAGTTTCAAGTCCGTTTGGCAAATCATTGTACCATTTCTCTAAACCGATATCTTTGAAAATATCCAGTATTACTTCTTCTGGTATTTCTTTGTCGAAAAAGGTAACATTATCTCTGATTGATGCTTTGAATAATTCAACATCTTGTGTGACATAAGCAACATTACTTCTCAATTCTTTGAGTGGAAAGTTTTTCGTATTAATTCCATTTACTCTTATTTTTCCACTTTTCGGATCGTAGAGTCTAAAGACTAGTCGAGCAAGCGTTGTTTTTCCACTCCCCGTTTGTCCTACCAATCCTATTTTTCTTCCTGATTCTAGATTAAACGAGATATCCTTCAATACTAAGTTTTCTGAGTAACCAAAATCTAAGTTATCAAATGCAAGGCTTACTTTTCCTTCAGGAAATACAGTTTCTCCATCATCAATGATTTTTGTTTCAATTTGAAAGAATTCATTTATTCGTTCAATGTTTGCTAATGAGTTTTGTAATTGCTCGATTTGCCAGAGCAATAATCTTAGAGGCCATAACAAATTGGTTCCATAAGTTAGGAGGAGGTAAATTACTCCCGGATCTGTATCCAAGAATGCTGCGAGATAGTGACTTACAACTAGTATTCCAATATTTAGGATTGCTCTCATCATCACGTTTATTGCATAATATGTTCTTGAGACAATCATTGCCTTATTCTTATTCTTAAAATCGGTCTGTGATACTTCATGGAATCTCTTCATGAGAAATTCATCCGCACCATTTCCTTTGATGTCTTCAAGACCTGAAACACTCTCTTCTATATGCCCAAATAATGCAGTTGTCGATTCCCTTGCTTTTTTCCACAATGGTGAGGAGACATTTCTTACGAAATAGAAGGCAATTAATGCTAGAAAGGCAAAACCAAGGAAAAACACTCCATAGACCCACTTCTCAATAAAGACAGCAGTCAATACGCCAATGAGTAAGATAAGGCTTCCGAAGAAATAAATCGAGAAAGTGCTGAAAAACTCTGATAAAGAAATCATTTGTTGTTGCCCAAGCAAGATTCTGACTAAGATATCTTACAACAATGTAAATTCCTCGATGAATAAGACTGAATCCGATGTACATTAATGATGCGTTCAGAATTGCTTTTGTATCCAACGTTTCTGCAAAAACCGCATCTATGTAAAAACGAATAACTTGCGGATTAGCAATTTGGATGCCATTATAAAGTATGAGGAGGAATCCTAGGAGAACTACTTGTCTAACATAGGGTTTCAAGTATTTCCTGAGTAAGGATAAGGTGTACTTTACTGATGGTGACATAAATTACTCCTTTGAAAGATGAAAAAATATTCTCTTATAAAATGTTAGTATAAGACAAGGAAATTGGAAATTCATATTCCTAGCACAATTTTTTTAATGTGTGAATGTAACATATCGTAAAACAGAACAAACTAAGAAAAGAATGGGTTAGAAACGATGACAGTAGAACTATACAAAAGCATACGATTGATTAGTTACGGTTTATTTGTTCTTTGTTCCAAGAAAGAAGGAAAATATAATGGATTAATTGTTAACACTGTTTTCCAAATTTCATCTAATCCGCAAATGATTGCTGTAAGTATTGCTAAAGATAATTACACCCACGAGTTTGTTACTCATAGTAAAGTTTTCACAGCATCTGTCCTTTCAGAAGAAACTCCTATGAAGTTCATAGGTCGTTTTGGTTTCCGTTCAGGCAAGGATTATGATAAATTCAAAGATCCAATCCATTGTGAGATCTTCATTACAGGTGCTCCTATCGTTTATGATTATAGCTTAGGATTCTTGGAAGCTGTCGTCAAAGATACTGTTGATTGTGGAACTCATACCTTATTTGTAGCAAAAGTCGTTGGTGGAAAGATCATCCAGAATGGTACACCTCTAACCTATGCTTTTTATAAAACCCATCTTAAAGGGAAAGAACCTAAGAATGCTCCAACATACTTTGGGGAATTAGAATTACCAACTGATTGATTTTTTATCAAATAAATTTTAAAATTACTTATCCCTAATTAATACTAAAAATTGCAGGGTTTGCTTACATGGCAAATTGTTATATTCATACTAGTAAAGGGGGCACTCATAATTGTAGTACTTGTTCGAAGTCTATTTGTCGTGAGTGCACCTTTCAAGAGGTTGTAAGCTCTCGAGTTATTCGAACCTATCGCGGTAGAAGTGACTATGAATATGATTACGAGTTCTTTTGTCCCAACTGCTTCTTAGATTATGCAGAAGGGAAAGGATACCACAAGAGTTCTCGTGGTGTTTTACTTCGGTGGAATCACTCACCCAACAAAGGAGCGTTTATTGTTCTTTGGACTTTCTTCATAGGAGGTTTAACCATCAATTTCTTCTTCCCGATTGGGTATGTTTTGTGGGTAGGCACTTTACTGACTATGATTTGGCTGAAAGTGAGTTCCAGTAAGAATTATAAGAAATACCTAACCGCCCAGAGATTAGTGAAGGGAGAAAAAATTAGAGAAAAACCAAAACCTACGGAAATCAAAAAGAAGAAAGAAATGTTCTGTCCAAATTGCGGAGCTAAAGTAATCGAAGAAAGCGATTTCTGCAATAAATGTGGAACAATTTTGAATACTTAGGAGGAACCATATTGAAAAGAAAAACAAAAAGAATCTGGTTGAATTTCATTGGATTAATGCTATTCCCTGTGTTAATGTTTAGCATAACGGGAATGGTAGCTGGTGTTGTTATCTCGGATACAGTTACTTTGGGTCCTCTTGGCGAAGAAGTTATACAACTAAAAATGCATGATGATGATACAGCTGCTATTTCTATAACAATGACAAGTGGTCAAATATACGTTGAAATATATGAATCCGAATACTTTGACTCAAGAATTTATGTAGAAGAAGATTGGGGACCAGTAATCTCTACATTTTCTACCGAATTTGAACCATTATGGTCTGACACTTTCTACATTGTACTCTATAATGCAGACACTATGAATAGTGCAAGTTTTTCATACACAATAGATCATGATCAAGCTTTTCAATCCAACATGATTATCAATCTAGCAATTGCTGGCGCGTTGCTTGGAGTCATCTTAGTGGTGAATTTCACGGGAAAAAAGAATCCGAATATTAGCTCATGAAATCCTCATTGCAAACTCAATTTCCTGGTACAGGTCACTAGCATCGATTACTGCTTGGACAGATTTGAGTCTTTTCTGCACATCTTCTGGTGTTTTTTCTATAGTAATTGGTTCTTTGTTATTTAACCATTGAACTTTTCTCTGATAGGCTGTATCATTGAAAATCCTCATTTCATTGTAAGTTGCAGGTCCAACAACTTTTCCAATATAGAATCCTTCTTTGGTAGGAACCAGAACGTAATGCTCTATATCCATTTCTCGAATAAATCGCCAGAAATCTCCTGCGATTTGCCCCGCCCGACGTTTATTTTCTTCTTTTGGGAAATACTCTTTCTGGACAATTTCCCGAAAATCATCCTTAGTCAGACTTTCATCTAGGAGTCCATCTGCTTTTGAATAACCAATCATAACTATATCTTCAGCAAACATCTTGTCTTCTGTTCCGGAGATTTTGACAATGAATGCTCGGAAATCTTTTCCTGTATATTCACCTAAACTAATCATGAACACCTCTTAGGAATCTCTCATTATGATTAATGTCTTGACATTAAAAATCCTTGGATTTTTGTTTTATTAGGAGAGAATTATGTTTTTATCATGTTTTGATTACAATAAGCTTTTATCATTTTTATTGAGTATATGTACTTATTTGAAATTATTTTAAGGGAAGAATGTTTTATGATTGATGCTAAACGAAAAATTCTAGCATTATTCCTGCTCTCTCTTTTTCCGTTAACCAATGTATTTACATTAACTGCATATGGTCTAAATGGAAATGATATCTGGAATAATCTATCCCCAAATGGTTTAGTAAACTATTTTGAGGATTTTATCGATGAAAATAATAATGATGACAGTTCCACAACTGCTGATGGTTGGGGGACTGGAACAATCAGAAATGCTCGTGATTATACGATCCAAATCTTAGATTTTTATCCAACAATTCAACCTGTTCGAGGTTTAGATGTGCAGGGTAGAAAAGCCTACATTGGTGGATTTAACACAACTGATGATTTACAGACACTTCTTATATTGAACATTTCTGATCCTGCAAATATGGAATTAATGAGTTATCGAGATTCCTCAGAACATATAGGACCTGTTAAAGTGGATGGTGATGTTGTTTATACTGGTTTCTTAGGTAGCACACTAAAGATTAACTCATACAACGTAAGCAATCCATACGGTCTATCTGGTGCTGCATATAGAGATTCTGATTACACAGATGGTTTAGTAACTGATATTGATATACAAGGCTACTTGATATATTATACAGCTTATAATTCGCCATCATTCCGTTCCATCAATCTAGCAGATGGCCGAGACATAGACAATTTAGCTGGATTAACTTTTGAATGGAACTCCAACAAAACTCTTGGAATTGATGTAGAAGGACAAATAGTCTATGCTGCTGAAAGTGATGAAGGACTCTACATTCTTGATGGTTCGTTAAGAAATCCTATAACTGAGTTAAGTCACTTGAATACTCCAGGAAATGCTACTGACGTTTTAGTAGATGGGCATATTGCTTACATTGCTGATGGTCCTGCAGGTGTTCACATTGTTGATGTTAGTGATACAAGTAATCCGGTTTTACTTGGGAGTATTGATACTCCGGGAAATGCTCGGAGATTAGCAATACAAGAAGATACCTTGTATGTAGCTGATGGTGATGGTGGAGTGCAAGTTATTGATGTAACAATTCCTAATGCTCCAGTGATAATTACTGAAATCGTCCTTCCATACACATGGGAACTTGATCTTTACGGTGGCGATCTAATAGTTGGTACAGATGATGGAATCTACTCGATCCAAATTGGTGCAGGTATGACTGATTTCTCATACGCTTATCCTAATGCATTTGACCAGTTTAAAGTCTACGATGTTCGTGTGCGAGGTGATGTTGCTTATCTTGCATGTGGCTTAAATGGAATAGTTACAGTTGACGTAAGTGATCCAGGGAATCCATTTCTATTAGACAATCAAACAGCTGGAGGAGGTATTAATATCACAAAACTGGACGTTGATGGTAGATATGCCCATCTGATACAGGATGGTGGTAGTATCTATATCTATGACATTTCTGACCCAACCAATATAGTGTATGCTGGAGGAATTGGTGGCATAGGGTTAAGAGATATTCAAGTTCGTGGCCAAATTCAATTTATTTCTTTCACCACAGGTTTTGCTATAGTAAATGTCTCTAATCCAGCGGCGCCTTCGATTCTTTCGAATAATCTCATCGGTACGACTGATTTGAAAGCTATTTGGGTGCAAGGGCACCATGTTTATCTCGTTGATGACATCGGTGGGTTAGGCGAAGGTTTACTGATTTATAGTGTGAAGGATTATACCACACCTGTATTAACTGATACACATACACGTATGAGTTATCACTACGATGTTTATGTGGACGGTGACTATGCTTACCTAGGTGGCGGTAATTGGATGGCTATGTACAATGTTACTGATCCCTACGACATTCAATGGACTAATTTCTACACTGATTATCACTCATTAGGTGTTTGGGGATTCGGTCCCTACATTTTAAGTGCTGATAGTGTTGATGGTGCAACTCTGATAGATGCTTGTAATCTTAATTCTGCTGTTACCTATAATTATCCTGATGCTACAGGAGCTCTCCAAATAACCACACATGGTGATTATACATACATTGCAAACACTTCTAATTTGCTTATTATGCGTCACTTCAAGAGTGCAGCTGGAAACTTTGATGTTGCTGGTTCACAGGCACAATCCATTACAATCGATGACACAGAAGAACTAATTGAAAACGCTACTCTTACTTTTAGTGGTGACTTACCACCAGGAACAAATGTTGAATTCTATCTTACATCTGATGGAGTTCACTGGTTATCTGTACTTCCAGGAGTAAAATACACCTTTACTGATATTGGCAGTGACTTACGATGGCGCGCAGTAATCACCGGACCTGAGGATTACACTGCACGAATATATTCCTTAAATATCCTCTATTATACAGAACCTAAACCACCAGTACGTTATGGTTTAATCTTTGGCTTACTCTTTAGTGGATTAATACTAATTGCTATCGTAGTCGTTACTGTCTTAGTTATTAGAAAGAAGAAAATCCCAACACGATAAGTTAAAACGCTATTCTTTAGCGTTTTCCTTTTTTCTTTTTTTTATCGATGATAGCCTTCAGCAAGTATTTCTTGTTCTAAATCCACAAAAATGCATTCTATTTTCTTAGGTGTAGGATTCTCCGTTGTCGCTAACCAGAAGTAGTAATTCTTCCAATTGCACGCTGCAGCAATATTTCCTTCTTTATCCATAACCATAATGGATACTGATCCTTTATCCGGTGCTAGATCCCTTATGGACTCTATGGCATTCACTGCTGCTTCCTCAACAGTTGCTCCTTTCGATAATTCATACACTGCTATTCGAGCCATTGATAACCGAATAACTAATTCTCCTACTCCCACACAGGCAGCAGCGCCATACCGATTATCAGCGAAATTCCCAGCACCGATAATGGGTGAATCTCCTGCTCTACCAGGGAATTTGAAGGATAAACCACTCGTTGATACCCCGCAACAAATGTCACCATTCACATCAATGGCTAAGATATTGACTGTTCCATGATTGCTTTCTGTGTACTGTTTGTACCACTTCATTAATTTCGCATCTTTCACCATTCTTTGAAATGATTTGTAGTATCGCTCCTTCGTTTTAAAAGACTCCTCAGTATCATAACCTTTCTTAACAATGCCTTTTCCCTCGAGAAAATCCTTGTGTATGTCACGTCCACTCTCAGTAACCAATTCAGCTCGTTCGAAACCCATGACATCTGCGAATTGATCGGCTCCTTCTCCAACTAACAGTACATGTGGTGTTTCTTCCATGACTTTTCGAGCGATTGATATGGGATTCTTGTATCGCTTAATTCCTGCAACAGCTCCTGCTCTTAGGGTTTTGCCATCCATAATGGAAGCATCGAGCTCGACTTCCCCAAGAAGATTAGGTAACCCGCCGGTTCCCACTGTCCAATCATCTTCATTGTCTTCCACAAGCTTGATTGTTTCTTCCACAGCATCAATAGCTGTTTTGCCTTCCAAAAGCATCTTCATCCCTACTAGTAAGGCTTCATCTGCACGAATAGTTCCAGCTATCACTACGCTCTTCAACACAAAGACTCCAAAGTTTTGTTTCAAAATGATTGAAACTTTCTCAAAAAAGAATCTTTCTCTAATTTGGATTTTTTCGGTGAAAATTTGACGAAAAAGAAAACACTATATATGTAGAAAGGAAAGTTATGATACTCTTAAGTTGTTTAGCTTGTAATTATATGATTAATAGAATAAATTGACCTAGGTGTCCCCGTAATGAAGATAAAAAAATCAATTTTGATAATTTGTACAATTTTTACAGCAACAGTTATTTTTAATGGATTAGCTCTTGGGAAACTCCCTGGAAATGATGATCCGATAACCTTGGAAGCACTTGGTTCTTCCTGGAATTGGGATAAAACAACAGGTGCGATTGTCTGGTCCTCACCAACCATTGTGGACTTGGATAAAGATGGTGATTATGAAGTTTTAATAGCATCCGTAAGTGGTGAGCTTACTTGCTTCGACAAGGATGGAGCTGAGCTCTGGAGCTATGATACTGGTTCGCCCATTCAATTTCTTTCTTCCCCAACCATTGCTGATTTGGATGATGATGGCGTTTTTGAAGTATTAATCGGATCCACTGATGGGAACCTTTACTGTGTAAATGCTTATGGTAATTATCTTTGGGATTTTGATAAAACAGGTCAAATTTACGGCTCAGCAGCGGTTGCTGATATTGATGAAGACAACAAGTTGGAGATTTTGTTTGGTTCAACAGATGATTATCTCTACTGCTTAGACGAGAACGGAAATCAAGAATGGAGCTATGATACTGGTAACGATATCTGGGCAACGCCTGCAATAGGGGACATAGATAATAATGGTGATTATGAAATACTCGTCGGTAATATTGCAAACGACATCTACTGTTTAGATGATACTGGTTCCCATGTATGGGACTTCGATGCTGGCGGGCAAATCTATTCTTCAGTTGCACTTGCAGATATAACCAATGATGGAGATTTAGAGGTTGTATTTGGTACAAGAAGTAATGATGTTTATTGTTTAAACAGCACAGGTGATGAATTATGGAATTTTCCGACAGTAGGGCAAATAACATCCTCTCCTGCAATTGCTGATTTGGAAGATGATGGAAATCTAGAAGTTCTAATCGGGTGCGATACTCTTGGAGGAGGTATTAACGGAACTATGTACTGTCTTGACACAGATGGAAATGAGGTTTGGAGTTACATGGCGGATGCTAATATTGGTTCCTCAGCTGCACTCACAGACTTCGATAATGATGGTAAGTTAGAAATTGTGTTTGGTTCAGATGACACTTATGTTTACTGTATAAATTACACTGGAGATGAAAACTGGAGATATAAAACAGGGGGAGCAGTATTTTCCTCCCCAGCAGTTTGGGACTTGGATGATGATAATGTTTTAGAGATCTTATTTGGTTCATTTGATTTTTCGCTCTATTGTTTGAGCATAACTGAAGCAACAGACTTTGGGGAAACACCCTGGCCTTCATTCCATGGATCACCATTCAATAATGGAAACATCGACCAAGACAGCGACTACATGGATGATGTAATAGAAGACTTCTATGGTACAACACCAACAAATGAAGACAGCGACACAGATAATCTAGAAGACTGGAACGAAATATACTACCTTCTAACAGATCCAATGGATGCAGATACAGATAATGACGGTTTAGAGGATGGTGAAGAAACTGTAACAGGATTAGATGGATACATAACTGATCCGCTAGATCCAGATTCCGATGGAGACGATTTGGATGATGGAGACGAGTATACAGAAAGTACAGATCCAAATGATGCTGATACAGATGATGATGCATTGTTTGATGGTATAGAAATTCAAATAGGAACAGACCCACTAGATACAGATTCAGATAGTGACACAATAAACGATTATCAAGAAGTAATCCCAGGAACAGATGGATACATCACAAACCCATTAGCGCAAGACACAGATGACGATGGTATAGATGATGACGAGGAAATTGTAGCGGGGGTAGATGGATACGTAACAGATCCAACAGACGCAGACAGTGACAACGATGGATTGAACGATGGTGATGAAATAATCAATGGAGCAGATCCAAACGATTCTGATTCCGATAATGACGGATTGCTAGACGGTCCGGAAGTTCATACCCATGGTACTGATCCCATGGATACAGACAGCGACAATGAT
>JABLTI010000028.1 GCA_013166835.1 Promethearchaeati archaeon | reverse complement strand
AAAATATAATCTTTAAACTTATTTTCTGTTGAGTATGTATAACACAAATATTTGGTGAAAATATAAAATGAGTAGATACGGTAACTACGACAGACCACCAAGAGAGATGCACAAGGTAACTTGCGCAGATTGCGGTCAAGAAACTGAAGTACCCTTCAAACCAGATGGCGAAAGACCAGTTTACTGTCAAGATTGTTACAGAAAACGAAAACCAAGAAGATATTAGTCAAACTAATGTCTTAAAATCATTCCTAGCTGAATTGTAACTTCTTGTAAGTTATAATTCACGTTGGATTTTTTTTATTTTACTTCTAATTTTTCTTTTGCTTCTCATTAATTCAAGTCTGCACCATGCTTTGAATCTCAGAGAGAAAATCATTAACACTAATTGGTTTTAATTTCAATCTGATAGTTTCATTAGGGAAACAATCTAATTCAATGCCAGGATGACCTGTAATTATGAGGATTTTATCATGTGAATAACGTTTTAGTAATTCTTGAGTGACTTCTAGTCCACTCTTTTTTGGCATTAAGTGATCAAGAATTATGAGTTCTGGTTTTTCTTTTAACTCCTCGTAAAGTTTAAGGGCCTCCTCTCCGTTTGTAGCTTCGATAACTTCATACCCATTTGCAACGAGTATTTTTCTAAATAATGTTCTAATAGTATTATCATCTTCAACAAGGAGGATTTTTCCCATGTATGAATTACACCTATTATATTTTTTCTATCGGAATAATCGTTTACAGTGCTTACTGGAAAGAATAAAACGAGGAGCATGCCTTTTTTCATGCTCCTCGGGCAAATCGATTTTACCCTCTCAGTTTTGGTTAATTTACCCACGTATATTTTCTTGTAGATTAACCTCCACCATCATCCTCTGGTGGGTTTGGGGTCAATGTTGGATCCCCATGTCCTGTCTGGACAGATAAACTTCCTCCTATTAAAAGACCTAATAGAAGGATAGTCAAACCAATTACTTTCGGGTTTATTTTTTTCAATTCAGTGCACCTTGTATTTCTTTTGGTTTTTACTTACATGCTTAACCAGTTTTCTCGTCTAGCATTTTCGTTATGTGAGTAAACACACTAAATTATACATTCAAATACTGCAAAAATAATCTTAGGGTTGATTTTTTCCTTTGCTTAAAACATAAAAAAACTGTTTTTCTAGCATTAAAACCAGAAAAATTCTTCTTAGAGAAAAGCGACAATAATCCTCTCTCTTTCACGCTAGGAATTAGGAACATTCTTTAGATATTTATTTAAGTAAAGAAGGTTAAAAAATAATGAATTTGACTTTATTAGTATATAAAACAAGAAATCTAAGTTGATTAATTAATGAAAACTCAATTTAAGAAAAAGCTATTAGAAAAAATAGGTCTACTAGATGATATTTCTGCTGTTAAGAAATCTGAGCTAATCAAATTAATCAACGAGGTTTCTAGTTTCACTATTAATATTCTCACAAATATTTTAAAAAGACATCCAATAATTCCGGTAAAATCTATTATTTTTGGTAAAGTGAAAGAAGATATTAGTGTAGATTTTGGTTTAAAACGAAACCAAGATCAAGTTGTAATTGCTGATTGGATTATGAATCTTCAATCTAAAACACGAAGTTATCTATTGTCATTTATAGTTCTTAAAGAATGCCTTCTTCATTTCTTGAATAATGAGATTGAAGAGGTTGATGAATCAATAATCAACATTATAACGGTTCTTCTCTTAGTAGATTTATTTAACATAACTACTATTGATAATCCTGTCTTATCAGCTATAAGATCTAAAATCTATCCTGAAGAAATTGCTGAACTCAGTAATTATTATTGGGATAATTTACTTTTACTTTTAATTAGTAATAATATTCCTTTCACTGAAGTTTTTGAGATTTCTTTTGAGATATTTAATAAAAAACAAACAACTTCTAGAAAAATAAAGGAATTTTCCGAGTGGACCTTCTCAAAAACAATTGAAGAAAGTTCATCAATATTGCCATTTTATACTAATTTGAAATTAATTGAATTAATTGAAACTCTCCATGAATTAGGATATGAACGAGGTACTACCTCTTTTATTGCTCGTAAACTTGATCTAACTCAAAAAACAATTGCTAAACGCTTTAAAGCTTTAAATGAAACCTTCTCTACATATTGGCGTTCTGACATAAATTATGAAAAGATAAATCTTCATAACTATTTATTTAAAATTACATTAAACAAGAATGGATTTTTTGAAAAATTAACTCAAGATTTACTTAAAATTCCTTACCTAAAATCACTTTTTCATGGAACAGATTCAAATTCAAACATAATATATTCTCCAACTTTAATTTGTCCTCACATAATTAGTGATCAACTTAGTGACAAACTAAGCAAAATGAAAAGTAAGAACTTAATAAGTGATTTTACTTTACAGCTAGTAAGGGAAAGACATAGGTATTTTGCAATTTCTAATATTCCCCATAAGCCAATCCTTAGTGTCTTTAAAAAATTGATTAATCCGAAAGATCCTTCACTAAGGATGTATACCTTCTACAGCTATAAAAGAGCTCAAAAAATACCTTCCCCAGCCAAACCGCTACAATTAGATTATAATTTGCTTTACTTTCTTTCAATAATAACTTCTAAACTTCTACTTAGAGCAAGATATGGTGTAACACTTAATGAATTTAAGAAATTTTATTTGGAAAATAATGTCCTAATGACTGATGTTGATGCACAAACTGATCTACTTTATCAAAATGAGTTACGAGCTAAAAACAAAGAGTTACTTACATTTTCACTATATATGAGAAATCGAATGAAGCGAAGTCCTGATGTTCTTATTTTTGAGATACCAACATCTGACGAAATTTCAAAAGATAAAATTGATTTAGTAACAAAGAAATTAAGTGTATTTTCTTTATTGGGACAAAATACAATATACGATCGCTATATCTTCAATCTTCCTGGCGTGGCTCATACTCATCCCATACGAAAAATAATTCAAGATTTCTTAGAAAAAGAAGGATTGACACCTTCATTTTATACTATTAAATTCTACAAGTCAAATTTTGTTCCATTGCAGAATTTATTTGATTTTGATAGTCAGAAATGGAAAATAAGCAGCTTGAAAGATTAGATTTTCATATAATTTTAGAATTTCTTCAAAAATTTTATCGTTTGATTTCGATATCCTATCATTTATCTTATATATCGTCCAAACTATACGTTCGCTTGGTGTTGCAGTTGAATGCAAAACAGCAGGAAAAAGGCAGTAAAACATTCTTTGTCATTTTTAGTACAGTACTAATGACTGCACTAATAATTGGAAGTAATAATACTATGGGTTTCAATTTTGGATCTGAAGATAATTCAAACATACTTAATCCTTCAGATGAAACATTACCTGACCATCTTAATGTTTCAACGTATATCGGTGGGAGTGGCACAGAGTATCGAGCGAATGCTGAAGATATAGGTAATTCGGGAATGACAATAGATTCCTCGGGTAATATAATTGTAGTTGGGAGAACTGGTTCATCCACAGATTTCCCTGTAATTAATGCTTATCAAGCTACTTTTGGAGGAGGATTATTTGATGCATTCGTTTACAAGCTTAGCTCAGACGGGCAATCACTTCTCTTCGCAACGTATTTTGGTGGGAGTGGTGAGGAATGGGCTACAAATGTAGCAGTAAACGCTGAAGGAGAGATTGCTGTAGTTGGTACAACAACTTCAACTAATTTGCCCCTTCAGAGTGCTTATCAAAGCACTAATAATGGTGGAGAGTTTTATTCGACTGATATCTTTCTCGCTAAATTCGGTGGTTCTGGTTCACTTTTATTTTCCACATACTTTGGTGGAACTGGAGATGATTGGGGATATGGTGTTGATTTTGACTCGAGTAATAGAATTGCAATAACCGGAAGTACTTATTCACTTGATTTCCCCACTGTTAGTGCTTATCAAGCTTCTAAAACCGCTGGTTCTGTAGACAACTATGTGACTTTGTTTTCAGCAAATGGGCAATCACTCGTTTTCTCAACCTATCTTGGATCTACAGGTAATGATGGAAGTTCCAGTATAAAATTTGATTATAATGGTGATCTTGTACTTACCGGATTAACTTCATCAACTGGTTTCCCAACGAAAAATGCCTATGATAGTTCTTACAATACTGGAGCATATGATGTGTTCTTATCAAAGTTTTTCGCAAATGGTTCTTTAGCTTTCTCAACATTTTATGGTGGAACAGATGCTGATCGTGCTTATGACATTGCTTTTGATGAGAATCACAACATTGTATTTGTGGGTAGTACAAATTCACTCTACAATTTTCCAATAACCAATGATGCGTTCCAAAGCTCTTACGGTGGTGGTTCTTTAGACGGATTTGTATCCGTTTTTTCATCAGATGGTCAAACGAGAGTTTTCAGTTCATTTTATGGTGGTTCAGGCATTGACGAAATAATTGGCATAGCTGTTGCGGATGATGTTTTAGTTATAACTGGAAGAACAGTTTCATCAAATCTCCCTGTTGAACAAGCATATCAATCCACACCTCCAGGTGGATCTTCAAATTCATTTGTTGCGAAAGTAGCATTAAATGGTACAATACTCTATTCTTCCTACTTAGGTGGAAACTCCGCGGATAGAGGACAGAAAGCAGCTATTAACTCCAATGGCAATATCATTGTGTCTGGTTATACTTCTTCTACAAGCTTTCCTACCGTGGATGCTTACCAAGACGAATACGGTGGTCTTTTTGATACTTATGTTACAATTTTCAATCTTAACTTAACAGTTCCTCCGGAAATTCCTACTGAAACTGGATCTTTTGTTCCATATATTCCATTCGTTTTAGTCATGGTTATAGCTGTTGTTACAAGGATTAGACTCAAAGCAAAAAAATAGAGGAAATAATGCATTACCTTATTTTTTCTTTTCACATTTTTTTGGTTCTTGACAAAAGCTATTAAAATAAATTTAGCGAACATTCATTCCCCTCTTACAGACATGAAATTATAGGACTCAAATCTGGTGTAATATATGAGAATTGGCTTTGGCTTAGAACCAATCAAAGGATTAGGTCTAGATCTTATTGTAAAATTGATACGCAAAATTCCTTTAGAACACTTCGAGTTCAATTGGCGAGTTATTCCTAAAGTGGATGATGTTCTCAAGAGTCTCGGTAGTGCAACTACTGTTTTTCATTTGCCTATCTTTAATCGAGATAATTTTGACTTCTCTTCAAAAACTGAGACCTACGAAATTCAAATGCAAGAGGTTGTCTCCTTCATTAATCAGAGAAAAGACGATTTGAATATGCTTTTTGTTCTTGCACATATGCCTGAGGACCCTAATGCTTCTTACGAGTTAATGTTTGAAAGATTAGAAGAAATCGAAGTACCCTTGGTTTTAGAGAATGTTGTTGGCTTTACAGATGAGCAATTTCTTGACTTTTATCATCAAGCAAAAGATCATTTAGGGAAGAAAATTGCAGGACATGCATTGGATATCTCTCATAGATATGTTAATGATTGGCAAACCTGGTTGGACATTCCAGAAGATTTAGTGAAAGACATTGTGTATGTACACATTTCTGATTGCACAAAAACAGAAGACTTGCACTTGCCACTTGGTTTAGGAGAAATGCCTTTCAACGATTTCTTTGCTTTTCTTAAAAAAATCAAATACGATGGTGTGATTAATCAGGAATTAAAACCTGATGGAAATCAAGCTGATAAGATCATGTCATCCAGTCTTCATTGCATCAAACCATTTTCAAAAACTAAATATCTTAGAATGAAGACTCGTTGTACTTTTCTGAAAACTCTCTTGTGGTTTCAAAGAAGAAAATTCAAAGATGTTAAAGATCTAACAGCTGAAGAAATCGGATATGATTATGTGTAAAGAAGTGATAGAAAATGAGTGAAATTTGGAAAAATACTGTATTAGTAGTTATCGATGTTCAACTTGGCTTATTCACTGGAAAGAAACCAATTTACAAAGAAGATGAGTTGCTGGAGAATATCAACTATTTAACTAGTAATGCTCGGTCCGCTAATATTCCTACAATTTGGATTCAACATGCAAACGAAAGTGTATTGATTGTAGGAACTGAGAGTTATAATATACATCCGAAACTTCAACCAGTTAAAGATGACTTATTTTATTATAAAACAGTTTCAAGTACTTTTGAAGAAACAGATTTGCATGAAGTCCTACAATCAAAAGGAATTGAGAAACTAGTAATGACTGGAACATTAACAAATGCTTGTGTAAAAGCGAATTGTAGAGCTGCTAAAAAACTAGGTTATTCTGTAGTCTTAGTAAAAGATGCTCATAGTTGCTGGGGCAATGAGAAAACAGGAAAAGAAAAGGTCGCTCATCACAATAAGAAGTTAGTTGATGACGGTATTGTAACTCTAAAAGCAACGCAGGAAATCGATTTTCGACAATAATATCGCTTTAAAAGTTTTTCTGAAATTTTCCAGACTAATGTCTCATATCGATGAGAAATTTTTTATACTCTCTTGATGATATTCTTCTCAAACAACATCCCAAATGTATACATATAATTTCTTCTGTAACTAAATTGGGATAAAACTAAACCCAATTGGGGATTTATGGAAATGACAACTAAAGAAGAGTTAGCAAGAGTAGAAGAAGCAGTCAACTACTACATAAAGGGAACTATCAAAAGAGACTTTGAGATCTTAGCAAAAGGTTGGCATGACGAGGCAAAGATGTTTGGCATAGATAAAGAGGAGAAATTAGTTATCTATGACAAGAACTTCTGGAAAGAGAGTCTTGGAAAACCAATTGATGACCCAAAATACAAACGAACTTCGGAAATTCTATCAGTTGATATAGTAGGAACTATTGCTTCTGCTAAAGTTAAGACCATTGTGGAACACTCGAAGGGTTCTGTTATCTTTTTAGATTTACTGAATCTTTTGAAGATTAATGATTTGTGGCAAATAGTCAATAAGATCTATGACGCCACCTATGAATAAAAAGAATAAAAAAAAATGGAAGTAATACTATGGCTAAGATAAAAATAACTGTAATAAAGCGATTTAAACCTGAAGACGTTTTTGGAGAGATAGGTTACGCTACTCCAAACGGTAAGAAAGTAACAGCGTGCACAGCATTCGAAGATGGACAAGAGTTTATTGTAGAAAATCTCAATAAACCAGATGGTTTCTGTGGTTGGGCATGGAGAGATATTTACAAAGATACAGCGGTTCTGAACTTCGATGGAAACTTCAAGAGTTGGGCAAAAGAAGGTTTGCAACATACTTGTTGTACAGATGGTGTTCGACCAGTTGTTTTCAAATTAGAGAGGATTGAAGATTAAACTTCCATCTTTCTTTTTTTTTCTATGGAGTGAGATAAATGTCAAAAATAAGAATTACAGTAGTCAAGAATTTTAGTCCTGAAGAAGTATTTGGTGAAAAGTTTCACAAACCAAGTGGCAAAGAAATCACTAAATGTGGATTTAAGGAAGGTGAAACTTACATCAGTGAAAATGGTAACATGCCTGAAGACTTCTGTCATCATGCGTGGTTTGGAATGTATCCGAAAATTACCTTCATTAGATATGGGGGTAAATTTGATGATTGGGCAGGAGACGGCATAGATTATGTAGCTTGTCCTGATGGTATTAGACCAGTTGTCTTTAAACTAGAAAGAATAACTGATGAATAATTCAATTAGTCCTTAATTTTTTTCAAGGAGTTATTTGGATGTCAAAAATCAAGATAACAGTACTCAAAGTATTTGCTCCTGAAGATGTCTTCGGGAAAGAATTCGTGAGAACAGATGGTACAGTCGTAGAACCTTGTCATCTAAAAGAAGGGCAAGAATGGATTACAAACGGTTTTACAAAACCAGAGGGTTTTTGTGGTTGGGCTTTCGCTGATTTCCGAAAGGATTTCTATTTGCTTGCTTTTGGTGGGGAAATGCCTGGTACTCCTAAAGGTATTGTGTATACTGTTTGCTCAGATGGAAAAAGACCCGTGTGCTTTAAACTAGAAAGATTAGAAGAGTGAATTTGATGATTAATGAAGAGAATGAAATCATTGGTCTTGATTTCTGGTCAGCATTTGGAGAAAAATTGGTACAATATATGAATTTGACACCCGGTGCGAGAATTCTGGATATAGGTACAGGTGGAGGAGCATGTTTAATTCCTGCAGCAAGAATTATTGGTGCATCTGGTTACATTATTGGTATTGATCGATGGGAAAACCAGGTAGCTAAAACTCTTGAAAATATCAAGAGTAATTTATTGACTAATGCTATGGCAGAAATTATGGATGCAAATGATTTAACATATGACAATAATACCTTTGATAGTGTGATCAGTGGTTTCATCGGATTTGGTGATGTTTTTGATTTTCAAAACCACAAATATAGAAAAGAAAATGATAAAATGAAACACATTCTTCGAGTTTTGAAGCCCGATGGAAAAACAGGTTTTAGCACTTGGCAATCACAAGGAGAACTTGATTGTTTACGAAAATTACTACAGGATTATCTGGCTAAATACACTACTAAATCAAAAGAAGACAGTAATAATGTTCCAATTAGTTATAGCAAAGAAACTAAGGAAGGATTTGAAAAAATCTTACAAGATGTAGGTTTCAACAATGTAAAAGTTTTTTCTGAAGATTTCATTCTAAAATATGAATCTGTTGATGAATGGTTCAACATGATAAAACGATCAGGATGGATCTTACATCATACCTTGGATAAAGATGAAAAGAAAATTCTGGATTTCAAAGATAAAATGCTTCCACATGGAATTAGCTCATACAAACAAAAAGACGGTAGTTATTATTTTACAAAATCTGTTATTTTTGCGTTTGGAACAAAATAAAAAAAAGAAAGAAATATGAGATCTAATTTAGATCTCTTTTTCAAAAATCAATACTTTTCCTTTGACATCAAATCCAACAGATTTGAAGAAGTCTTTCTGTTCTAGATTTGGACCACCCAAATAAAGTTGGAATCTCTTTGCTCCTTTTTCCTTAGCAATTTTAGTAATCATGCTTAAATAGGAATCAAAGTGTTTTTCTGGGTCAGGGATTAGTGATCTAAATATTGCGTTTTCTTGATTTGGTTCTGGTTGAATATAAAGGAGTCCACGTGAGATGATCTTATCACCCTCGCGAAGAATTGGCATTGCATACCAACCTTCTGGTGGATTCACAATACCATCGAAATTGGTTTCTGCTTGTTCATCTGTGAAATTAAAACGATCTTTGAACATTTGAATTATTTGTTCTTTGTCTTTTTCTGGATCAAAGTTCTCGTATTTTACTTCAGTATCTTTGACTTCTATATCATCAAGTTCAAGTTCGATTCTCATGAATGAAACTCTGGCTTTTTTGTAACCGTATTTTTCAGCTAAATCTAATGTACCAAGCCAACCCTTGCCTACTCGAGCTTCTAAAACTTGCACGCCTTTTTTCTTCAACACCTTTACTGCTTTTTCATACAGTAGTTCTGCTGCCTTCTCATTTCCTTTAGTATAAAGTGGAAAGTCGTGTTGAGCTCTCTTTATACCATCTTCTGCATCTGGAAGAATTCTAGAAACAATAAAACTAACTAGTTCTCCATCTTTGAATGCATAGAGTCTGGTTTCAGGGTCGAAATCGTCTCGAGTATAGTATACTTTCAATTGTTCTGCTGTTGTTTGTCCGAAGTCAGTCCAATCCTGTGTTACGTTTGTACCTAATTTTGCTTGAGCATCCTCGAAGCCTTTTTCGTAAATTTTTATCTCGTAATCTGACATAGTATATTCTTTTTCTTGAAAATATGTTATAAATCCTCTCATTCTTTTGAGAATTTTCCCTCATTTTTTAAGAAAAGACTTAAATAATGCACATCAGGCTGAATAAATAAAAAATGAAAGAGAAAGAAAAAACTTGTTTACGTTGTAGGTTTTTTCTTCTTATTCTTCTTTTCAAGTTTTGCCTTCTTCTTTTCTTCTTCGTATTTATGATAAGCATCTAGATCTACGACATATTTCTCACCGCTTAAAATTCCTACGAACCAAGAGAGGAATGCAAGAATGATAACACCGTTGACGATTCCTATCATGACTAAACCTATTGGATAAACTAATTGATGCCTAACATCTACACCTAGTAATTCTGTTACAAGAACTGTTGTGAAGACACTAATAATAATCCACAATGTTATTACTGAACTGTAAATGACTACCCGATAGAAGAATCTCTTTTTGAAGTATTTTAGTTTCTTCTCTCCAAAGGTGAATCTTGAAATCATCAGTTGCCACCAGAGATACGCTTTCTTAAGCCAACGTCCGATTACTCTTGGAAATGTAAAAATGGATTTGAAAAACGCTTTAATCTTTTGGATGATTTTTCCAGAAAATTCCACTTCACTGAAAATTACTGCAAGTATGATTATTACAACACCAATTACAATTAGTACTGTGAGTGGAATCCAAAATCTTCCACCTGTAAATAACCAGACTATACCATCCCCTATCCATATAGCAGAAGTCTTAATAGCAAACCAAATACCATCAACAAAGATGATTTTCAGTATATTTCCAATATCTGCCCAAAATGTAGCCCAATCAAAGTTGACAAAGAAATTCTTTATAGCATCCCAAACTGGCTGCATGAAATCAAATACAAGGAAAATAGCAAGAATTCCTCCAAGTGCTCCGGCTATGAAGTAAAACATAGGTAGAGATCTCAGGAATCCTTTCTCATCCAGGTACCCTTCCGGAATAACATCATTATCTTCTTCTGATATTAAATCTCCCTCTAAATCTTCTGGATCATTTTGACCTAGGAATTTAAAGGTGTCTCTTATCTTCCAGAAAGCATAAACATATGGAAAGTAGAGAAACTTGAATAAATAAAGAAAGAATAGCCAAATCCCTCGAAGAATGCTTAAGATATGCCATTTCTTGCGGTTCTTTCGTCTCTCTTCGCGTTTTTGCCTTTTTTCTGCTCGTTTCTCTTGTCTTAATGTTCTCTTTTCTGCTTTAGTTAATTCCTCTTCTTTATCGCCTGCTTCTTTTTTCTCAAATTTTTCTGACTCGGCCAAGTCCAGAGCTCCTGTATAGCTGTTATTAATTAGCTAATATTTTCGATTAGCTTAACCATTTCTATTATAGAAAGAACGTTCAAAAAGGTTACGCGGAAAAATTTCTTTGATTCTAAGATATATTTTCTTTTTTTTTTCGTAACTTTCTAATTTTAGCTGTGAAAAATCATCATAATAAAAACTTATAATCTACTGACATAATCTATCATTGGTTTATATCCAGTGATTAAAATTGGCGAAAGCAGAAGATAATACAACGAACTTAACATATAATTCATCAATTGATGAGAAAGACAAGCAAAGCCAACCAGTAAGAACTGGAGTTCTTGTTAGTTCCATTGGCATTGGTATATTTATGAGTGCTTTGGATGAATCTGTCATGACTGTGGGCATTCCTAAAATTGCTGTTTTTTTTGGAACTGACAAGCTTCATGTGCAGTGGACTGTTTTAGTCTATTTACTTGTAATTGTTGCTTTAACAGCTGGTTCAGGTCATTTAGGTGATAGATTTAGTACTAAAACAGTTTTTCAAGTAGGAATGGTTATTTTTGCTGTTGGATCCTTATTCTGTGCATTAACCGGTTATTCTGATCATCTATATTTGTTAATTCTGGCAAGAGCCGTTCAAGGTGTGGGAGGAGCTGCTCTTTTAGCAAATGGAAATGCAATTATTACACGTTTCACAGATGATGAGAAGAGAGGTCTAGCTATTGGATTAACTGCTTTACTTGCAGCATTAGGTGTGGTTATAGGTCCTGCTCTAGGTGGTGTGATGATTCAGTATCTTGGTTGGGCAAGTGTTTTCTGGATTAATGTACCGATAGGAGTCATTGGTTTTATTTATGTTCAATTTGCTGTTCCAGCAACTCCATCTTTAGAAAAAGGACATCAGAAAGGAGATCCTTTTGGTTCAATCATATTTGCAGCTTTCATGACTGCTTTCATTACAAGTATCACATTGTTTGCTGAAACAACAATAAGTCGTCCAATGATGTGGTCTGGAATAAGTTTCATTGTCAGTATTCTTTTATTAGCTGGATTCATTCTTTGGGAGCGGCGTGTAGAATATCCGTTCATTAAACTTAAGTTATTTAAAAACCGGAAATTCACAATTGGTACTTTGTGTGCATTAGCTACGTATATTGCGTTGAATTCGGTTGCATTTCAACTTCCTTTCTATTTGAATGATATCCTTAATTATTCTACGTTAAAAATTGGTGCAGTTATTATAGCTGTGCCTATTGGTTTAGGGATTACTGCACCCATTTTTGGCAAAATATCTAGTAAAGTTGACTCGAGAATTTTATCTTCTATCGGTTTAGGAGCGATATTTCTTGCTTTGCTTATTGGTTCACTCTTAATCAAATTTGAATCCCCATTGTGGTTTTATGTAATAATAGCTGCAATAATCGGTCTAGCTATTGGAACTTTTACCTCTCCGAATAGCAATTCTGTAATGTCGAGTGTACCAAAAGATGAATTGGGTGTTGTTAGTGGTTTCCTACAATTGGCAAGAAATATTGGTTATACAATCGGAACAGCACTATCCACGACCATTTTCTACTTAATTCTTAATTTGGTTATGCAAAGTACGGGTAATCCAGATGAATTAGCGAATGTGAATTATATTCCAACAGTAAAAATACTATTTGGTATTCTCGGTGTTTTCATGATTATAGCAATAATTCTCTCAGCACTTCGTGGTCCAGAAACCTGGCATAATAACAACTCAAACTCAAATAACAAAGAAGATATTGAATTAGCAAAATAGAAATCACTGATTATCTGCTAAATCTTTAAATAAGTTCGATATAAAATAGCTAGCAAATTACCATCTATTAGAATATATTATACTATCATAACTATCTGTACCGGTGCACAACTATGTGTGATCATTGTTTAAAACATGGTACCGCAGGAAAGTGGTATCTTAATGCAAGAAATTATTCTTATGAAATTGTAGAAGAATATAATCTCCGCGAATTCTTAATGGAGCAATATAAGAATTTTGAACAAATTGCTGTTCGAAAAATTGCTGGT
Organism: Promethearchaeati archaeon; assembly: GCA_013166835.1. Classification (GTDB taxonomy): domain Archaea; phylum Asgardarchaeota; class Heimdallarchaeia; order JABLTI01; family JABLTI01; genus JABLTI01. The sequence goes on along the minus strand of JABLTI010000028.1, from coordinate 14,405 downwards.
TTTAATGGTGTTGGTCTTGGTTATAAGATCCAAATGCCGATTATTGGTCGTATTGTAAAACGTATAGCTGAGCAAATGCTTCATAGTACAAAACCTCCAACGAATCCATTTAAAGCTGAAGGCCATATTGGTCAAGTTGTTCCTTTAGATGATGCAATCGCTATTCTAGAGCACTGTGCTATGGAACCAATTATCCAGAAATATTGTATGTGTCGGTATATGCATCGAGGAGAAAAAGATGCTTGCTGCATTAATTTTGGAGTAATGTCAGAAATCATCGAGAAACTCCCTCGTTTTATTCCTGTCGATGAAAAATTCCAATTAACTCGAGAAGAAGCAATTGAACGATTCAAAGAACATAATGAGAAAGGGTATATTGGAACTATCTGGTATGGACCATATCCATATATCAATAATTTATGTTCATGCGCTAATCCTGAATGTGCAGGGATACGACCTCGTTTAGATTTCGGTATAAATTCGATTTACAAAGCTGAATATGTTGTTGACATAAAATCAGATCTGTGTACGGGATGCAAAAGTTGTATAGCAAAATGTCAATTTGATGCCATAAATTTTGATCACATCAGAAATCAATCAGTGATAGATAAATCGAAATGTTTTGGTTGCGGGGTTTGTTTACATGCCTGCAAATACGATGCTATAGGAATTCACCCGCGAAAAGATTTTCCAGAGTTGAAAGGAATCTATTAGGAAGTGTTTCGTTGGGCAAAAAAACCAAAATCAAAATTGATTATTCTATTTGTGGAGATGGTAATGAAATTGATCCTCGTGAGTGTTTGAGATGTCTTAAAGTCTGTGAACCTGCACTCTTCCTCCTCCATGAATCATTTGGTGTTGAAGAAGAAAATCCCTATGATCCACAGATTTGGCGAGTTACACCTCTCTATCCATCTCTTTGTACGAGATGTATGAAGTGTGTAGAGTCATGTCCAGGAAAAGCAATCCAAGTTACTTGGTAGGATAATATAAAAACAGGAGAAATAACAAATGGCAAAAAATAAATCGAAAGAAGATGATTTTAAAAGATGCTTGGTCATCGGAGGATCTGGCATGCTTGGCTATGAAATTGTTAAGCAACTACAAAATAAAGGAAAATATGTTCGAGTTTTAGATATCCAACCGCTTCAGGAAAAAAATGATGATGTGGATTTTATTTTAGGCGATATTTGTAATAAGGAAAATGTTCGAAATGCTTGCGAAAATATCGACATTGTTTTTCAAACTGCAGCTGCAGTATGGGCTCCAAAACTCCCTGCAAAAATCTACGATGATGTTAACATTACTGGAAACAAGAATGTTATTGAAGTTTGTAAGGAACTTGGCATTTCCAAATTAGTTTACTCGAGTACATTGGATGTTGTGGTTGATGGTAAGAAACCCATTGTTTACGGTGATGAATCCTTACCATATCCGAAAAAGTTGCCAAAAGATCATTATTCTAGAACAAAAATTATTGCAGAACAAATGGTTATTGCTGCAAACTCCCCTGAATTACTTACTTGTTCTCTAAGACCAGTTGGCATGTATGGTCCAAGAGATATGTATCACATAGCAAATATCATCAAGGTAGCAAAGAGCAACAATAATATTAAACTTGGAGATGGTTCAGCAAAGTTTAGTCATGTTTATTCCGAAAATGCTGCACATGCTCATGTTCTTGCAGCTAAAAATCTCAAACCTGGTTCTCCAGTATGTGGACAAAGTTATTTTGTATGTGATCATCAACCTGCAGATAATCTCTTTACTTTTATGGAACCCTTTTTGGAAGGATTAGGTTTACCCTTACCAAAGCGAGCTATTCCATATCGTCTTGCATATTTTCTTGCTACTATCGCTGAAATTTTTAGTCCTAAATCAAATTTCAATCGTTTCTCTGTAATCCAAACATGCATAGACCATACATTTATTCATGATAAAGCAACTCGGGATTTTGGATATGAACCAATTGTATCTAAAGAAGAAGCTTTTGAGCGAACTCTTGCTTGGTTCAAGGAGCAAGAAAACAAGAAGTTCCAGTAAAAATGATATACAATTTGACTGTAAAAGAGGAAAAATTACATAGAGGAAAGTGAATAATTACATTAGAAGAAGGTCATCAAATGGATCCTGCTATTGTTAGTGGGCTCATATTTATAGCCCTTGGATCTTATCTTTATGGCTCTATCTGCTGGGCTATTGTTATTAATTGGTTAAAAGAAAAACAAGATATTAGACAAATTGGTGATAGTAATCCGGGTGCTTTCAACACAGGACGAAACCTGGGGAAGAAATATGGTATACTTGTTATGCTACTAGATACAACAAAAGGTCTTATACCTGCAATTATTGCAACCAATGTGAATTTTAAGGAGCAACAAAGTTGGGCTGTCGGTTTAGCTGCAACCTTTGCTTTACTTGGTCATTGTTATCCTATCTTCTTTAGATTTAAAGGTGGTAATGGTTACTCCACCATTTTTGGTTTCATGTTTATTTATAATCCCTGGATGGTCTTAGAGTGGGGAGTATTTGTCTTTCTCCTTACTTTGATATTCAAATATATTAGACCAATGCAATTAATAGCGATTACCGCAACTGGTGCTTTCGGATTAATTATAGAATGGCCTTTCTATTGGAGGAATTTCGGTCCATTATTAACTAGTGAGATTGCTATGGTTACAATTCCAGTTATGGTTCTTACTGTTGCATTAATACAAGTACCTCGATTTGTCCCATATTTCTTTGGTATCTACAAAGGAACTGAAGAGAAGATGTTCTTTTTTTCTCCTCTTTTTAAGAAAAAAGAAACTGCATCTGAACAAGAGTAATTCTGATTTCCACATTGGTTTTTCAAAACAGAAAATAGTTATGTATGAGTTTAGCTTACTATCCTAGCACTTTAATCTACTATATAATCCCAAGTTGAATTACGATGCCCTATAAATCACAAATTCCCTTATCAGAAAAACAAATACAGAAGATTATCCTAGATCATTTTCCAAATGAGAAATCAAAAAGAATAAGTGAAATTAAGAAATCCTTTGTTAATCCAGTTTATGAATTTAAACTATCTAATAATGAATCCTATATTCTTAAAATAAACAATCCAGAATGGCCTTTAAAGCAAACTCGAGAGCTAAAAGCAATGACCATAGCAGAGAAAAACACCACCATCCCTTTACCTCAAGTTATTGCTGATCAGATAATAGACGATAACAATCCATTTTCTTATTTGATTCTTGAAAAACTTCCTGGAAAAGATTTGAGAGAAATAGTTGAACAAAATCTCATAACAAAAAAAGAATTTCTTTCAATCGTAAGAAAAATTGGTTTTCATCTTGGTGAGTTACATACTATAACCTTTAATCATTATGGAGACTTTTGCGTGAAGCAAGAAAACAATTCCAGGAAATCTTCTAATTATTTTTGGGGAAAACAATTTACAAATTGGGCATCTTGTTTCAAAGCTTTTTGTTATGATATGCTTAATTGGGTTGATCAAACAAGCTTTCCGAATTATCGAAAACCCTTGGAATGGAAAATTAATGAATTATCAGAAAGAATAGAAGAACCTAACAAAAATGGTTGTTTTGTCCATTCGGATATACAGCCAACAAATATACTCGTAAAAAACGGAAAAATTACTGGTATCATCGATTTCGAATGGTCTTATGCAGGTTCTCCAAGCTTTGATTTTCATTTAACTAAAGCTGGCTTTTATTTCAGTGTTTTTCCATCACTAGATGAGAGTAAAATAATTACCCATCTTGATTTGAATCAAGAAGAAGTTCATAAAGAATTATTAGCGGGTTATCAGACTTCTTACAGGAAACAATTAGCAGATTTACAGGATGAATTGCTTGATTTTGTTTGGTTACTATATATGATTGGTTCTTGGAATTGGTCTGTCAATTCTAGTACACCTGAAGAAATCAAAGCGTATGAAAAAAGCATTCATGAGTTATTTTCTAAAGTTATTTTATAGTTTACTTATTTTGGAATTATTATAAGTAATTTTATATTGATAAAAATTAATGAGTTATATGCATGTATGATAAAATATTATCACAATCGAGGTAATAAGTAGATGCGAATTAAGAAAATACGAATAATACTACTTATTTCATTATTAGTTTTCACACCTTTTCTTGGAGCAACTTCTGATAATTTAAAATTTTGTCAAAGCATAAATCCAAGTTTTAAAACTTATATTTACAATCCTAATGCAGATGGAGAACTTGTCATTTATATTCCAGATAGTTTCATAGCATGGGGTCTTGACCCAGTTGCAGCCCGTGACAAAGCTTTTCAAGCGTTTGGTGTTGCTCATGGAGTTACTGTAAGAGTTCAAGAATTCAGTGGTATGGTTGATGCACTAAACACTCTTATCAATCAGAAATCCAACCCTCAAGCTGATGTTGTTATTGGCTTAGATTCAATTATGATTAATCGAGCTAAAGATGAGGGAATTCTGAAACCAATAACATCTGGTGTCAATATAACTGGTATTCCTGCTTCACTTATTTCTGCTTTAGATCCTGAAAAATACCTTTTACCCATGGATTACGGTCTAATTGCACTAATCTTTGATACCGAGTTTATTACAACGACAAGTTATCCTGAAATCCTCGATTTATCATTTGATGAACTTATAACAACATTCGGAGATGATTTTGCGTTACAAGATCCAACTCTAAGTGCTACTGGCATTAATTTTCTCTTGTATCAAATTATCTTTTATGAACAAGTACTTGGTTTGGATTGGAAAACCTGGTGGGAATCCGCTCGAGGTGTTGTTTCCATTGACAAAAGCTGGTCAGACACCTGGGCAAGAGTTTTTGACACAAAAGAAGATCACATGATGGTTTCCTACGGAACTGATCCTGCCTATAATGCTTATTTCAATTATAGTTTCGAGCAAAATGCTGCTATCATATCACATAACTCGCAAGAATATAGTTGGATGCAAATAGAAGGAATCGGTATAGTTGAGGGAACAACAAATGAGACCTTAGCGAAAACCTATGTGGATTATGCGCTAAGTAGCGAAGTTCAAGAATTGCTTGCAACAAACAATTGGATGTTTCCAGTAAATACAGATGTGGAGTTACCGCCCAGCTATGATTATGCAATTACTACAGAGAATGTTACAATACTCAATGATTTAGTGACTTCCCAATATGTCGGAGAAAACTACCAAGATTGGCTCAATACTTGGGAAAGACTCATCTTTGGCACAGGTTATTGGTGGGCTTGGGTTCTGTCTTCAACTCTATTGATCATTGTTGTTGTCATTGTAGTAATTATGGTCTACAAATCAAAAACAAAACTCGACATCGAATAGAAAGCAAACTACAGAAAAATTCTGTTTTCCATTTTACTAGTGTGAAACAAGTTCAAATGCTAAATCTTGAGTATGCAATCCATGGCCACTTTTTCTTAATTCTTTAAAAGAAGTATTAACTGCGAGATTTATCATGGGTTTAGTAAGTCCATAGAGGATCTTCAATTTTCTATATCTATTCAATGAAAACGGTTTCACGCTTGCTAAGAAAGAATCTAGGAGTGAGCTTAATTGGTCAATTGTTGGAATTACTTCTTGCAGAATAATTCCTCGAAATCCTATATTTTTTAGATAAGAGAAGAATTCATCATATGGTAATTCTCCGAGTCCAAGAGGTAAATGCAAATCAGCATATTTTGTACAATCTGAGATATGCACATATTCAATTTCCTTTTTGATTTCTTCCGGAATGTCTAACCATTTCTTATTATGAGTTATAAATCTATGAGGTGCATCAATAGCATGCCCCGCTAGTTTTCTCCCTAGGAGATCTTTAGCTTGAAAATAGAACTCCATAAAATTCTCGTCAGATTGCCCCAAAACATTCTCAATTAATATTGGTACATTTATTTGTTCTAGTTTCTCAATAATTGAGTGATTGCTTGAGCTTGGATCTTCTGGAGGGTGAGTTAAGACATATTTTATATTTAATCTCTCTTTATTGTAATTCAAGAAATCAATTAATTGCTCTATTTTCATCTGATAATTTGGATTCTGAGTACCAATATCGTAAAAAAATCTACTATATATTGGGAGATGAAATGTTGTTGTCTTCTTGTGTAAACTCTTTACAAATTCATCAATTTTCGGTATCATAGTCATGTTAATCTCAAAATGATTTAAATCAAGCAATCTCAGCAGAGGAACTACTTGCTTAACAGACATACCTCTAAACGGTTCTAAAGTCATACCTAATTTCATGACAATTCTTTACTAATCAATTTTAATTTAAATAGTTACAAATGTTCATCAAGATTTAGCTGCTTCTCTTATTTTCTTCTTAATGATTGGTTTCATAATCGCATATTTTGCTTTTAATTTTAGAAAACGTCCTTTGTTAACAATCTTCAAGATATTCAAACAAGAATTCATTATGCTTACAATATCAAGTCCTTTTGGCTTGATTTCTTGATTAATTACTCCTTTGTATCCTATTCGTTTTAAGAATCGCAAGAAATCTTGATAGGGCATTTCTCCTTGTCCTAAGGGAAGATGATCATCTTTTTCTTTACCGGTATCTTGTAAATGCACGTAAACAATCTCTTTTGTTAATTCTTCAGGCACATCCAACCAATTTTCAGTATCGGTCAAAAATCGATGTGGTCCATCTATTGCGTGTCCTGCTAGTTGCTTACCTAACACATCTTTTGCTTTGAAATAGAAATCCATGAATTCACTATCCGGTTGCCAAGGTATATTCTCGAGTATAATTGGTGTATCTACTTGTTGCAATCTTTCAATCAAAAGATTAAATTCGGAATTAGAAGATTCAGGAGGATGTGCCAAGGTATAGAGCATATTCAATTTTTTATGGTATTTATTAATAAATGAAATAATTTCATCCATCTTTTTCGCATACTTTTTACCTTTTGAGCCTGGATCATATCCTTCCACATCAAATATTGGCATATGAAAAGTTGTTGTAAGATTATCTATGTTTTCTAGAACCCCATCTATGTCTGGCAAAATATTGACATTAATTTCTATGTGGTCTAATTCTATTGCTTTCGCAAAAGGAACCAAATGTCCCGCTGCTATCCCTTCGTAAGGTTCTATTGTAACACCTATTTTCATATAAGAAAACACATCCTGAAATGACCTAAAGGATTGAAACAATTCTAAAGAAATAAAGATTTTCCCTAACCAATTAATGGTAGTTAATTGGTAGGTTATTTTCCAATGTCTTACTCTAAATCAATTTTGAGGTATTTGTTCAATTCCTTTCGGATTTCTATACACCTTTTATCTTGAGATGCGTATTGATTTGATACAAATCCTAAAACAGCTCTCATTCGTTCATCAGGAATCTTCCCTTTAAATTGTTGAGCAGCTTTTATTATATATTTATGATTTCTTTCAGTAAACTCATCTATTAGTTTCTGAGCTTCTTCTTGCTCTTTATCTGTTAGTCCAAGCATGAAACCTTCGTTTATGAACATAATTAGAGGGCTTTCCCTTATCCCTTCTTTTCGTTCTAGTTCATCTATTGAACTTGCTAAAACAAAAGCTGGTGAGGTTCTTTCATAATATGTGATAGAAGTTCGTTTCTTCTTCTCCTCTTTAGCTACTCTGACAAATCCATTTTCTACTAAAAGATCTAAATGATGATAACATTTTGGAGCAGAAACACCTAGTTTTCTAGCAATCTCTGGTACGGTCATTTCTTTCCTAATTATTCCATCTTCGTTTTCCAATCCCTCGCGCATTGTTCCCAATATTTTCCTGCGCATTGGGTCAACTAAAATTTTTATTTTTTCGGGATCAGTAACAATTTTAACTGCACTACTTGCGTTTTCACTATTTAGTATTTCTTCATCGTCCATTTCGGTACGCTTTGAGCTCATTCTTGATTTTACCATCCTTTCACTTAGGAAGCCTTATCACTTTTCCGTGTTACTACTATTTTTGTCTTATAAATAATTTACTTAAGTAATTAAAATCGGTTATGTTCTCCAAATTATTTAAATGTTAAAAATAATTTAAACATTTTTTGGTTTCTATGGATTTATTCCTCTGTCTAATGCTGAGTTTTAGTTTTTTTTGCTTAAATAATCAATTATTACCTGAACTTTTTCGTCGGGAATATTTATTGGTATAACACAACCTGGAGCAATAATCAACCTTTGACCATTAACAGAATCTATTACTTCTTGAATTTTTAAGAGTAATTCTTCATTTGAAGCTTCAAGCAAGAATTGCTTTTCCTCAATTCCACCCATTATTATGCCTTTGAACTTCTTGAACGCTTCACCAATTGTTGGTGCTGTTAGCTGATCATGCCAATTCAATGCTTGTACTTTATAGTTTTCAGCTATAAGATCAAACATAATATTATCTCCATGGATATGGACGACATTAAACTCTGCTTTCTTTTCAATTGCCTTTAATAAATCCAAATCATAATTCATACCAAATTCTGTATATTCTTCCCTTGTTAATAGATCGGTAGTTGCTTCTTGGGTTGCTAGAAACAATCCTGCTGCTCCATTATCAATTGATGCTTTAGAGAACTCAGTCATAACTTTTGTAATTGTTTTCATTCCATCATGGAAAACTTTTGGATTCTCTCTCATGGATTGTACAAATAACTCTCTTGTTTCCACCAGTTTCGCAGCAACCATGAGCGGATTAAAAACGGTTTCAACAAATGGCGTTGGAATTTTCATTCCTTCATTGATGAGTTTTAATGCTTGTAATTGCTCTCCAAACATCCCTTGATTAATATCTAATTCTTCTAAGGTAGACCAATCATCTATAGTTTTAATTCTATAATTTGTACAGTAAGCAGATCCTGACATTTTATTTTCATCGAAAGCGATTTCGCACCCCCAATCAACAACACAATATCTGCCATTGGGACTCACTTTTATTACAAGGGAATCAAATTTCTCGAGATAATCAAGTTGTTTCTTTGCTAATTTGTCTGCGTATAAATCATCAACTGGGAAATGTCGCCAAACAGCAAATGGGGTAGGTTCTAGAGACTCTCCTTTTTCTAATGCTTTTAATCCTTCAATTTTCGATAAATTCATTTTCTACACCTAATTTTCTATTTCACTTCTAATTCTAAAGTACCTGCAGGTCCTTTTGCTGCTTTAATTTTATATCTACCTTTCTTGAGTTTCTTAATCTCAACTGTTGTTTTATATGGCTTTAGAGCTTGAGCTGACATTACTCCTGTCTTCTTTTTCCCTATGACTGTTACTGTAACATCATTCTTTTTTGTATTTGCTTCTGCTTCATCTAAGCTCCAGCCAAGGTTTGAGAAATGTCCACTCACAACTATTCTCAAAGTTTCTCCCTCTTTTATTGTTTCAGGAGCTGCCATTCTCTCTATAGTAGCTGGTTTCTTAATTTCCTGTCCTATTCCTTTCTTTCTTTTTGTGAAAATTCTTTTGAAAAAATTCATAGTTAATCACTTTTTACTCCTTTTTTACAACAACGGTTTTTTAGCATTTAAGGATTCTTTTTTACTTGAATCTTTAAATTGTCAATATTTTACGCAAAACTTTAATTTGTATAGACTTCCTCAAAAGTATATCATATCAACTTGGATTGGTCAGTTATGCCCGTTATTGATATTCCCTTAAAACGCATTAACAAGCTCATTGGCAAGGATTTAACCTTAGACGAGCTTGAAGAGTATTCTCTACAATTAGGAGCTGATATTGACGATAAACGAGAAGACGGAATAAAAGCAGAATATAATCCAAACCGTCCTGATTATTGCAGTATAGCTGGCTTCGCTAGAGCTGTTAAAGGGATAGCTAATTTTGAAATTGGTCTTCCAAAATATACTCTGAAAAATAGTGGCGTTACAGTTAAAGTTGAAAAATCTGTTTCAAAAGTTAGACCTTATATTCAATGTGCCATTGTTCGGAATGTTTCATTTGATGCAGATAATATTGCTGAATTAATGAATACCCAAGAAACACTTCACTGGGTTATTGGTAGAGATCGTAAGAAAGTAAGTATTGGAATTCATGATATGCGCGATATTCAAGGTCCCTATCGATATTTTGGAGTTGATGCAAACACTTATGCTTTTCTTCCTCTCGGTGAAGAAACCGAAATGACCCCCAAACAGATTTGTACAGAGCATCCAAAGGGGATTAAATATGCTCATCTTGTAAATCCAGAAGGCATTGTTCCTTTTTTGGTAGATAAGAATGATGGAGTTTTATCTTTTCCACCTATAATCAATGGTGTGCTTACACTCGTTACTGAAAAAACAACTGATCTATTTATTGATGCAACAGGAACTGATGTTAAAGCAGTAAAAAACGCTTTAGAAATATTAACTAGCTCTTTTGCAGAAGAAGGTTATCAAGTTGAAACTGTTACTGTAGAATATCCTGATGGAAAGAAAATTGTTACCCCTACATTTGCTACTGAAACTTGGATGCTAAGACAAAAATATGTGAAGGAAATCCTTGGACTTGACCTTACCCGCGAAGAAATTGAGAAGCACCTAAAGAGATCACGTTTTGGCATATCCAAAACAGCAAGTAAAGATAACCAAAAAATTTCCGTTGATGTCCCGTCTTTCCGGGTTGACATTTTACATGAAGTTGATCTTATAGAAGATATTGCAATATCTTATGGTTATCATTTAATGGAACCCCTACTAGATGATATAGTTCAAGTTGGAGAACAGCATCCTGTTTTCAAATTACAAAATAAGTGCAGGGATATCCTTGCAGGCTTAGGTTTCATTGAAGTTGTCAGTTGGACTTTGGTCTCGAAAGATTGGCATTACAAAAAAATGAGGACTTCAGGCATTCCAATAGAACTCCTAAACCCAGTAAGTCGTGAGTTTAATATCATTCGTGATAGCTTAATTCCTAGTTTAGTGAATATCCTCCAGAAAAATAAACCATATTCACTACCACAGAAAATATTTGATGTTGGTGACATTTTCCGTATAGATGAAAAATTAGAAACTAGTACTACTCGAGAAATATACCTCAGTGGTGTAATCATACATTCAAAAGTAGATTTTGTAGAAATGAAATCGAATGTTGAAGCAATTCTAAAAGCACTTGGTGTTTCAAAATATAAATTAGAAGCTACTGAACATCCGAGTTTCTTTGAAGGACGTTGTGCTAAGATCATGGTTAAAAATATGAAAGTAGGAGTTTTTGGTGAAATTCACCCAGAAGTGCTAAATAATTTTGAGCTTGAAAATCCTGTTGGAGCATTTGAAATAGAAGTAGAAAAACTCTAATGAGATTTCTTAAGAGCATAATTATCTCAAAAGACGATTGGAGTTTTTCTCAAACGATCAATATTGGTGCTATAGACTTCTCTGATGTCATCTAAATCTAGTTTCAACATGACTAATCGATCTAATCCTTGTCCCCATGCTAGTACTTTTTCTTTTACCCCAAAGGGCAATGTAACTTCTGGTCTGAAAATACCCGACCCTCCCATTTCAATCCATGTTTTGAATTTGTCAACATAAATCAGTGTGGACATTGATGGTTCGGTATAAGGATAGAATGATGGAATTAATCGTATTTTCTTGAAACCCATTTTTCCATAGAATGTTTTCAAATTTCCCATGAGATCTCTTAGAGTAACTTTTTCATCAACAATAATACCTTCAAATTGCATAAATTCAGCTAAATGTGTGTAATCAATAGCTTCATTTCTATATACCCTATCAATAGAGAAAACTTTTTCCGGTGGAGTCCACTCTTTATAAGCTTTTGACAAATGCCTACATGTTGTAGCAGTTGTGTGGGTCCGAAGACATAACTTTTCTGCTTCGCTCATTTGCCATTTATAACCCCAACCTGTACTTTTTGTTTTCCAACCATTCTCATGGGTTTTAGCAACAACATCAACCAAATCTTTAGCAGGTAACTTCGCTTTACTTGGTTTAGCGATTTTGAAAGTGTCTGCTAATTCTCTCGCTGGGTGATCCTGTGGTTGAAATAACGCATCAAAGTTCCAGAACTCTGATTCGATAATGGGTCCTCTAATTTCTTTGAAACCCATTTCAAGAAAAATTTCTCTCAATTCATTGATAACTTCAATTACAGGATGTTTTCTGCCAAAATAGGTGATTGGAACATCTTCTGTAGGGTCATAAGGTTTGAATTTTTTCTTTTTCCAACTTCCTGTTATTATCATTTTTGGAGTTAAAGTTGTCTCCATTTTTGCTTGGACTTTGATTCCCTCTTTTAGTAGTTTTAATCCTTCAGAAGTGAGTTTAGCAATTCTGCTTCTTGTTTCAATAACTTCTAGAATTCCTCTTTTCTTTAAATTTTTAATACTATCTTCAATTGATGGTTGTCCAAGCTTCTCAGCAATATCTTTCTTTGCAACATCTCGAATAACTTCTTCATCAATGTCTTGAGTTGGCTCTTTAGCTTTTATGTAGGATTTCTTTCCCTCTTTAGTGAAATCTGCCCAATTTTTTCTTCGTAACCAGCCAATTGCTATGTTTATGAGTTGAGGATCTAATCCTGAATTTTCTTTAAAATCTTCCAGTAAAATTCTATCTTTCTCTTTCTTTAGTATGCTAAACACTTGTTTTTCAGGTAATCCTTTCTCAACATATTTTTGTCCTTCATTTGTTAGAATAACTTGTCTCTCTGTTTTTTCTATACTATCAACTAATCCATTTTCAGAAAGCTCAAGTATTATTCTTGCAACCTTTACTTGATCAAATTTGGTTGCTTTTATGATATCCCTCTGTGAAATCTCATCTTTTTTCTCAATCACTTTCAATATTTCTGATTGATCTTTTGTTATAGTAATTGATGGCATTTAGCATACCTCTTATAGCAAATGACAAAATTTTTATTGAAAAGTTTTTCCATGGAACGAACAACATATCTAAATAATAGGAGTATTAATTTAGGAAAAACAAATAATCTCTCTTAAGTTAAACTAACTATCTCGGTGAAAAATGTGGTAGTAATTACGATTTCAGGTCCTCATGGTTCAGGTAAAAGTACATATGCACAAGCAATTGCCAAAGCACTTAATCTCAAGTATGTTTCTTCTGGCCAAACTTTCAGAGAGTTAGCTAAGGAATACAGTTGTAATCTCGAAGAATTTTCGAAGAAATGTGAGAACGATAAATCCATAGACAAAGAAATCGATCAGAGAACTATTGATGAAGCTAAGAAAGGCAATGTTATTTTAGAGGGGCAACTTGCTGCTTGGATGGCAATGGAATTTGCAGATCTACATATCTATGTTACAGCTTCATTAAAAACTCGAGTTGAACGTATTGCTGAGAGAGATAGTATAGACTATAAGGAAGCTCGAAAGGAAACTATCGCTCGAACAAGAAGTGAAGTTCGTCGATTTAAACGCATGTATAATATAGACATCGAAAACACAGATATCTATGATATTATTCTAAGCACCGATAGATTACCTCGAGAATTATGTGTTAGTATCCTCATTGCTTCTTGTAAAGAATTCATCAACAATGAAAGCTAATTCCTCTTTTCATTTCGACACAAAAAGTTAAAAACGGTACATTTGTTTTTGAGATTACATTCACAGTCAATAAGGCTTTCCCGCAAGGTGACGCGGGAATCGGATTTGAAGTAAATCTGTGAAGGAGTCAATAAAAATGATTGATATAGGTCGAATAGTAATTAAAACTGCTGGGCGCGAGGCGCTAAAAAAAGCAGTTGTAGTAGATATAATTGATAAGAATTATGCACTAATTACCGGACCTCCTAGCCTTAACGGTGTTCGTAGAAGACGAGTAAATATTGGTCATCTTGAACCCACAACTAAAAAGCTAGAGATAACCCGTAAAGCAACTGATGCTGATGTTCTTGCTGCTGCAAAAGCTGCAAAACTTGAAGCTTTCATTAAAGAACATTTACAAATTAATGTTTAGTTCTTTGAGCAGAAAAGAATAGTTAATGCATAAATCTAGTCTAGCTTTCCTTTAAAAAAAGGAAAGACTTTATTTTTTCTTTAAGAAATACATTATAACTAGGAACAAATCATATGTAAGGTACTTTTCAGCTGGTGATGTAATGTCTACAAAAAATATCTTGCCCTCAGAGCGAAAAAGAGAATTTGTTGTTAAATCAGATGATTTTGAGATCACTAAATACGGTTTGAATCCATATGAACGGTCAGCTAATGCATTAATTCGCCTTGGAGTCATTAATGTGGACAAGCATCCTAATCCAACAAGTCAAGAAATTGTTTCGTATATTAAGAAAATCTTCACCCTAAGGAAAGCAGGCCATTCTGGCACTTTAGATCCCGCTGTTACTGGTATACTTCCTGTTGCTCTAGAGGATGCAACTAAAATTACTGATGCTTTATTGCCAGCTGGTAAGGAATATGTTTGTAT
>JABLTI010000232.1 GCA_013166835.1 Promethearchaeati archaeon | reverse complement strand
AGGAAAACTAACTGCTAAACAATTGGTGAAGAAATATCTGGAAAGAATTAATAAAATCGACAAATCGGGTCCAACTATTAATTCGATTATTGAATTAAATCCTGATGCGATAAAGATAGCTGAAAATCTTGATCAAGTTAGAAAGGAAGATAATTCCCTAGGTCCATTACATGGCATTCCTATTCTAATAAAAGACAATATTACAACAGCAGATAAAATGATGACAACTGCCGGCTCACTTGCTCTTGAAGGTTTCAGATCTACTCGAGATGCTTTTATTGTACAAAAATTGAGAGCTGCAGGAGCAATTATTTTAGGAAAAACAAATCTTAGCGAATGGGCGAATTTCCGATCCGCTCGTTCTACCAGCGGTTGGAGTAGTCGAGGAGGACAAGCTCGTAATCCATATGTTCTTGATCGTAGTCCTTGTGGTTCTAGTTCTGGTTCCGCATCAGCTGTGGCAGCAAATCTTTGCTCAGTATCTATTGGAACAGAAACAGATGGATCAATTATTTGCCCAGCACACGTTAATTCTGTTGTGGGAGTTAAGCCATCTATTGGTTTGGTGAGTCGAACTGGAATAATACCTATTTCACACAATCAGGACACTGCAGGACCTATGGGTCGTTCAGTGGAAGATGCTGCGATTCTATTAAGCGCAATGGTGGGTGTAGACCTTGAAGACGCTCAATCTGTAAAGAACGAGAAAGATATTCCTTCAGATTATACAGAGTTTTTAGATGTAAATGGATTGAAAGATACAAGAATAGGAGTTGCAAGGATCTTCTTTGGGAGAAATGATTTAGTGAATAAATTAATCGATAAAGCAATAGAAAAAATGGAGAAAGCAGGAGCAGTTATAGTTGATAATGTAAAGCTTGAGAGTCTTAAAGAATTGAGAGATCCGGAGTATGAAGTGCTGCTTTATGACTTCAAAAACGATATGAATGAATTCTTAGTGAAATTTGTTCCAGAGGAATTCCCACAAACGATGAAGGATCTGATTGAATTCAATGAAAAACACAAAGAAAGAGTGATGCCGTATTTCGGTCAAGAACACTTCATTAAAGCAGAAGAAAAAGGACCACTAACTGAGGAAGCATACAAAGAAGCATTGGAGAAATGCCATAAATACTCTCAAGAGGAAGGTATCGATTTAGCAATCAAAGAAAATGTTCTTGATGCCATTGTTGCTCCAACGGGAGGACCCACTTGGCCTATGGATTTAGTTAATGGTGATTCTTTCTCTGGTGGCAGTTCATCATTAGCGGCAGTCTCGGGTTACGCAAATATTACTGTACCAGCAGGTTATATCTTTGGTTTACCTGTAGGAATCTCTTTCTTTAGTGGAGCATTCCAAGAACCGACTCTTTTGAAAATTGCATATGCATTTGAGCAATTAGAGAAAATACGACAACCACCAAAGTATCTAGAAACACTCAAAATATGAAGAAAGAAATAGAGTCAATCTATTTCTTCGCAGGAACCGCTTTTTTCATTATTGGTTCTTGTTCTTCACTTTTCACAACATACTGTACATCAATAAGTCTCGTCATTCTTCGAATCACTAAGAATAATTCAAGAATTGCTAAAAAGAAAAATAAAACCATGTAGAAATTAACGAAAGAGCTGTAAATATGAATAGAATCATAGTTACTATCCCAAGGTTCTACATAAGCAAAGCAACCCAGGACTAAACTAACAACTGATGGCATTGCAAGGAAAATTAAAGGAACATAAAGAAGCCGAGTACCGTATCCAATCCTTTGTAAATCTTTGAAGCAGAAACTGAATGTAAGGAGAAATCCTGCAAGTAACATATAAGCAATCATATTTTTACCAAATGAAAAAATTGACTCATAGTTTAGTATATGCAATGTAAGAGTGAAAATAGTAGAGATTGAAAACAAAACTATGAAAATGAGTAGCAATGCTCTCGCTAATCTGAATAAGCGATCATTTTTCTCATTGACATTTTTACTAATAATTGATATACTTGAGTATATCATAATCGAAGCAATTAAAATTAAAATGACATTAATTAACTCGAAAAACCACAAAGCCATATCTATTGAGAAATTTTTATCCACGAAATTAACAGAATACAAAAAACCTGAAATTGTCGCAATAACTGTAGAGAGTAAGAAGATAATTGCACTATTCCTCAGTCTAAGAAAACCCTTCAATAACCGATTATTATCCATTCCAAAACTATAGCTTCCGCCCATATGCATCCCTCAATATATTATTATCAGTTTATTTATTTAAAGATTTAGATAAAATACATATAATTACATAGATGTACATCCA
>JABLTI010000231.1 GCA_013166835.1 Promethearchaeati archaeon | reverse complement strand
TGGATGTACATCTATGTAATTATATGTATTTTATCTAAATCTTTAAATAAATAAACTGATAATAATATATTGAGGGATGCATATGGGCGGAAGCTATAGTTTTGGAATGGATAATAATCGGTTATTGAAGGGTTTTCTTAGACTAAGGAATGGTGGGATTATCTTCTTAATCTCCACAATAATCGCTACAATTTCTGGGTTTATGTATACAGCTGTTTTTGCAAATAGAAATGAATCTACAGAATTGGCTTTATGGTTTTTTGAGTTTATTAATGTCATATTGATTATAATTGCTTCAATTATGATGTACTCAAGCGTATCAATTATCAGTAAGAACGTTAATGAGAAAAATGATCGCTTATTCAAATTAGCTCGAGCTTTGATACTCACTTTCATAGTTTTGTTTTCAGTTTCAACAATTTTCACACTTATATTGCATATATTAAACTATCAGTCAGTTTTTTCATTTGGTAAGAATATGATAGCCTATTTGTTACTTGCAGGATTTCTTCTTGCATTCAGTTTCTGCTTCAGGGATTTACAAAGGATTGGCTATGGTACTCGACTTCTTTATGTTCCTTTGATTTTCCTTGCAATACCATCAGTCGTAAGTGTAGTCTTTGGTAGTATATCATTTGCATTCTCATTTAGTAGTAGATATGATACCATTCTTGTTTACATCTCTTTTGTTAATTTCTATATGGTTATGTTCTTCTTTTTCGCATTTCTAGAATTATTCTTTGTAATACGAAGAATGACACGACTTATTGATGTTCAATATGTAGTGAAAAGTGATGAACCAGAACCAAAACCAACAATGAAAACTGCTGTTTCAGCGAAGAAATAGAGGGAATCTATTTCTTCTATTCATATTTCTAGTGTTTTTAGATAATTTGGTGGTTTTCGAACCTTTGATAGTTGTTCGAAAGCATACGTAATTTTCAACAGAGTGGGTTCTTGAAAAGCTCCACTGAAAAATGATAAACCAACAGGAAGCCCAAAAACATATCCGACTGGAACTGTGATATTAGCATAACCTGCTACTGCTGCTAATGAAGAACTGCCACCAGTAAAATGATCACCGTTAACGAGATCCATCGGCCAGGCAGGTCCACCTGTCGGGGCGATTATTGCATCAAGTTTGTTTTCTTTGATAGCTAAATCAATACCTTCCTCTCGAGAAAACTTATGACATTTTTCTAGAGCTTCCTTATACACCTCATCTGTCAAAGGTCCTCGTTCTTCTGCTCTTTTGAAGTGCTCTTGCCCGAAATAAGGCATGACTTTCTCTTTGTTTTTTTCATTGAATTCAATTATCTCCTTCATGGTTTGTGGAAATCCTTCTGGCACAAATTTTTCTAGGAATTCATTCAAGTCATTTTTGAAGTCATAGAGAAGCACTTCGTACTCCGGTTCTCTCAGTTCTTTAACACTTTCAAGCATTAGCTTATCTATTATGATGGCACCCGCTTTCTCCATTTTTTCAATTGCTTTGTCAATTACTCGAGTCACTAGGTCGTTTCTCCCAAAAAAGTTTCGAGCAACACCTATTCTCGCATCTTTTAATCCATTTATATCTAAAAACTCAGTATAATCAGAAGGAATGTCTTTCTCATTTGTAATCGATTGAGCATCTTCTTTGTCTTCACCAACCATAGCATTCAATAGAATAGCTGCATCTTCAACCGTTCGACCCATAGGTCCTGCAGTATCTTGATTGTGTGAGATAGGTATAATGCCAGTCCGACTCACCAAACCAATAGTTGGTTTAATTCCTACAACAGAATTGACATGAGCAGGACAAACAATCGATCCATCAGTTTCAGTACCAATAGATACCGAACAGAGATTTGCTGCTACAGCTGTTGCTGAACCTGAACTGGATCCACAAGGACTACGATCTAGAACATATGGGTTTCGAGCTTGTCCCCCTCGACTACTCCACCCACTAGTAGAGCGAGAAGACCTGAAATTAGCCCATTCACTAAGATTTGCTTTTCCTAAAATAATCGCTCCAGCATCTCTCAATCTCTGCACAATAAACGCGTCTCGAGCCGATCTGAATCCTTCAAGTGCAAGAGAACCTGCAGTCGTCATCATTTTATCCGCAGTTGCTATATTGTCCTTGATAATGATTGGAATGCTATGCAAAGGACCTAAAGAATTATCCTCTTTTCTAACTTGATCAAGATTTTCAGCTATCTTTATCGCATCAGGATTTAATTCAATAATCGAATTAATAGTTGGACCCGATTTGTCGATTTTATTAATTCTTTCCAGATATTTCTTCACCAATTGTTTAGCAGTTAGTTTTCCT
>JABLTI010000230.1 GCA_013166835.1 Promethearchaeati archaeon | reverse complement strand
GGATTTTCCGGCGATGCTTATATCACTTGGAAAAGCTTAGCCTTCCAACCATATTTCACTAGTACCGCAGCTAATGTTGGATATTTCTGGTGGAGTCATGATATAGGGGGGCATATGGGGGGAGCTGAAGATCCGGAATTATATACACGCTGGGTCCAATATGGTTGTTTTAGTCCCATATTGAGATTACATTCAACGAAGAATCCATTTATTGAAGAGTTGCCTTGGAAGTTTGATAACGAGACATTTTCAATAGTAAAAGCAACCCTACAATTAAGGCATCAATTGATTCCTTATATTTACTCAATGGCATGGCTATCTTTTACAAAAAATCTTCCTCTTTGTCAGCCGATGTATTATCTTTATCCTTCTAAAGAGTTCAGTTATTCTTACACTGATCAATATTTCTTTGGCACAGAACTCTTAGTTGCTCCTATAATTTCCCCGATAGACCCTTCAGTAGGCACGAGTCGTAAAGAAATTTGGTTGCCTGTTGGATTATGGTTTGACTTCAATTCAGGAGAATGTATTGCTGGAGAAAAAGTCCATGTGAGCTATTTCTTCAAAAACGAAATTCCTATTTTTGCTAAAGCAGGTGCGATTATCCCAATATCAGCTGATCATCATAATTCTCATCTTACTAATCCAGAATTGATTCAACTTCTAGTGTTTCCAGGGAATGATAATCAATTTACTTTATATGAAGATGATGGAACTTCACAGAAATACCAGTCAAGAAAAAATGCTCAAACTGAGATCAACTTGACATCATCTAAGAAATCAATTACAGCAGAAATTGGTCCATCACGAGGTGATCTCAGCAATATTCCAAAAGATAGAGAATTTGAGATAATAGTAAAAGGGATACATAAACCAAACGCTATCCACTGTGAAATCGATAAAAGTAAAAAAGAAATTAAATGGACCTTCGATGAAAAAACACGAACTTTAAGCTTAGAATCAATTCCATTGAAACCAAATCAAAAAATACAATGTCAGATTAGTCACTCTAAAGGACTCATAAACCAAGAACCCAGAATTGAAGAAAAATTTTACTCATTTCTTAGAGCAATGCAAATTCCTCATAATTTGAAAGCTGATTTGTATAACATAAGGGATAAATTAATTTCAGATGTTCACATGCTACATGAATCACTAGCAATTTTCAGCAATTTACCCAAAAATATTGATTCGTCTCATAATTATGATACCGTTATTCATTTGATCACTTTCGCATACATTCTAAGTGCAGTCCAACCAAAATTGCTAGAAATATCTGAATTGAAAAACAAACTTGGCAAAACTCCAGAAATGGAACTTAAACGAATGGTCGAAAGATTTTCATTGTTATATTCTGGAAGTGCAAATATGAATGATATTTTTCCGCTAACTAAACCACAACTTAAAGCTATAATTGAAACGTTAACCCAACAATCACTGAAATTTTAACAAAGGTGATAGGTATGAAACAGCAAATTATGATTAAACCTGGAAAAATCGAATTCCGGGAAATTCCAATTCCTGAATTAAAAGATAATGAAGTTTTGATTAAAATTATGTGTATAGGTGTTTGTGGGAGTGATATTCATGTCTATCATGGAAAACATCCATACACTTCTTATCCTGTAACGCAAGGGCATGAAGTATCTGGGATGATTGAGAAGGTTGGTAGTAAAATAACTGAACTAAAATCCGGAGATAAAGTAACTATTCAACCACAAGTTGTTTGCGGGAAATGCTATTCATGTTTACATGGGAACTACCATATTTGTGATGAATTAAAAGTCATGGGCTTTCAAACCACTGGAATGGCTTCTGAGTATTTTGTTACTGATGCGGATCGTATACTCAAATTACCTGAGGATATGTCTTATGAACAAGGAGCAATGATCGAACCAATGGCAGTTGCTTGTGGGGTGTTTACAAAAACAAATGATTTGAATGGATTAAATGTCATTGTTTTAGGTGCAGGTCCAATAGGTAATCTAACAGCCCAAACTGCAAAAGCTCTAGGAGCCAAATCTGTTTTAATAACTGATGTGAGTGACTTTCGTTTGGAAATCGCAAAGAAAGTGGGAATTGATTATACAATTAATCCTTTGAAGCAGAATTTTTCTGAAGAGATCGTAAAAGCTTTTGGACCTGATAAAGCTGATTTAATTATTGAATGTGTTGGGATAAACCAGACAATTGATGATGCGATTGCAAATGCAAGGAAAGGAACAGACATAGTTCTTGTTGGAGTTTTTGGTGAGAAATCAGCTGTTGATTTAGGACTTATACAAGCTCACGAATTGCGAATTATTGGTATGCTCATGTATCAAACTAAAGAATATCTAAAAGCCATAGAATTAGTAAATTCCG
>JABLTI010000110.1 GCA_013166835.1 Promethearchaeati archaeon | reverse complement strand
GGAAACGGCATAAGTGAACCCACAAAACCCCACAACTGCCATGGCAAAACCAACGCCCTTCAGTATCACGATAAGCTACAGTTGGAAACTTGACGAGTTCAGTGAGTATTTTACGAAAATCAGCTTCATACTTTGAAGCACTCTTAAGATATTTTAGAAAATCTTCTTTTATCATTTCAATCTACCCAATTAACAATAACTCTTTTTTAATAAGCATTTGTTACCTTAAATTTTAATCTATTTCTCTTTAATTGAGGGATTGTATCTTCTCTTAGGAAAACTCAAATCATTGTTCGATTTGAACACATTAAGAATTGTGTTTTGTTAAGTAATTCTATATCACAGCGTGTCTGTAAGAAGTTATCAACAGTCACAGCCACCGCAGTCGCAGCCACCACAATCACAATCGCCACAATCGCAATCACCGCAATCACAACCACCGGAACCACATTCGCCCCAGTTACAGTCACCGCAATTACTACAATCACAACCACTAAGGTCACAACTACCAGGATCACAACCACTGCTACTATCACATGACCAGCAACAACAATTACCACAACAAAACGCTAGGATCCTACCAATAAAATACAAAGGATAAGTAAAGCAAAAATACCAGCGAAATCCGCTTGTGGTTCTAATTGGTGCTTCTGGTTGAGCAATTGCTGGTTGAACAGGATGAGTAACAGGAGCTATTAGTCGATAACCACATTTAGAGCAGTGCTTGTAGTGAGGGGGATTTTGATGACTACAATTTGGGCAGCCATTAATGCTTGAAGGGGGAACTTGAGGTTGAGGACTAGGAGGTGTTCCAAGAGGTGTTCCACAATTTTCACAAAAAGCATAGTCAAGCTTGTTTTCAGTACCACAATTTGAACAAATAACTGTCATAGGAATTATTCCCATCCCATTAATACTCTAATTTTAACACTTTATCTTTTTTTAACGTATTGGAGAACTAAAATCCAATTCAAAATGTGATTTCATTGACATAAAAAATATAATGCAAGACCTCATTACAGTTCATAGCGCGTATGAAAGAAGGGAAAAATGATTGACAGATGAAACATTAACCTATATGGGAACATGGAAGGGAAGAGTAATAAAAGCAATTTCAGTTGATGGAGCAAAAACATGGGAGGAAATAAGGGAAAGCACTGGGTTAAATCCAAAATATCTGAATATAGTTCTAAGGGAATTATTTGATGCTGGTGTTCTTAAAAAAGTAAATGATGATAAAGAATACAAAGTTGAATATAATCTATACAAGAAGTATAAAGACTATTATGAAAAAATACTTGCTGAAGAACAAATTGAGATAAAGATTAAATTTTCCGAGAAACTGCAAAATGAGTTAATACAATATATAGATGAATGGAAAAGCGTAAAGAAATTGGATATTAGTTTAAAAAACAAGCATTTCTATTTAGAGGAACGATTTTTAGATGGATTTACACAAGATATAATCAGTAATGCAAAACAAGAAGTATTAGTTGTAACACCATGGATTAAAAAATGCAATCCGAGTAAAATATTAAGAGAGATAGCAAAAAATAAGGTAATTGTTAAAGTTATAGCTAGACCAAGTGAAGAAGATAATGATTATCACAAATTACTAAGAAATGATGGAGTACATATTTATTATAACAAAGAAGTTCATGCTAAGATTGTATGTGTTGATAGAACAGCTGCAATAGTCTCATCAATGAATTTCATTGTACAATCATCTGGTGGACAGAGTTGGGAATCCGGAATAGTTACTATTGACCATGAAAACGTACAAAGTATTGTAAATTCAATACTAAAAATAAGTGAGCTGCCAGAAACAAAATCAAAAGATGAATAGGAGTAAAATGAATTATGATATTACCAAAGTATCTTGCCGTGCAAGCCTACCTAGAATCAACAGGAATAGCGTTTGCAGACATGAAGTATATAGAACCGTTACTGGAAGCCATGCTGGAAAGCAAGGAGATCACTGCGGAAGCAGGAAGAGAAATACTCGGGCACAAATCAGATGTGGCCAGAACCATCTACAATTTGTTCCAGCATATAGGGATCATGAAGAGTAGGGTTACTCAAGAAACAGCTGAGGAACACTATTCCTTAACTAATTTTGGGAGATTCCTCTTAGAGAGTAAGAAACCAAAGCAATCAATCGTGCAACCGTTGACACCGTTCTTCCTCACTTGGCTGCCGTTCAAGATTTACTTGAGGTTCTTACTGCAAAACCCTGGAGCAGACCTTAATGAGATACGAACTACTTTAGGCTCACAAGTGGTGAAGCATACAACCGATGTAAAGAACTTGAAGATCTCTGACATGATTACTCGAGGGGCTTATATGCCATTCAACGAGATGGTCATAGGGAAAGTACTAGGAAACATTGGTGAGTACTTGGGATTAGTTACTAGAGAAAAAGTCAATGGACCATGCTATTTAAGTCCTTTAGGAAAATATGTAACTGTATCTATTGATATGCAGAATTTTCAATTCAAAAATCTTGACCAATCATTGAATCCTTTACAATTAGCTTTACTAGATTTTATAGATAGGGGAATAAGTAATATTATTGTTTTTGCTGATGAATCGAATCTAAACGGTTTACGGCAGTTCAATAAAACACTTGAAGAAAGTGAATATGTTAAACAAATATTACATATTATCTACAATAAGAGCAAGTTTAATGCGTTAATGTCAACTGATAGTGCCTATTGGAGTTGCACAAAACAATTCTCAAATCTTACATATGATCAAATTAAAGTAATGGAATTTAATTCAAAAATAATGGATTATCTTGAAGTATGATAGGGGTGCTATACTCTTAGCAAAGAACTCAATTTTCTTCTTTTAGTATTCCATCTTGATTTATTTTACCATCAACAAGCTCGATAACTCGCATTCCCTTTTGAATTAAATTTATATCATGTGTTGAAAGCAGTATTGTTATCTTTTGATCTCTATGTAGTTGTAATAAATTCTGTATGACAAGTTTTGCTAAGTCTGAATCTAAATTCGCAGTTGGTTCATCAAAAACAAGTATCTTTGGAGATTTATAAAATGATACAGCAAGGGAAGTTCTTTGCAATTCCCCAGCAGAAATCTCTGATGGAAAAGAATTTTGACGATGAAGAATGTGAAAGAGAGTTAAGAGTTCGGAAAAATTATCTTTATTTACTTGAGTTTTCTTTTGTCTAAAAACAAAAACATCTTTTAAATAGAGATTTTCTTCGACAGTCAAAAATGGATGAAGATTACCATGTTGCATAACAATACCAAAATGATCCCTTCTGAAATATGCTTTTTCATTATCTGAGAGTTGATTAAAATGCTCATTCAAAAGAAATATTTCACCTTTGGATTCTCCTTCAAGACCTGTGAGCACTTTAAGCAAAGTACTTTTTCCTGAACCACTAGGACCGACAATAAAGATGAATTCACCTGAATGCACCCTTAAGTTGATGTCCGATAAAGCTTGTATATCTCCTCCTAATGATCTGTAGGTTTTTGAAAGATTCTTAGTTTCAATAACAATATCTTGTTCTTTATGATAGTCATTTTGTAAATTTTCTAGAATGAGTTCTCTTCTAAGTTTCGTTTTTTCTTCTAATGTGACTTTCTCAGGGATGATGTTATTTGGATGTTTTAATGTTACTTGACTTTCTTCATTCATTTCAAGCTGAACATTGTCCTCAAATTTCAGTGTTTTGTAAATTAACTCGGGGATTCGTATGCTTTTTGATGAATCAATATGGCGTTTAAATTTCAATGGAAATTCAGTTTGGTCTGTTTTATCTTCTTTCTCCAATATCGCTGAGACACGTCCATCTCTAATGATATAGGTTTTATCAACACCTTCAAGAAACCGCAAATCATGGGTAACAACAATGACAGTAGTCTTGTATTTCTCAGAAACTTTGGATAGCATATCTTTAACTTTCTTTGTATTTTCACCATCCAGTTGTCCAGTAGGCTCATCACATAATAGAACTGGAGCTTTCTTAGCAATTGCACAAGCAATAGCTACTCGAATCATCTCCCCTCCTGACAAAGTCTTAGCTAATCTTGAAGAGAGATGATCAATGCCCAAATCATTCATGATTCTCTTGTTTCTTTGCTCAATTGTTGGAGAAAGATCCATCTTATCTAAAGTACTATACAATGAGAGATTTTCCTTAACTTTTACATTTAGAAATAAATTCCTTTCAGGGAATTGATCCACTAAACTGATTTTTTTCAAACGATAAGAAGACAAATCCCTAATGGATAGGTTTTCAAGATTAATTCCATCAACCTTCACTGTTCCACTAGAAATTGTCTCTTGCCCTGCTAGAATATTGATAAGAGTAGTCTTCCCAGAACCGCTAGGACCAATAAAAGTAACCAATTCGCCTTTTTCTACTTGAAAATCACAACCTCTTAGTGCTGGAATTCTCAATTGTCTCTGTTCATCTTCATAGATTTTTATCAAGTCAAAGCATTCAATCATTTTTCTACTCCTCTTTTATTGGTTTGTAATTTCTGATTTGTGGGAATAATCCTATGAAATAAGTTAGCAATAGTGGCAATTCTAAAGGAAAGATTAAGAAAATATATAGCCAATTTCTACCCCATGAAAAGTTTGCATAAGGAGCTGGAAAGTCAAACAGCATTGGCATGAGGATTGCTAATAAACCCAAACCCACACCTATTGAAATGAGTATTGGTACAAACGATGCTACAATGAATTCAAACAAAAAACTCAATAGAAGCTGGCTTTTAGCAGCTCCAACTCGAGTACTTGACTCAATGATTTTTATTCGTTGCAGATAAACATTCCTTGCTAAAAAGTAGCAGAACATACAAAGTATCATTATTGAAAGAATAATGTTAAGAATAGCGATATTTTGTTTCCAGAATATGAATGGGAAATTAATCTGTTCAGCAAAATGCTCTTTATCAAATGCATTTAGATTTGTTTCTTGATAGATTTGTTCTTTGGTTGTAGTGAGGTTAGCATTATCTTCTATTTTTAGCAAGAGATAGGTTTCCTCTTCTACTGGTTCAGTCATAGCAACGCTTTTAATTTGGGTTAAAGTATTGAAATTTGTTACTAGATTATATTGAATGATATTTTTCTGAAACATTTTACCATTATCAGGCAAGCTTAGAAGAGGAAATGATTTGAAACTTGCTATATAATTTAGTGGAAACCGCTCATAATATGTAGATGTGAAATCATCAATGTAGAGGATTTTATCTTTATCATAACCATTATTCTTTGAATATGTGTAGTCCATTAGATATGTGTTATTTATCTCTAAAGCAATTATATCTTCAAGTGAGCAATATAATTCATCTATAAAATCATTTGAACTAATGATTTGAATAAATTCAGTAATATTATTAATAGCTAATATCGACACTTGAATTCTAGTATATAGTGGGGGATCAATTAGCAATTCAAAACAGCACTTACTAACTTCTGCAGAATATTCAATCTCATCAATAGCCATGATACTTTCTCTAATGGTTTGATTTGCAACCCAATCAGAGATGACAAGATCTGAATAACCAGACCGTAATTCGGATTCGAATTCAAAATGTCTGGGATAAGACTTATTCAAGATTAATCCTGGAGTAATCGCCAGGGCAAAAATCATCAAACTAAGTATGATATTACGAAATGGCATATAGCTCATTGAAAAATTCTTCAACGAGAAAGTAAACAAATTTTTCTTCAAAACCCAAATTTTCTTCCCAATAATGCTCCATAATTTTACCACTAGCTTGGAAATCAACAGGAAGATGATAATCCCTAACACTAAGAAGCCAAAATAGATTAGACTAGTAAATAAAATAGTTGCAGAATAATTTGTAACAGGGGACCAATCTCCTATATAGCTTAGAAATAAACCAAGAAATCCTATACCTATACAAAGTGAGCTGGGTAGTAACAATATAACTTCAATGAAAGTAAATATCTTCTTTATTCTCTTTGTTCTTTGTTTTTTGAATAATTCAGATTTAGAGCGATTTAGCGTCTTTAATAGTTTGTTATCAAATAAGTACCCACCAATATATAGAGCCAACATTAGAATCACAGTTGGAATAATAAATAGTGACTCACCCAAACCGGCAAAGATATTCATAGCTATAACTGATTTCCAAGTAATTGACAGAATTACTAAACCAATAATAGTCCCTAACAACATTCCCATGAATATACTACCAAAAATAAAAAGACTCTTTTCAAGCAGTATAACTTTTCGAATTCTTTTATCCTCTAAACCTTGATTTTTTAAGAGAAGTATTGATTGTTCAAAGACTTTTTTATCAATATTAGAGATATCAAATATTAGAAGGAATAGTAAGAAAATAATTGGCAAGCTAAGCAACAAAATACGATTCGTTTCTTGAAGCCAATATTCATGATATGAATTCAATCTTGTAGAAAGATCAAGAAATGGGCTAAAGCGATTCCAAGAACCATGAAAATCTGAAAACTCTTCAAAATAGTGAATGAGCTCTTTTGATTCAAGAGCTAAATCATTGTAATTAATGTCGATAGCAATACCCTTTATACTACTAACAATCGGAAAATTATTGATAAACTCAAAGAAGAACTCCTGCTTTGAAATAAATTTTCCTTTCAATTTAAATTCATCAAATTCCTCGTGGTCAATATAGTCTTCCCAATTAGGGATATCAGCAGAATAACCCGCCTGATGGAAAAGAACATCTAAATTTGAGACAATCCCGACAATTGTTACTTGCTGATTTGTTATTGGATACATAGTACCAGCTGTATTTAGATTGACAGTATCATTTATTTCAAATATAGGTGATGAAGCAGATTCAGTATAATATAATACCTCACTCATATTGGTTGGCATTCTTCCTGAGATGAGATTGCCCAGAATTAGTTCATACATTACATCAGAGATTGTATAATAACCATATGCATTATTGAGTATTGGATTATACTGATTTTCATATACTTGAAAAGCGTATAACCAGGAATAGTTGTTTGTCATCAGATTTGGAGCAATACTGTTTAAAGTGCTTTTCATTGAACTTAGTAGTTCAGTAATATCAGATAGAGAATAATCAGGTTCTCCGGAAGTAACTGTTGATCTATAAGCACTAATTGCTGCATCATCATACCAATCACTTCTCTGATGATATTCTTGAAAAGCTTGCTCCCGATTATTATACCATACAATTGAAAAGGTGGTTAGAAGTATAAAGATTAAAGATGCAGTTAGAATAGTAAGGAAAAAACGTTTTCTATTTGTTCTTAGAAAAGTTCTAAAAAGAATAAGAAAACTATTTCTTCTCAAGTTTGTTATTTTCTTTAGCACCATTTAACTTTCCTCCTTTTCATACCTCTTTCACCAATTTGTACTTGCTAATTCGAGGAATTATTCCCGATAACCATCCTATAGTTAGTGAACTCACAACCATAATTATTGCTAAGACAAATAGACCTGTAAATTTGAGATTAAATGACGAATAGGTTTGATTATTGCTTGTTAGAAATATTCCAATTAATTTTCCAAAAAAGATTCCACAAATCGAACAAATAACAAGTGGAATTATAGCAACAATACTAATTTCAAGAAGAAATCCCCTTAGAATTTGTTTTTTTGAGATTCCAATTGTATACTCAACTTCAATTGCTTTTGTCCTAATATTCAAAATATTTGTAATTGTAATGTAACTATAAAGTATTATTATAAGAAAAGAAACTATTGAGCTAAACACTAGAAATATTATGGTGAAATTAATACTTTCTAAATCATTCTGATTAGTGATTGAGTTAATATCCAAAACTTCTACATTCGGAGATATTTGATTAATTTGTTCTTTGATGGAAGTAATGATCTCACTTGAATTTGTTTTAATTAACATAGAATAAGTCTTAGTAATTGATGGTAAAACTAAAGAATCTTCTAACTCTAAGTATGTTTCCAAATTCATAACTAATGAGAATTGGACAGTACTTGATATGAGAGGATTTCTATTAGGATGCGGTAAAAGTGGGAAGAAATTGAAACTGTTTATGAAATTTAAGGAAATGCTTTCAGTTACATCCCCAAATAACTCATTTGTAAGTTCCAATCCATCATTGTAACCATTTTTTACAGCATAATCTCTACTCATTAGGAATGATAGATTCTGCTCCAAACTTAAAATATCATCTGTAGTAAATCCATATTCTATAGTTGATAAATCGATAGTTTCAAGAAGTTCAGTCTGATTATGAACGCCCAGAATGGGTACAGTATATTGTTTTTCTCCAAAAAAAGTATCTCTTTCAAGAGTTAGAGTTGAAGTCGTTAGTAGAGTTGTTTTTTCTACTCCAGAGATATTCAAAACTTCGATTTGCGATGGAAGGAAATTAGAATCCCCAGATATGATAGCTAAATCAGCCCCACCAGTGGATAAGGTGTTTTCAATAGCTAAATGATTGGTTATAGAGGGTTTTAGAATAATTCCTGGAATGAGACCAATCCCAATTATTAATATCAAAGAAATTATCGTTTTGTAATAACTATTGTTGAATTTGATATTCTTTAAAGAAAAAGTAAAGAGATTTTTCTTCTTGCTCCAAGATTTCTTACTCACCCAAGAAAATAGTGAAACAATTAACCGTGAAATCAGGAAAAACACTACTAGAGTAATCATTACAACTCCAAAGAAAACCAATCCCCAAGCAGTATCATGTAAGAATGCATATGAAGGTGGAACTTCAGATGTAAATCTCAAAACAAAAATACCTATACTTGTAGCTGTTACACCAGGAATACTCAGCATAATTTCTGGTATTGAGAAGAATTTTTGCAA
>JABLTI010000109.1 GCA_013166835.1 Promethearchaeati archaeon | reverse complement strand
CATTATTTTGTGATCCCAGGATGCAGAAGCCAAGAGATTGGCAGTTGGTGAGAAAGCAATTTTTGTTATTGTATTTACATGGTGTTTTAATTCGTGAGTTTTTTTCCAACTTTTCTTAATATTCCAAAGTCTTATCCTATTATCAGCAGTTGCTGATGCAAGCATTGTTCCGGTTTTGTTGATAGCCAGACTAGTTACTGCTCCCCAGTATCCTCTGAGAATTTTAATTATATGACCTAGAAAAGCATCCCAGATTATTATTCTTCTATCCAATGAACCGGAGATTAGTAATTTGCCATCAGGAGAAAATAAAATACTGGTGATTTTTTCCTTATGACCTTTTAACACTAGTAGTTCTTTTTTCGACTCTACATTCCAGAGTCTTATAAATCCAGAATCGTAACCAGTAGCAATTACTGAGCCATTCGGAGTAAATGTAACTGCGGTGCATGTTTCCACACTATCTTTTGTGTTGTCTTTTGTTTGATTTGTCATTTTACTAATCATCCAGTTTGGTTCTTTCTCTTGTTTTCTCAAATGATTTGAGCTATTAATTAGGATAAATGTTTCCAATTAACCATAATTCTGTTCTTGAGAATAATTGGTTGTTGGTGTTTTTATACCTCTCTAAAAACTAATTCATGGAATTGACTCATCCTGAAGACAATTAGTTGTGAGCGCAAAAAATTGCTTTCCTTTGATGGACATTCCAGATTATCATTGAGGTATGTGAAATGATATCTGATTCGATCTCCCAAAAGATGTCATCTATTTTTGAGGATTTTAATTATAGGGATTATGAGTATGAATTATTACTTACCTCTTTCCGTGGGGTGCTCACAAATCCAGGAGGAACTATTGCTCGAGTAATTCTTATTGGTCCTCCCGGTTCAGGAAAATCTTATGTTCTGAATAATTTTCAAGCAAAGATACAAAGAAAACGAATTATAAATAGAGAAACAAATTTTCAGCTTAAATGTATTAATGTAAACTGTATCAATCATGCTTCTACAAAAACTGTTGTTCTAGAAATTATCCAAAAAATCGATCCGTACTTTTATGCCAATGTTGATGAATGCCAAACAGCTGAGTTACAATACATATTAGCAGATATTTTACTTGCGAAAAAGGTTCATTTAATAGTTATTTTTGACAATATTGATGATTTAGTTGAGAAGGAACCTGAAGAAGTTAATTCCTTAATTTACGGCTTCCAAAGGTTTTCAGAAGGGAAAAACGATAATGAACCAAATCTTTTCTCCCAAATTTTGGTTGCTCGAGACCTAGAATTCATTGTGGAACTTGACAGAAGTGTTTTCCGAAAGATTACAACTGATGTGATTCCATTTGAACCTTACACTGCTGATCAAACTTTTCAATTAGTAAATACTTTTGTAAAGAAGAAAGTGAAACGCAAAATTACAGAAGAAACCATCTGGTTCATAGCATTGATTGCTCGAGGGAATATGCAATTAGCCCTAGAATTAATCAAGAAAGCAAATCACTTAGCAGGTATAAAGCACTCGTTAGCCATTACTCCCGAGCACATACGAGCCATCAATAAGAAACTGACTGATTTTCATATTACAAAACAAATGCTAGAAGAATATCCCATAGGGTATAAATTGATGCTATTAACAATTGCCAGACGATTCAAATCTGCCTCGAGAGCTTTTCTTAACTTCCTTGATTTGCCAAGTCTATACATTAGCATTTGTGAAGAATACAATCAGATGAAGAATGCCAAGTATTTTTCTGACATTCTAAACGATCTCGAGAAAATAGCGATTATTTCTCTGCATAATGTTGAAAGAGACATTTTTCTAACACTTTCTGACATACCAGCAAATCAATTAGCATTGTATTTGGAGAAGAATCTAAAACAAAAAAGAAGAGACAAACCATACTTCCTATAATAAAATATGAATCTAAGAATCGATAGCAAATTGTTTAAAACCTAATGAAGTATTCTGATAGTAGATGATAATGAAAGAATACGATATAATTTCAATTGGTGGCGGGCCTGCTGGTTTGACAGTAGGATTATATGGCAGTCGATACGGATTGAAAACTTTAGTTATTGAAAAGAAAATATTTGGGGGAGCAATGGCAATTTCACCCCTTATCGAAAATTACCCTGGTATGGAACCAATCAAAGGCACAGATTTAACTAATCGTTTTAAGCAGCAAGCAGCATTTTATGGTTCCGAATTAAGAGATTTAACTGATGTTTCTAGTTTAGATCCTGACGAGAAAATAATTACTTTGAATACAGGTGAACAATTCAAAGCTAAGGTTATAATATTCACAACTGGTAGTCGAGAAAGAAAATTGGGTGTTGAGGGAGAAGAAAAATACACCGGTAGAGGTGTTTCTTGGTGTGCTACTTGTGATGCTAACTTCTTTCGAAATAGGAAGGTCATTGTTGTTGGTGGAGGAAATTCTGCGGCTATTGAAACACTACATCTTGTTAAAATAGTTGGAGAAGTTTCCATGGTTCATCGTCGCGAACAACTTCGCGCAGAAGCTGCGTATATCAAGCAGATAGAAGAAGCAGATGTTGGTTTTCATTGGAATTCTGTAGTAAAGGAAATACTCGGTGATGGTAGGAAAGTAACCGGTGTTAAACTTTCTAATGTTAAAACTGAAGAAGAACAAGAAATTCCTCTTAACGGTGTCTTCATTTCCATTGGTTATGATCCCAACAATGAATTAGCAGCTGAAGCAGGTATTGAGCTGAATGAGAATGGTTACATTATTATTGACAACAAAATGCAAACAAATATTGAAGGAATATACGCTGCCGGGGATATAACAGGTGGCCAAAAGCAACTCACCGTTTCCACTGGTCAAGCTACTTCTGCTACAATGAATGCTTTCCTATACATGCACGGCGGTAGTTGGTATAAATAGAGATTTAGCGTTGTTTCCTCAAACAACCTTTATCTTTTCAATTTTGTCTACAATTAAATTATTGTAATTAATCTTGGATGGTTTTGTTTAGTTTGAAGCTCTTAGTTTCCCCTCAAAATTCTTCAGAAGCAGTGGAATGTGTTAATGGTGGAGCTGACATTATAGATGTGAAGAATCCTGCTGAAGGTTCTCTTGGAGCCAATTTTCCTTGGGTTATTAGAGAGATTCGTAGTATCATCCCAGATCATATTCCACTTAGTGCTACATTAGGTGATGTTCCGTATAAACCCGGTACTGTGGCTTTAGCGGCTTTAGGTGCTGCTCATGCTGGTGCGACATACATTAAGGTCGGATTATTTGGAACTAAAACTATTGCAGAAGCAGTTGATGTTATGTCAGCTGTTACTAAAACTGTTGTTGAGTACAAATTACCTGTTTCTGTTGTTGCAGCTGGGTATGCTGAAGGAGAAGAAATCGGATGCATCAATCCTCTACTTATCCCTGAAATTGCTCATAAATCATCTTCGAATTTCGCTATGATCGATACTTGTAATAAAAAAAATGGCAAATCTATTTTTGATATTTTATCAGTTGAAGATTTGAAACTCTTCATTAAGAATTCTAGAAAATGGAAACTGGGAAACGCTTTAGGTGGTTCAATAACATTAGCACATATTCCTATTCTAAAGAAACTGAAACCAGATATAGTTGGCATTCGGGGAGCGGTATGTGAAAACAACGATAGAATTAAGGGAGAAATTCGTGCAAATCTCATACTTGAATTTAATAAGAAACTTAAAGATCTTTGATTCCTTCTTCAGCGATTATTTCTTACTAATGAAAAACCGTTCTAGGATACCTCTTGCTTGTCCAAGTTCTTTATCTGTTAATTCAGGTCTTTTCCCAATATCTTCACTTGTATACTTACTTGCATCAGGTGCTCCCAAAAACATTCCTTCTGAATGAATGTTATGAATAATTTGAGAGGGAAGTTTTCCTATTGGTAGGATATCTCCTTTCTTTAATCCAGCGATATTTGTAGCCACATAATATCTTGCCACACCATCAGTAACTAAACATTTCCAATTTTTCGCGTCAATATTTTCAATAGTTAAGATTTCTCCACAGAGAATATCTATCGCATCAGCAAAATCATCTGAGAATCCTTTTGTGAGTCTTTCTCTTAAATTATAGAAAAAACTTCTAATGAAAATTAGAATTGCAGCTGAATTTTTTCCATCAATCCCTCGAGTGTTCATTGTTTCTTCCCACTTCTCTGGAAAGGAATCAAAGATATCTTTAGCAAAAATTTCGACATCGCGTAATTCTTTTGAATGCAATATTTGTTCTAATGGTTTATAGCTCCATTTCAAACTCATTAATTTACTTTTTATCTCTTCTAGTCTAGTTAGAATTTTTTGACGATTAAGTGATAATGGAATTTTCTTATTCTGCACAAGATCAGTGAAGTATTTGGTTATCCCCTCTGCAATAATTATTCTTGAATCCGAATCAATTCCAGTCAATTTCTACACCTTTTTTTCCTTTTATCTTTATATAATTTAATTTCTGAATTCTTAATAATTTTCCTCACATCAAAATTTTGCTTTTTTCGAAGAGAGAATAGTTTCGGTCAACCCTCATGTAATCGCTTTTAAAACTAAGTGCAAATGGTTTACTTAGAAATACATCAGAAACCTAAAGCGAAACAAAAAACCATTGAATTGAAGAGGATAAATTATATATGATAACTCTTTCTATCTCCTAAGAAACGAAAGAATCATATTAAACTAGGTGTTTGATTTATTTCAGGAGAAATAAAGATGTCAAAAAAGAAAGAGGAAGCGGAAAAACCAAAGAAGAGTACTTCCACAAAAAAGAGCGAAGAACCTCAAACTCCACTTGACGAATTAGTGGAAGATGCTTACAAAAGTGTTTTAGAGGACGACGAAGAAGAAGAAAAAGATGTAAAAAAAATCAAGACGATTTCTAAAGCGGCCAAGAAAGCTACAGCGAAAGAAGAGAAAGCTAAGAAGGCTGCTGCGAAAGCTGATGGAACCTCGAAAACCAAGAAGGAAGATGCTAAAGAACCTAAACTAGCAACAGCTGCTGGCGAATTTTTTGATAAAATCTCTCGAGATGATGAAAAAGAAATTCCAGTCCAAACTCTACCAGGTGTTGGACCAGCTACTTCTCACAAACTCAAGGAAGCGGGTTTAACAACGATTAGATCAATTGCTCTTTCGAGTGTCAGTGACTTAGTTGATACTGCTGAAATCGGGGAGAAAACAGCTTCTAAACTCATTAAAATGTGTCAAGAACAAGTTGGATTAACTTTTAGTACAGCAGAAACTCTCTACACTGAACGCTTAGGGCTTGAGAGAATAACTACTGGTTCTGATAATCTCGATGAGTTGTTTGGTGGCGGAATCGAAACAGGGGCTATAACAGAGCTTTTTGGTGAATATCGAACAGGGAAAACTCAGATCGCTCATCAATTATGTGTGACTGTCCAGCTACCAAGGGAACGAGGTGGTTTAGACGCGAAAGCTGCTTATATTGATACAGAAGGAACCTTTAGACCGGAAAGACTCGTTGAAATGGCAGAAAGGTTTGAACTCGATCCGAAAGAAGTTTTAGCAAATATTACCGTTGGTAGAGCATATACTTCAGACCATCAAGTTAATTTGTCTCGAGATATTAGTGCTATTGCTCGAGATAAATCGATTAGACTAGTAGTTGTTGATTCACTTACTTCTCACTTTAGAGCGGAATACATAGGTAGAGGAACACTTGCTACTCGACAACAAAAACTAAATCAGCACATTCATTTCTTACTGAAACTAGCTGAAATGCATCACGTAGCAATTTTAGTAACAAATCAAGTCATGGCTCGACCAGATTTCTTCTTTGGAGACCCAACAGCACCCATTGGTGGCCATATTGTTGCTCATTCCTGCACAACTCGAGTCTATCTGCGAAAATCAAAACAAACAAAGCGTGTTGCTCGTATCGTAGATTCTCCAAACTTACCTGAAGTCGAAGCTATTTTTGAAATTTTAGCTGACGGAATCCATGATGGATAAAGCAATAAAAATCTCATAATGAAGGGATTTCCCTTCTAACTTTATTTTTCAATTAAAAGAAAATAAAAAAGAGATTGTCAAAATAGTATCTAAAATTAAGAAAAAAGAGGAAAATCGGTATAAATGACCGAAATCACTTATACCATCCAGCTGAATATTAGATCCCCCTCTTTTTTAAAAATTACAGGATGTAATTTTTAAAATGCAGTGTCTTCATCATTGCCTAAGGTGGCTTCACCAATGGCTTTGTCAGCAGCAACACTTGCTCCTATGAGGAGACCTAATAGTAAAGTAGCAACAGCTACAACTTTTGGGTTAACTTTTTTCATTTCTTACTTCAACTCGTACGAATTATATATGCATCTAGATATGCAAACTAGATATGCATCTCTCGGCATCCACAGAGCATAAAAGCCCTTGCTTTATTTAAAATACAAGTGAGTTTTTAATTATTTCGTGAAAAATAGTCGACAAAAATAAAAATTATAAACTTTTTGAATTTTGTAGTGTATTATTAATTAAATAGTAAAAAAGCTAACTATCTTGTGATAACTAAACTATTTTAGTTTTATATCAAAAATCGTTGAATTTCGAGATAATATCTACAGAATATCACCCTAACCTCAAAGAATTTATGTAAGCTATTTTTAGTAATCTTACTATGAGTGTTTCTTCAAAAAAAGAAATTAATGCAAATATTCGAACAATTATACGTATTCCTTCAGTTGATAATAATGAATTAGTATTATATCTAAATACATCATTAATCAACATAACTAATCAACTAACCACACTTTTGGAAGATAAGTCAATTAGTAAATTTAGGAAATTTCAGCTAGGTTCAGTTAATACCGAATTTAGTGTTACATATGGAATATCTCGTTCCAGTGAAATTATAACCTTAGCTAAATGGATCTTTGATTTGCCTAAAATGATCAAAAACTATATTCTTCAATTTATCGCTGTAAAAGAGAGTATTATACATTATTTTAGTTTAGATAAAGAAATTGGTTTTAGTGAAATTGAAGAAGTTATAGCAAATATTACTTCAATTTTACTTTTAGCAGAAGTGTTTTCAATTAATGCATTTGATAGTCCTTTAATAGCCTCAATTAGAGCTAGGATTTATCCATCTGAGATTTGTGGAAAAGATAATGCATTCTGGGATAATTTACTACATTTGCTATTTAGTAAGAAAATTTCGTTTGCAGAAGTACTAAAATTATCAAAAGAAATTTTTTCAAATAGAACGGTGGATATTACCCAAGAAGATATAATTAAAGTATTTAGTAAATGGGTTTTTGACTCAACTGTAAAAGAAGAAGATGTTATAATTCCAATATATTTAACAGATCGATTAATCACTATTATTGATCAGCTTTTAGAATTTGGATATGAAGATGGATCACCACCAAATATCGCAGCGAGAATGAATTTACATGAAAATACTATACGAAATCAAATGAAATATTTAACAGAACATTATTCAACATTTTGGAGACCGGAATATAATTTAGAAAAAATAAATTTAAATAACTATTTATTGAAAATTAAATTTATAGATCCAAATTTCTTTGAAAAAGTAAACCAAATGTTAATTGATATTCCTTATGTAAAACAATTGTATCATAATAAATATGCAGAAAAGAGAATAATTTATACAACTCAAATTAATTGTCCACATATTATTGCAAATAACTTAGATGCTAAATTATTAGAATTACAAAAAAAAGATATAATTGATAATTATACTTTGCAAATCATTCGTGAAAAAAAGCATTATGCAACCATCTCAAATTATCCCTTTGAGTCAAGTAAGAAAACATTTCAAGATCTCATTGATGGAAAACATAACCAGATTTTACGCAAATTTATGTTTAGTCATAGTAAGAAAGAATTTTTAATGGAAATTGAGGATGATGTCCCATTTGATTATAATCTTTTATACTTTTTATCTATTCTGCGTCATAAATATCTTTTAAGATCAAGATATGGTGTAGCTATTTCTGAATTACCCAAGTTATACGATTTAAATAATATTAGCAATGTTGATGTAATAAAACAAACTGATTTTCTAAATCAAATTGAAATAAGAGCTCGTAAGAGAGGATTATTATCATATTGCTTCTTTATTCGTTCTTTAACTAGAAGAGGTAGTGATAGTCTGATTATTGAAATATTGGATATTGATAGTTATCCTGGGAAATTACTTGATGAAATAATAGAGAAATTAAGAGTATTTTCATTTTTAGGGAAAACCACATTACATGATAGAATTATTTTAACGATGCCTGGTGTTTCTCATAAGCATTATATAAAAGAGATAATACAGAGTGAACTAAATAAAGCTAATATTATAGCAGAATATTATACATTAGGAATAGCCCATAGCAAACTAATGTCTATGCATGATTTATATGATTTTGATGAACAAAAATGGAAAATTATAGGAATTTAACGTAAAAAATTGGTTTTTTTGCTATTTTTCAGAGAATTTAATCAAACAATCATCTAAGTAAAATGTAGATTTCTGAGGGGCAGTTTCCAATGGAAGTCTTATTCTTCTAAGAATTGAGAAAATCGAGTTTAGAACGTTCTAAGTTAGTTTTTTCATGTTTTAAAAGCATGTTTAATTCTGAAGCAATTGTAAATAGGTACTTACTCTACTAATTATTATGAGACTATAGTAGCGTTGAAGGAAAAAAACCCCCTTTAAAGAAAATAACGGAGAATTAAAACCATGTGCAAAATCATGATTGTGGAAGACAATCGACACATACGAACTCTCTTCAAAAACATCCTAAAAAACAGAGGATATGACATAGTTGACGTTGCAGACGGGGGAAAGGCGATTAAAATATATGATT
>JABLTI010000108.1 GCA_013166835.1 Promethearchaeati archaeon | reverse complement strand
ACAGCTTGAAACACTTAGTGAATTTCTAACCTCAAAGCTACTCGTTTTTACAACGGAAACAATTCATAAGGATTCGAGTGTTCACGTGCGAATGTTTGCTCCATCAGTTGGAGTTCTTGAAGACCCAGCAACAGGAAGTGCTGCCGGACCTACAGGTGCTTATCTAGAGTATTGGAATGTGCTAGAAAATCACACTCATTCATCTGAAATTAAAATTGAACAAGGATATGAAATTAAAAGACCAAGCCAACTAATAGTCAAGAACCTCTATACAAAGGATACTATCAGTAATGTTTTGGTATCTGGTAAAGTGAAGAAAACAGCAAAAGGAGATTTCTTTCTGTAAAGATAAGATTGGTTAGATATTATCTTCTATCATTAAGAGTGGTATGATTTTCGAAATATCTTTTTAAATTTACTAGAGACTAAACAATATTATGCAGATTTTTCATGGCACTATTATCACATGTGATAACGATAATAATGTGTTTCAATATTTAGTAGAAGAGAAAAGAAAAATAGTATTTGTTGGTAATGAACTCCCACAAGAATATGCTGATTGTAAAAATAAAATTACACTCGGAGATAGATCTTTAGTCCCATCTTTTGGAGATGGACACATTCACTATTCAAATTGGGCATTTATTGCTATGGAGTATTTTGATGTTCGTATAGCTCGTAACTTTTCTGATATTGATGAAATAGTTAAAACCTTTGTGAAAGAAAGAGAAGGTAAAATAGGAAAAGCTATTATAGGTTTCGGAGTTACACCGCATTCTTTAGAAGAGAGAAAACTTCCAACAAAAATAGAATTGGATTCTTATTATTCAGAAAAACCTATGGCTATAGTTTGTTTTGATGGCCATTCATTAATAGCTAATAGTAAATTGATGGAAAAATTCCCAAAAGAAGTCTGCGAAAGTCGTGGATATGATGATGAAACTGGACTTCTAATTAGAGAAGCCTTCTATTTAGGATTGGATTACATTACATCGCTCTTTTCTCTGATTACACTAATAAAAGGCATAATAGGTGCTTATGATTTATTAGCACAGAGAGGTATTGGATTAATCCATTCTGTAGAGAGCATAGGTTATCCAAGGGATTTAGATGTTACTATGGCAATGATGATTGGCAAGGCAAAGTCTAAGAAGAATAATATCCAGACGCGGATGTTCTTTCAAACATTGGATGTATCGAAAGTATTGAAACGAAAACTCCCACGTATTGGGGGTTGTTTCGCAACTGCTCTGGATGGAGCTTTTGCTACACATGATGCTGGCTTGCTGGAACCTTACACCAATAATCCAGAAAGTAAGGGAATTCTCTATTATTCTGATGAGGACGTTGTTGCTTTTGCAAAAGAAGCAAATCGTGCAGAATTACAAATTGAATTTCACACAGTAGGAGATGCTGCAGTCAGGCAAGCAATTGATGCGATAGAAATAGCTTTACAAGATTATCCAAGAGAAGATCACCGGCATTCATTAATCCATGCCTATCTTATTTCCGATGAGGATATCCAAAGATGTGCTAAATTAGGAATTTCTATTACAGCTCAACCTGCAATTCTTATTAGTCCATTGGAACCTGTTTGGTTTATAGAAGAACTAATTGGTAATCGTGCAAAAACATTCTCACCTCAAAGGAAAATTATCGATGCAGGCATACATTTGAGCGGTGGTTCTGATGGACCTGTCACTCATCCTGATCCAATAACTGGTATTTACGGGGCATGCAACCATCCTTATAATAAAAGCCAAAACCTAACAATACAAGAAGCATTGAAAATGTTTACTTATGAAGTTGCTTGGATGAGTTTTGATGAAAAAGAACGCGGAAGCTTGGAAAAAGGCAAATTCGCTGATATGGTTATTCTCAATGAAAACCCATTAGTCAAAGATCCGAAAGACTTACTACAATTGAAAGTAGAGCAATTATATCTTAAAGGGAAGAAATACAAACCAGGTATGAGTCTCTTAAGTATGTTTTGGAATGCAATGAGAGCAAGAAAAGAAGTCATCTAGTTCATTCTTTTCTTTATTTTTTCATTTTCTTGTTGATAACTGTAAATTTTAATAATTGAATTAGATATTGACTAGAACAGAAGTTTGTGAGAATATGAAGAAGAAAACAATTTTTGTTTTACCAGTAATTTGCTTGCTTATTCTAATTCAAATAATTATAGTGGATAGTCCACCTTATTCCATAACAGATCCAATTGATGATGTCAGACATTATCAAAATACTACTCTGGTTTCTACAGGAGATTTCCATGATGAGATTGATATTAAAGAATTTATAGTAAATTCATTGGATATGATTATGGTTTTTGATGATATTCCACTTTATCTAACCGATTACATTTATGTCATGACAGTATTTTGGGATGGAGATAGTAACTCTGATAATTACACTTATGCTCAATTTAGTGGGGGAACTATTAACCAAGTTGGCACATATCTATTCGATAGCCAAGGTCTGCCTGTTGTTCTAAATATTACTCCAGGAGCAATAACAACTATTGGTGACACACTTAAAACTCGAATACCTTCATTTGCTTTAATCCAAGATATTCTTAACCCACAATATGTTAGTGTTCATGCATCATACATTGAAATTGCTGGGCAAAATTACTACACAGATAATCTTACAGATGGGGATCCAATAAGTGGAACACCAACTAATGGATCACCTGGATATCAATTTGGAATAGTGATATCTGGGATATGTGTTCTAGTTATAGTCGGGGTTTACCTAACAAGGAAGAAATAACTGATTCACTTTATTGTTAGTAAATTTTATATTGCGATTGTTTTACTGTAATTTATGCTAAACCACAGATTTTTTACCAAATTTATAGATGCAGAGAGCTTTGTAAAAGGGGCAATTGAATTTATTCAAAAGCATGTCCAAAAGAAGAAGGTCTTTATGGCACTTTCGGGTGGAATTGATAGCTCTGCAGCTTATTTACTACTTAAGAAAGCGGGAGTTGATGTTCTCCCAGTTTTCATTGATCATGGTTTGATGAGGATCATTCGAGGTAAGGAGGAATGGGAACATATCAAAGAAATGTTTCCAGACGTTATGATAGTAGATATTCGTGATGAATTTCTTCCGCAGATTTTCAGCGAAGGTGATGCTGAAGGAAAAAGAAAGCTCTTCAAAAAAGCTTATTCGAGCACATTTGATGCCATTATTAGAGCAGAAAAATGTGAGATACTAGTTGATGGCACAATATTGCCAGATCTTGAAGAAAGCTTTGGTGTAGGAATGGATCAACTAAAAGAAACCATGTCTTTTGAGGAAGAAACAGCCTTAAGAGAAGCTCAAAAGGGCAAAGGATTCGTAAAATCCCAACACAACGTAGAAATCACATATGATGTAGAAGCAACAGTACAACCAGTTGCTCCCTTAACAAAAAATCAAGTAAGAAATGTTCTTGAATATCTTGGTATGCCACATCACTGGGTTTATAGAAAAGCTTTTCCCGGTCCAGCATTAGCAGCAAGAATAGTCGGTCCAGTTACAACAGAAAAACTTGCTTTTCAGAAGAAGATTCATGATTTAGTTGAATCTGTAGTAGACAAGTATTATCTTAGAAAGCATGGGAAAGCTATGATCATTAATGAAAAAGGTGAACAAGAACCTTTCCAAGTTTTCGCTGCTACTTTTGAAGATGTTGAGAAATCAGAAGTCACTGGTTTACGAGATGGTCTTAGAACCTATGATTCTCCCAAGATTGTTAGTGGAGATTGGAACTTTGATAAGCTAGTAAAAGAAGCAAGAGAGATTGAAGGATTCAACAGAGTCTTTTATCTTTTAGGCGGACAAGAAACAGGAACTTTTGATGCTGTTATTCGATCAATAAATAGCATAGATGCAAGAACTGCAACCATTACTAAATTACCAATTGAACTACTAAACGATTTAAAGGATAAATTACTTGAAATCCCAGAAGTCAGAAATGTTTATTTCGATGTAACTGAGAAACCGCCAGCAACTATAGAATACGTGTAAAAAGAAGTTTTTTCAGCTTCTTTTTTCTTTTATTTCTTTAATTTTCAAAAAAAGAGAGGGAGGAAGAAAACGAGTTTATTTTCGCTTCTTCTTGTAGAGAATTGCTATAACTGATGTCATCATTAGTCCGAGTAAAATACTAATCACAGGAACAGGAACTACTGCAGTACATGAAACTTGTAGTTTTAAGTAATCATAGTCGTTATCAGCTTCTCTTATTTGGAAGAAATCTATATGTTTGTCTTCATCATGGAATCCTACGAAGAATTCAACAGAGGCATTAACAGCTAAAGCAAAATCAGAACCCAAGGTATCACCTGAATTGAATGGAAATCTCATTTCAATTGTGACATGTGTTCCATTCTCATGACATTTACCTACGCCATTATCAACACCTGGTGGGTCATCGGGAAGCCAGTTGTAGTATAAGGTGTCCATTGTGTAACCATCAGTTGTTTTATTGCTATAGTGTTGTATAAATTTCATGTCATGGTTTAAACCATACATTCCACTTGCATTATGAGGTGGGAAACAAAGGGGATCACCTTCGATACTTTTGAATACCATCCAGAAATTATCCTCACGATTTATTTTGTCATCTAAATATGTTATTCCAAAGTAGATTCGGTTGTCGTTGTCATAAAGAGACATTATTTCGATTTCCATTGTATCAGCTTGAGCTGCAAGATTGTACAATTTAACAGTTAACGGAACTCCTTCTTTCCATTCAATAGCTCCAAGTGTACCATCAATTATTGGTACTGGATCTGCTGGACAACTGTACAGTGTTCCAACATGAATTGGGGCAACAACTAATGTTGTTGCTAGTAAAGCTAAAATTAAAGCGCTACTTAATGTAACCAAAATTTTTGTTTTGTTCAAATTTAGTTACCCTCCAAATAAATAACCATGAGATAATTCTCAGATAGAAATATATACTTAATGGAAAAATCAAATCTTTTCAATAAAATCTATGAGATGTATTTCTTGGTCAGTTTTCTATTTAGGTATTAGGAATTTTTTACTGATTTTTGTTAAATCTCTTTTTCTCTTAATAATTGGTTGCATATT
Source organism: Promethearchaeati archaeon (assembly GCA_013166835.1). Classification (GTDB taxonomy): domain Archaea; phylum Asgardarchaeota; class Heimdallarchaeia; order JABLTI01; family JABLTI01; genus JABLTI01. The sequence continues at coordinate 3,855 of JABLTI010000108.1, read as the reverse complement.
ACCATCTTTGTAGACATCAAGTTTCTCCTCAAAAGGAAGTTCTTTTGGATTCTTATAGACTACTCCTAAAGCATATTTGTTTGTTTCAATTGCTTTCTTGAAAGCTTCAATGCGATCTGAAGGATCATATTCATCTTCCAGATAGTAAATTCTATCCTTAAACCACTGATATGTATTGATTTTATTGAAACTTACACAGGGTTGTAAGACATCCACCATTGCAAATCCCTTGTGTTGAAGTGCTTGCTTAATTATATCTTTCAAATGCTCCTTATCACCGGCAAATGCTCTAGCAACAAAAGAGGCATTTTGAGAAACTGCTGCTGCAATTGGATTAAATGGTTTATTTATCACACCTTCAATTTGTACAGATGTTTTGAAACCGATCTGACTTGTTGGAGAAGCTTGTCCTTTCGTTAACCCATACACAAGATTATTGTGAATGAGAGTTGTAACATTGATATTTCTTCTAATTGCATGTGTGAAATGGTTGCCACCTTCAGAGTACATACAACCATCTCCACTAATTGCTACTACTGTGAGTTCAGGATTCACTGCTTTAACAGCCATAGCTACTGGAAGAGCACGTCCATGTAAACCATTAATAAAATTAACATTCATGAAATGAGGAGTTTTTGCAGCTTGTCCAATACCAGTTATTATTGCTAATTCTTGCTGAGTGATTTTAAGATCAATGAGAGCATGCTTCAAAGAATCCATTATTGCAAAATTACCACAACCAGGACACCAATGGATCTCTACACCTTCATAATCGTAAACATTTTTCGTCATTACTATTTCTCCTCCTCAATGATTGTTGAGATTTTCTCAACTATTTCTTCAACAGAAAACGGCATCCCAGAATATTTCAGTATCTGATTATCAAATTGGATACATGTTTGTGCTTGAATTAATGATCCAAATTGACAAGTATAGTTATTTTCAATTATTATCAATCGTTCTGCATTATTCAAAAAATCAGCTGTGTCTGGATGCAATGGATAAACTTGTTGGTAATGTAAGGCAGCAACATCTTTTCTATCCAGCTTTTCGATTGCTTCCTTAATTATATCATAGTTTGATCCCCAGCAAACTATGAGTGTTTTGTAATCTTTGGGACCTATTAATTCTGGAGAAAACATTTCTTCCTTTATTAATGCCTCTTTTCGAAATCTTTTCTTCATCATTTCTACTCGCATATAGTCAAGATCCTCACTAATGTGACCTTCCTCATCATGCTCATGACTATCAACTGCAACTAGTCCTTTTCCACCAGGAATGCCACGAGGTGAAATTCCGTTTTCAGTAATTTTGTATCGTTTATAATCCAATTCTGTCTCTACAATATAATTCTCAATTTTCACCTTTTTCAAGTCAAAAGGTTTGAGGTTATAATAACTACTAAGTAAATATTGATCTGTTAAAACAAAAACTGGGATTTGATACTTATCTGCTAGATTGAAAGCTTTTTGTGTTAAGGAAAAAGCCTGTTCTAAATTTCCAGGAGCAAATATAATTCTCGGGAATTCTCCATGTCCTGAAAACAATGCTAAATTCAAATCAGCTTGTTCTGTTCTTGTAGGTAAGCCAGTAGCAGGTCCAGGTCGTTGAGCAAGATGAATAACTAAAGGCATTTCAGTAACTCCTGCCAAGCTGATGCCTTCCTCCATTAAAGCGAAACCCCCACCGGATGTTGTTGCTAATCCTCTAGCTCCAGCATACCATGAACCATAAACTGCATTTATTGCTGCGATTTCATCCTCAGCTTGTTCTACAATAACATCGAATTCCTTCTGATTCTGAGCAAGAAAAGTAAATACTCCAGTCGAAGGAGACATCGGATAAGCACAAACAAAATTACATCCTCCAGCTAGAGCACCGATACCAACAGCTTGTGTACCATTCAAAAGAATTTCATCTTTAACTGTAGAATCTTTATGAACTCTAAAATTCATTTTTCCTGAATCTTCAAGTTCATTAGCTATTTTATAACCAATTCTTGTAGCATCACAGTTTTTCTTAACGACATCTGCCCCTTTTGCTATAAAACGCTCTTTGAAATATTCATCAATATATGTGATATCGACTTCAAGCAAACCAGCAATTATACCTGCAGCAATAGAATTAGTATACACTTTACTTCCTAGTTTTATAGCTTCTTCTGTTAAAGGAATTTCAACAACATGACATTCTAATCTATCTAAGCATTCATCTAAGTTTTTTGTTTCACCAATAATCACAGTATCTTTGGAAATTCGTTTCTGATGACGCTCTATAGCTCCTTTGCTGAAAACAAAGAATAAATCAATTCTATCCAAATAAGCTCTAACTTTATGATTTGAAACTCTAATCTCTGTTGAATTTAATCCCCCACGAACCCGACTCATATATTCTTTTGTTGCGAAGATATTATAATCAGAAGATTGTAAGACCTTCGTTAGCAACTGCTCCACTGTTTGGATGCCTAATCCTGCGGCTCCACACAAAACAATAGATATGTCATCTTCTTTGATAATTTTCCCACTCATAAATACAGAATAATTATTCATTAATTAAAAAGTTGCCACTTAAGTTTACAAGAAGAAAATGTCAAAAATGATTTTACAATCTAAAATAAAGATTTTATATACCCAATATCCATTGTTAAACCATTCTTATGTGTGAAGAAAATGACTAAAATTGCTATAATATCAACAAAAGATCACATTTATGGTGTGAACAAATCGTTTGAGCTTTTAGGAATAAATCCTGTGAAAGACAAAGATGTTATCTTTAAACCAAATTTTAATACTGCTGATGCACCTCCTGCCTCATCCTCTATGGAAACAATAAAACAGATGATAATTAAAATCAAAGAAATGGGTGCGAAATCTATTACTCTAGCTGAACGAAGTGGTCCTGCTGTAACAGAAGAAGTTCTCCAAGAGAAAGGTGTATATGACTTAGCTAAAGAATTGGATTTCAAAATTGTAGATTTATCAGTTGCTCCAAAAGAAGACTATGTTCAAGTGAATGTAGAAGGTAGTCAGTGGAAAGATGGATTCCTATTCTCTAAATTATATCATGAAGCAGAATGTGTTGTAGAAACCTGTTGTCTTAAAACTCATATGTACGGTGGTCATTTCACTTTATCATTAAAAAATGCTACCGGATTAGTGCCTCGAAGAGAGGAATTAGGTAATCTTATGAAAGAATTACATGGTTCTGAACATCAGAGAAAAATGATTGCTGATATTAATGCAGTCTACCATTGGGATCTTATCATAATGGATGGAATTGTTACCTTTGTTGATGGCGGACCAATGAAAGGAACACTAAAAGAAGCTAACGTTTTCGTTGCTGGAACAGATAAAATCGCTGTTGATGCAGTAGGTGTTGCATTGCTCCGTATGCTAGGGACAACTGATGAAGTAAGTAAGGGACCAATTTTCAAACAAGAACAGATTGCAAGAGCAGTAGAATTAAACCTTGGAATTGCTTCACCAGACGAAATTGAATTCATTACAGATGGCTCTGAAGAAAGTGCAAAACTAGTTGAGAAAATAAAAGAAAAACTAGCTGAATAACTTGGTCAAGTAGTTCCTTGACCTTCTATTTTTCTTATTATATTTAGGAATTTATCTACGTCCTTCTGTTTCTTTAGGACAATGTAATTATTCTCACCTAACTCATTTTTTACTTCTTCAATTATCCCCGGTATTTTCTTTTTGATCTTATTTCTTATTGCATAATAAGAGAGCTCATATATAGAAAAGATTGGATGTTCCCCATTCCCACTTTCTTCTACCCTTCTTGGTAAAGGTGTTGGTTCGTGAATTTTGATAACAGTATTGCGAGAGATTGTTCGAGAAAACA
>JABLTI010000027.1 GCA_013166835.1 Promethearchaeati archaeon | reverse complement strand
TTTCTAACTTGATCAAGATTTTCAGCTATCTTTATCGCATCAGGATTTAATTCAATAATCGAATTAATAGTTGGACCCGATTTGTCGATTTTATTAATTCTTTCCAGATATTTCTTCACCAATTGTTTAGCAGTTAGTTTTCCTTCAGCCATTAATTTCTGAATTTCTGAGATGCTGTATTCCTTCATGTACATCAACCTATTTGCAGATTACAAGAAAATAAAGCTAATTAAACTTTTATTAAATTTAATTCAATAAGAAAATTGTAAGATCTGAATTGTGTGGTTCTTAAAGGTCCTAATTTTCAGGTACGAATGCGACAACTTCAGCAGTTTCTAAATCTTGTGAGAGAATTTCTCGCTCTCGATTTCTAGTTATCACAATGAAAAGAGCTCGAATAAAGGTGTATAAGGATGCAGGAACAAACCAGGTTATCGCTGGAATGACAAATAGAAATATGGGTCCAGCATCGAAAATATTTGTAACACCAGTAATCGAAGATACAAAAGCAAAAACAAAACCAAAATTAACTAGAGCTATTAATCCCAGAGAAGCAACCCAGGAATAACCATTCGCTTTCATTCGTTTTTGTTTTCTAAAAACTAATCTAAAAAAGAGAATATTAACAATTAAGCAAACGCCAGAGGATGCAAGAATATATAATCCTAAAACAGCACCAAGATCCATAGAGAGACTCTTCCTTGTAGTATTTTTATATGTGAAATAATCCAACTTGCTTTATTAACGTTCACAAAGAAGAAAACAAGGTTATATCACTTTTATTTCTTCTTTGTTTTGAAGAAAGTAAATACTATAACTCCTGCAATAAACACTGAAGTTAAAACTATGCCAGTAATTTCCCACCACTCAAGTGTATCAGGTTCTTGAACACCGCTTGTGTAATTAGCGAGTACCATATATCTTCTTGCTTCATCTAAATCATGATCATAGCGAATAATATTTGGATTTTTCCACTTAGCCAATGTTTCATAAAATGGTAAATTGGTCTGAAGATACTCCCCTCTGAATAATACCTCATTAATTTCATCTACATCAAGAGCATATGAAATAGCTTTTCTAACAGCTAATCCTATAGTAATTGTTGGATCGTTAGGACAAGGGTCTCTGCTACCTATATGATCACGATTCTCTCGCATGTTGTAACCAAAGTATTCTAAAATATTCGAGAATCTGCTATGGATCTCAAAATTAGGGTCTTGAAGATACTCATCTCTTTTATCAAGCAACCTACTAACTGGTACCATATCAATTTTACCAATTTCAAATTCAGCTAGTTGAGCTACTCTAAATGGTAGATTTCTAATTCTTAATTTATTTAATCCTCCAGTAAAATCACCAAATCTATTAATAAAATCCATATCAGATTTATCTACAAGGGGATCCAAATACCAACAATCACTGACAACTGATAATGTTGTTTGTACTCCTTCTTCATGGGAATCAAATTCGAAAAGTCCTGTGCCAAAACCATCACTATCAAATTTACCCCAAGAAGCATCTGCTGTATCTGGTGTTTGGCCATCAGGTAATTGAGTCTGATTAAGATAGTGTTCTGGTAAAATCGCTACTTCTAGATATTTCTGAAATGGTGCAAAATTATCGTTTTCTATAGTATCAGGATCCTCATCAATAAAAATATCTAAAGTGTATTGATCAACTTTTACCACATCCTTAATCCATTTGAATAGCTGTGAAGAATCAGATAAATGTTTGAAAGCATAATATGTAAAATAAAAATCATCGACGTCAAGATATTCATTTGTAAAAAATCCATCGGGATCTGAATGCCATTTAACACCTTCTCTAATGTTAATTCTAATATAAGTATCATTAATCAATAACACATCTGTTGCTAAATGGGGATAAACATTTAATTGGGAGTCATACCAGATTGCACGATCCAAGATTAAGTTTGAAATATCATAATTACACTTCCAACTAATTAGTGGATTTATAGAATCATAGTCCTTACCATTTATTATTAATTCATCTTGACTATGTTGACCAGTGTGTAATCCTGTAAAACTCATTTTTCCCCAAGAAGGAAGCAAACCCTCTGCATAATCAAAACCTTGTAGATTCGACCAAGTAGCCATTAAACTATTAGGATTAAACAAAGTTTGAATAGGTAAAATTTTGTCCATCATATATTGCTGCCAAGCCCAGTAATGCTGTACACGCTCCTCTGATTCTGGGGGCATCAATTCAATCCCAGTTTGTAGGTACCATTCATTTCTTCCTGTTCCTAGTTCTTCTTCCCAATCCATAGAAGTATCATAACCACCAAGATTTAATGTTCCATTTTCTCCATAAACTTTAGACCAATCTGGGTCTCCCGCAAATCCTACCATATTTACACAAAAGATATCAAAATTATAATTATCAATATCTCCCCTGATCATTCCCAAAAAAGTTGGCCACTCAAAAGTATAAATCTGAATGTCTATACCAATTCTTGCACAGTGTTGCTTTAAAAAGAATAATAAGTCTGGTCGAGTTCCACCCCCGTTTGTTATTGCTTTTAATATGAAAAATGGCTCCGTTGTAGCTTCAATTTTAACTGGTTTTATTTGGACGAATCCTGATAATATTATAACAAGTAATAGGCTAACCCTTATTGTTTCCTTCTTTCTAGACAAAGACCCTCACCAAAGAAATCGTTTTAAACCCTATTATAAATTATAATATGTAGCATTTCTAAGTACTTAAAAATATTGGATAAAAGTACGTTTACTAAAGAACATTATTTATTTCTTCAATCCAACTGTGATTCCTTCCAAACTGAACGCGAATTGATTCTTTTAACCAAAGCAGTTTCTTCTTCTTTAGAAGAGGGAGAATGTTAAGGAAATCTTGTTTATCTTTTTGTTCAGGTTTTTTTCGAGCTTTAAATAACAATTGTATTTCAGGTGCGAGATATGGAATTCCGGTTTTGGTTTTCATTCCTATATCCGATATAAATCCCCCAATACTTGTCTTACGACGGAAGAACCATTTGTCTCCCTCTGTATCCAAAAACAAAATTTGCATCTTCCAAGGATTTTCCGGTGTTTTTCTACACCAGATACTATTAACTCCTAGTTGTAGGAATTCATCTTTTTCCCAAGGTTTTAAACTAGGTTGATTGGTTTTGTATAAATCCCAACTTTCAAGAAATTCCTGTAGTTTTAACTGATCTTTTCTTAGAATTTGTATGTCGATGTCAAGATGATTGCGTGTTTTCGATCCAAGAAATAAATCAATAGCCCATCCTCCTGCAATCCACCATGGAATAGTTAATGACTTAAATAGTTCATATATTTCCTCTGGAAGATAAGAATCCCAATTATTTTCGTCAAGCCTTAGAACCAATATACTCATCACTTATCTTTATTTTAGTAAGACTTTACAAATAAATTTTCGCTCGTTTTATTATAGTGAAAATTGCTGATTTTTCTCATAGAGATGATTTATTTTTCTCAATATGGTGAGAACATTTATAACATAAAAAGGTAAGTAATCAACTTGAGTTTTAATTCAAAAATCATTGAGGAATGATGTTTTATGTCAGATTATGTGATTAAACATTATCATGAGGGATTTGAAGTTGACCAGGCAAAGGTTGGAGCAGAAGTCGCTAAATCTTTTGTATCTCCACACCAAACACCTGCGGAAAGATTAAAGGAAGTCTATACTCGAGAAGGCTTTGATCCGAAGACAAGATTATATGCTTTCAAGGATAAAGAAATGGTTGGATTTTTAACTTCCAGAGTTTTAGATGAGGAAGAAGACGGTGTAAAAATTGCTGCTCTAACCCCTCCCTCTGTTTTAGCAGGACATGAAGAAGCAGAGAAATTACTATTCAAGAAAGCAATTGAAATATTGAAGAAAAAAGGAGCGAAGAAGGTTCGTTCTAATTTTGGGGTTATTACTCAGCAAGATGCAGAGATAGCTAAGAAATGGGGCTACAAACACAAGCAAACTACTTTCTTCCTTTACAATATTAATTTGGATGATATTGATCCTAGTGAATCAACAGATGACATTGAAAAATTCGATTACGAGAAGCACCAACAAGCATGTGTGAAAATTCTCTCTACTGAATATGGACAAGACGAAGAAAGGATAAATGCTTTCTATGAGCGTATTAAAACAGATACTACTACTGACCGAAAGCAATGGGTTATTCAAGAAGGTGATGATATCAAAGCATATGCTGGATTAATGATAAATCCTATTCAACCTTCAGATGGACGAGTCATGGTTACTTACGCTGCTAATGAGAAATATATGAAAAAAATACTTATTAAATTACGCAAAATGAAGGATAAGAAAAACCTCACAAGAGTCCTAGCTGGTTTCACTGAAGAAACTGATGTTAAAGAAGCTAAATATAAGCCCATCAAATTTGAATTACTTGGCAATGCTAGTCAATTTGAAATGGATCTCTAATTTATGCTTTCTATCTTCACATTTTTTTTACTCGTGAAGATTATCCTCTTTTTTTACTTATAATCTTCTCTAACAGGATAGAATACATCGATTATGTAACAATCAGTAATTGCTTTTCCTTGATGAGGTACATTTGATGGAATCACTACTGGCGTTTCTGGTGTTAAGGTTCTAGTTTCACCATCTACTGTTAATTCGAAAGTTCCTTCAATTAGATTCGCAACTTGTTCGTGAACATGTTTATGATCAGGTATTGAGCTTCCTGCAGTTATTTTCCAGTAAGCAAAAGTCATGTTGTCTGTATGAACAAACTTTGCTTTACATCCTGGAACTATTTCTTTCTCTTCTATTTGGTCTAAATCTATGAATGGCATACAATCACATAGTAATACGTTGTTTTTATCTTTTCGATTAAATGAAAATACTTAAACTAAATTATAAGTAACTATTTCTTATAAAATACTATGAAAAGAAGGGATGTTTTTGAAACACATTTTATTTGAATCAATTGATACTAATAATATAAATCCGTTTTATGAAGGTGTTCCTTTGAACACTGCATTTATTATTGGGTCCATTTTAATCGTGATTTCAGTCTATTTGATTATCTGGTATATTTTCAGAATAAAATCTAAAACTACTCATAAAAATTTATTATCAGCATTTACTTTCTTAATGATTCCATCATTTGCTTTCTTGTTTCTTGGTATAACTCTTCTAGCTCGAGGTATTTGGGAATTTCAAGAAGGAGTACCAAATTATTACATACCACTAAAACTCAGTTCAGCATTCTTAGTTCCTTGGTTTGTACTCTTTGCAGCAGCGATAACCTGTTATGTACTATATAGAAAAAAGAAGTAATTCCAAAGTTACATCTTGATTATTTTTTTGAGCAAATCCTCATTCTTTTCAAGTTCTATTGCAACTTTTCGTTTAAAACTCGCCATTGCAAGAGCATAGTTTTCTATTCTTTTGGTAGTTAAATAGATAGTTTTGTTCTTGTAATGACATATGGGTTCACCCTTCTCATCAAGGTGAATTTTGAGGTCACACATATGAGCTCCTCGAAGAACAATTCTCAGCGCTCTTTTTTGAGCGTATAAATCAGGAATTACTCTCTTTTGTTCATCTTCTTCTAATTTATCAAATTCATCTAATTCGTCTGGATGAAGAAAAGCACTTGGAAATTCAGGTTCTCGAGACAATTTATCTCTAAGAAGTCTATTACTAACTACTTCAAGCCAAGCAAGTTTTGGTATTTTAAAGAGCATCCTAATTTGATGTGATCGTATCCTCTCAAGAATGTTTGTTGTTTCTCCTAGATTTATTTCAATGGTTTGAAAGTCAATTGCTTTTACCACTATTTCCCCTTTCAAAGTAACCAAATAGAAATCAAATAACCCTCCTTTTTCAACATCGCCCTTTTTCTGACCAACTATGAAATGTGGTTCACCTTTTGTTTTGTAAAAAATTAATTGACCAATTTTACTTGGTAATCCTGCACGCCCACAATCAATGAAATCCATTAGTCCTAAGGCTTGAAAACAAGCTTCGATTGATAGTGGGTTGATTAAGAATTCTTTATGCTTCCAACTCATTAGTTGTTTCTTTTTTATACTTGAGATAGCTAACATTTTCTCTTCGATATGATTGATTTCTGTTATAACATGCAATAACGGTCCATGTGGTAAGATCTCGTAAATGAATTGTTTGTTAAGCAAAGGCATTTTCTTCTTTTGCGGGAGCTTTACAGTTTCAGTATCTCTTAAACCGAATTTAATATCTGATTTGAAATGGAGTCTCATATCATCCATTAGTTTTCCATCTTTAATTACTCGAGATGTAATTACTGCTTCAGCAGAATCTTCTTTGAAAGTGATATCTGTTTGTATTTCCTTTGGTTGATCATCCTTCAATCTAATAGCTGACCTAAACTCTACATTTTCGAATTTCTTAATCTCTTTTTCTGGATGTAAGATTTTAACTAGTTCCGCAAAGAATTCTAATCCCATAACTCCTGGAAGAAAAGGAACATTGTTGAATCGATGATGATCCAAATAGCGGTCATTTTCAATTGTTAATTTTCTCTTACTTGTATATGATTTGTCCTTATTCTTGGTCAAATCCCCTATCATGGGAAATTGTTGTTTGTCTATGAACAAATCAGATTCTTCTTTCATGAGAATTCCTTGCCAATGTTTTTGCAGAAATATATTCTTTATTTGATTAATTTAAATGAACTGGTCATAAGTTTATCATGAAAATAATTAAAAAAGAGAGAACCTTTAGATTCGTGAGCAGTGAAAGAGATGTCCAAGAAAGAACCAATGAACAAAAATTTGAGACATTGAAACAGATAATTGATAGTAACTATCAATTGATCAGCTTAGCCGATAACAAAGCAACAGCTATTCTCACTGTCAATGGAATTATGCTTACTGTTGTTCTTGCAATGGTTGGTCTACTTGGAGGTATATTCAGTATAGAGAACAACGTAAATATCGCTGCCATTGTTTTCTTAGTTGCTTATCTAATATCCTGCTTAACAAGTATAACATTCAGTATTCTCACAATTTTACCTTTCCAGAAAACAGGAATTCCAGATCCAAAACATGTCTTCTATTATGTTAATATTCTTGAGTACAAAGACAAAGAAGAATATCTAAAGGGATTAAGAACAATTCTTAACGACTTTTCTTCAATTGAAGAAGAATTCTCAGAACAAATTTATGCTATTTCAGTTGTAAATCTGCGAAAATACAAGAATGTTAAGTGGTGTATTTGAACTTTATTATCTTCGTTAATTCTTGTTGGTATTTTCTTGTTACTGACAATCTTAGGTCAGTCTGTATGATTTTTGCCTGACTAATCATTTCCGACTAAATGAGGGTATGTTTTTATAATTCTGCAAGCATATCTCTTTCTAAGTGGTTTCAATGACTTCTGATTATCAAGTTTTAATGGATGCAAAAAAAGTTAGACTAGAGAAGCTTCTTCGAATTCTTGTTTGGATAGCTCCAGTTATCGTAACGATCACTATTGCATTGTGTTGGATATATTATCCAGAACGTTATGATTTCTTTCAAGAATTCATTAGCGCATTAGGGTCACGAATAAGCCAAGAGGGTCACGATAACACAACTTCTTCGATTATTTTTACTATTGGTTTTTCTATTGTTGGGCTAAATACTTTAGTTATCGCAATTATCTACTTTATTTTTCCAACTCTTGATTTCAATATTGCTAAAGGTGCTTTCAGTATCTTACTAACTATTGGTGCAGTAGGGATTGCCATTCCTGGAATAAACGCAACACTACATATTATTCATGGTACTGGTGCTTTTATCTTCATTTTGGGATTTACATTCTATAATTTCTACGCACAGATATATCGATTCGTTACAAAACATCGTCCTAAACGACCGCAAAGAACATGGGGTTTCTATGCAGATGTTGTTATGACTGGTTTAGTATTTGGAGCTTTTCTGATTTTCATATTGTTTTATGTTCTAGAGAGAGTGGCATCCGGAAATGTCCCTATCTATTTAGCAGAACTAGGTCAGAAACTCTTGTTAATAATTGACTTCACAGCAATTTACTTCTTAGATGTAGACGACATGTGATTACAGCAAGATTTCTCGCTCCTTTTTTCTTTCATTATTTTGATATTCAGAGTGAAATTTTTTATATCTCAAAGTTTACTATTGTCAAGTGAAATTCATGGCATTAATTGATGAAGTTATTCGGAAACCAGAGATAAGAACAAAAAAAGCAATTCGGATATTATATTGGTTTTTCGCTTCAATTATGTTGCTAACTATTGCATATGCATGGATATGGTACCCCGAACCGTACGAGTTCTTTCAAGAATTTATCAGTAATCTTGGTGCTCGAGTAAGTGAACACGAAACTCTTCCAAATGACATCTCATCATTAATTGTATCCATTGGATTTGGAATCTGCGCTCTAATTTCATTAGTAATTGCAATAGTTTACCTTTCTAAACCAAAATTAAAATTCAATTATTGGAAAAGCTTCTTGAATTTCATCATGTTTATCGGAGCAATTGGTGTTGGAATTCCGAAAGATCAGCCAAGAATTCATCCTCTTCATGGTATAGGAGCAGCGCTATTCATGGTAGCTTTTGGATTTCTGAATTTTGTTCATCAAAGACTTCGTTTTACTAGAAAATACAAACCAGCTTCTTTTGAAAGAACCAAGGATTTCTACTTGGATTCAGTTGTATCAGTTGTCGTCTTTGTAGTATTAGTTTTGTTCATAGTTTTTTATGCCCTTGGTAAATTATTAGATAATAATGCTTTGAAAATATTTGGAACAACATATCAGAAGATTGCACTGCTTGTTAACTTCTTCGCAATCTTAATCCTTGATCTTGATGATATCTGAAATGTCTTCTTCACCCCTTAATATTCGAAAACAATGTTTTAACAGATAGTTTTTTTTATGTTAATGCTTTAGACTTGCCATTATGAGCGAACGAATCATATCCTTTGATATTTTACGAGGTTGGGCTATAATTGGCAATCTATTAGTTCATACTTTTATGTTGGTCAGTCAAGTGGAAGGAATTGCAGAAACTGATCCTGGGAGCCTAAACACTTTGGGAGTCATTCTGATGGCAATTATTATTGTTTTTGGGCACTGGCGTGGTTTGTTTCTAATGATGAGCGCTGCTATTCATATTTACATCATGTATAGGAAATTTAGAAATGGCGTTCCAAGACATGTGATTCTCGTTCAGGAATTATTTAAGGGGTTTATGCTCTACCTTTGGGCCATGTTCTTCTATGTCTTCTTAGCTCAATGGAGATTATCGAAGCAATGGGTTGAAACCGGAAGTTCCTCTATTGATTGGAAACAAATTTATCATACTGATCAATTTACTAACATCGCTTTTGCGATAATAGTGTCAGCAGTTGTTTTCTATATCTTAACTTCAAATAAGAAATTACAGAATCCATTTGTAGGAACAGCTATTTTCGCTACACTTGGATTACTATTCATTTATCTTGCTCCAGTAATCTATAATGCTGCTAATACTTTTTGGGGGGTAGATTTTCATTCAGGAGGTAATTTGAGTGTAGTCGGTGATAAGGGTTGGTGGGACTATATCGTTAGTTATTTCGCAAATCAAGCTGTGAGTACGGAATCACCATTATTTACGCACTATGCGTATAGTGCCGTTGGAGCTATTATTGGAATCTTTATTTCAAGAAAGCATCTTAAACCCAAGAGATTTGTCCGAGTAGGCTATGGTTTTTCTGCATTCTTTATGGTCTTCTCAATTTTTCACTTATGGTTAGAAGGAGATATGCCACAGAATTTCGATCAATTTACAGCTCTTGTTAATTTCCATGTACATCCTGCATGGTTTGTTTATTTATCAACAGGTATGATACTATTTGTTATCACTCTAATGTTACATCTTCATGAATTTAATCCAAAAATAGATTGGTTTAAACGTTTAATGTGGTCACGTCACAGTCGACGTGTAGGAGTATTTTCATTAACTGTTTACTCATTAGGTTCTATACAAGCTGTTTTACGTGTTAGTTTGTCAGGAATCTTCAATTTATTTGGCTGGACCGATCCAGGTTTTAGAGTTAGCTTTGGTTTACCTACAGGTTGGACCTTCTTTCTAATATTCTTAGAAATAGCAATGTGGTTCGGTATACTTTGGTTGTGGGAAAAAGGTCATTTCCTCTATACAGTAGATTGGCTTTTTGCGATGATACTCAAAGTGCCTTTCATGCGAAAGGAAAAAGTTCGGAAATATTTCATAGGTGACTTCTTAGATGTAGAAGGAAAGGTAATCGCACCAACACCTATATTATGGTGGCCTTCAAATACCATTGATGATAAAAACGCTGAAAAACCACAAATTACAGAAACAGTTTAGTAATAACCTACTTTCCTTTTTCTAGAAAATTGGTTATTACTTCTGCAGTTTTATCGGAATGTAATGTTTCATCATCAATCATATCAATGAATTGCCCATTCTTTACTCGCTCTGTTATTGTTTTCGCTTGTTGTATAGGATGAATGGTATCGTCAGTTATTCCTAGAATAACTGCAGGTACTTCAACCCTTGGCAAATCGTCAAGAATATTTAGGGTAACTGAGCTTAGTAATCCCACACGGAGCTTCTCAATATTAGAAGCTCTAATCCTATTCACAAATCTTTTGTAGAAATGAGGATTTTCTTTTCTTTGTTTTCGCATCAAAATTGGAGCAAACATCCGAATTAAGATTATTATTAATCTGAATTGTATTGGTTTTTTTGCTAGTTTAATGAATCTGTCAAGTGGTGTTGAGACATAAACTGCTTGTAGGAGTGCAATTTTATCAGGTAGAAGCTCTTTTCCTTTCTGGTTTATAATATGTTTTAAAATAATAGTTGCACCGAGTGAGTTCCCTGCCATTGCAAATGGTTTTGGTATTTTTAATTCTATTAAAACATCAGTTAAATCAGCGATTAATCCTTCAGAATTAAATCGAGGATCATTTGCTTTAGATGTTGAGGAATTTTTCTCTCGAGTCTCAAAAATATAGACAAGATATCCTCTTCTTATTATCCCATCTATTATGTTGCTCCATTGCTTTAAATATGCCACAAAACCTGGTATAATAAGAATAGTTTCTTTTTTGCTCTTGCCTTTAGGTTGTAGTTTGTAAATTGTCACAATAGCGTGATCAGGCATTTCTATCAAGATAGTCTATCTCGAAGAAGCATTTGGAAAAAGCTCTTCTAAATTTTCTCTCCTCATTTCTCTAACTCCTATAATTTCGCAATGTCTTCACAATAAATTGAGCAGCTAAATTTATAATAATTCTTGTTTCCAAAATATAGTACAAAGCAAGAGAGAAATGAGGTCAAAGATAATGAAAAAACAAAGTGAGAAAGAAGTCATTGAATTGCACAAGTTCTTTGAAGAATGGTTTAAATCGGAAATAGAAAACAAAGATGAAGTCTTTACACGATTAGAGGATGCTTTAAGTGAAGAATTTATGTTAATTTCACCAATAGGTCAAGTATCTTCTCGAGAACAAATCATTACTCAAATCAAAAATGGTTATGGATCCAGAAAGACAGATGAGATCCCCTATCGATTATGGGTACAGAATATTGAATGTCGCTTACTAGAAGGCAATTTGTGTTTAGTAATTTATGAAGAATGGGGAGAAGTAGCTGGAAAGACAAATGCTCGATTAAGCTCCGCTCTATTTCGCAAGAAGGACAAAACTGTCAATGGGGTAGAATGGGTGCATGTTCATGAAGTTTCCATCCCTGTGGACTGATTTTAGGTGTCTAGAAAAGAGTTTTAACTGTTAAAATTAAAAAATTACAAAAACAAGCATTTTATTATAGGAGATATTCCTTACTATGACACATTTTCTTACGATTAATGTGTTTCAAATTACACCTATTATCAGATATTTTCAATTCATAATGTTATAGGAATTTGATAGTATGAGCAAAAAAAAGAAAGAAAAATTAGGTATTGTTGCTGATTCTACTTGTGACATGGATCCCGAGTATTTGAAAAAATTCAATATCGCAACAGTTCCTTTAAAGATAATTTTCGGAGACGAAATAAAAAATCAAAATGTAGATATTACCAATAAGGAATATTATACCCGCCTTCGAGAAGGAGAATTTCCCTCAACTGGAGCTCCTGCTCCAAAAGCCTTCAAAGAAGCTATCGATAAGGCATTGGAACAATATGAAGAAATTCTATTCTTTAGCATTGGTAATAAGCTAAGTGCAACATTTTCTGTTGCTTCAATGGTTAAGAAACAATTCTTTGATGATCGAGTAACTCTTATCGATACAAACACTCTCTCAGTAACAATGAGCTTAATTATCCTCCCTGCAGCAAGAATGATTGCTAAAGGAGCATCTAAGGAAGAAGTTCTAGAATTCGTTAATAAGACCATACCTCACACTCAAGTTTTTGGTGGTAGTCCCTCTTTGAAATATCTACATAAAGGAGGTAGATTAAGCAGAGGGAAATACTTAGTTGGCGCGGCATTAAATTTCCAACCTCTTGTAACTGTTACAGATGGAATGATTGCGTCACCGGGAAGAGTTCGTAAAGAACAAGAACTATTGAGACATATGAGAAAAGTCGCTCGCAAAATCGCAGAACATCATTTATCTGAATTAGTTATAGTTGGTCACTGTGATAATAAAGCGAAAGCTGAAATCTGGGCTGAGTATCTGAAAAAACAACCAATGGCTCCCAAAGAAGTGTTAATATGGGAAATCGGTCCCGTTATTGGTACTCATCTTGGTCCTGACACTATAGGATTTGTATGGGTTGGAGAATTCAAAGAAGAATGGTTGAAAATTAAGCGAAATCTTAAATTTTGGAAAAAGGGAGATACAGAAGAATAAAATTTGCTGAGTTAATTATAATTGATTAAAATAAGAAGTTTCTTTTCAAGAGACTATTGGAGAATAAGAGCGCTCCCCATGGAAGGAGCGTTCTCATCTGCCAGTAAATAGGGCGAATTTCATTCTGGTTTTATTTTTATCTGCCTGGATTTTCTTTTTGTAATCTTGCTTCTTTTCATTCATTTTGGACCCTTCATATTACATGAATCATATTGATTAGTATTTTTTCTTTTCCAATAAGGGAACAAGTTGCTTTTTGATTTCTTTTTTCATTTTCTTGATTTCTTTCATTTCTATCTACCTTTAATTTTTTTTAGTGATCAAATCAAACCATCTGAGTAAAACATTGTCAAGATAATCTTGACTTTGTCTATATCTCTTCTACCATCTTTTTTTGTGGGGATACTTTTCTTCTCTTTCACTTTTTTTTCACCCAAACTTTACCACTTTGGTAGGAAACTATTCTCATACTCATATATAAGATTTCTCATTCTGCTGAGAATTTCATTTTAGAGTATTAAGAAATAAATTTATATACTTTAAGAATCATATAATATATAGATGAGAAACAATCCTTAAATAAGGATTGAAAAGCCCCTAAATTCGAAATGAATTAAAACCAAGAAAAAAGAAGGAAGGAGCGCTGATAGAATGGATTCGCAAGACGTAATAACTTATACACAAAAAATCGTAAAAGTCATAGAAGATGATAAAACCGCAAAAGTAATACGAGATGAAAATCTTTTTCCTGTTTTAAAATACCTCCAAAAAGGACCTATGACAATTATGGATTTAGTCACCTTTTTTAAGAAAAGCGGAGAAGAGAAATCAGATAAAACTATTTATCGTTATCTTCATACTTTAATAAAAGCAAAATTAGTAGCGAAAGCTGGAAAGAGAATTATCTCAATTACAGAAGATGAATTAAAAAGCGAAACATTGTATATGCGAGCTGCAAAAGCATTCATTTTTCCTGAATCATTAAAGCATGATCTTGAATTTTATGAACAAGGTTTTTGTCCCGTTTTTGATGCAGCAAGACTCCTATTAAAACCAGTTCTTGATGGTAAAACATTGGATAGCGATTGCTTTCAAAAATTCTTGTTTAAGATAGATCAAGATAGGGATGATTTGTTAGTTGAATTGTTTAAAAATATCGAAGATAGCTCTATTCGGGAAATAAATGAATTGAAATGGCGAGAATTAGAGTATTGTTTGAATTATACGAGTTGGGCTGCATTAGCTGCTAAAATAGATATGAAAAAGGAGCTTGCTAAGTGCGAGTAAAGTGGTGATGTGTAATGTCTTCCCAAGATGTAATAACCTATAAACCCGCGAAAATGATTTTCATTAAAGATGAGAAAAAGAACAAGCTATTTTCAGATGAAAATCTGAACTACGTTTTAAAATTTCTTCGAAAAGGAGCTATGACAATACATGACCTAAGTGATAATTTCAAGCGGATTGAAGAAGAGAAATCCGATAAAAGCATTTACCGCTATTTGCACAAACTCATCCAGGCGAAACTTGTCGCTAAAGCTGGTAAAAGAATTACCACTAAAAATGAAAGTGATTTGATAAGTGAAACACTATATATGCGAACTTCAAATGCTTTCATATTAAAGATTCCTTTAGCTAAAAAAGAAAAAGAAGATTTTCATTCACCAATTTTTGATTCAATGTATCTGTTGTTGAAACAACAATATGGTAACAAAAAAATCGGTAAAAAAGCATTCAAGAAATTCTTTGATAAGATCGATAATGAAAGGGATCAATATATCATGGATTTGTATGAGAAAGCCGATGAAGAAACTATGAATAAACTTGGCGATTTAGAAGGTAAAAATATCCTTTTTGCTCTTGAATACGCTTCTTGGATAGCAATTCTTTTGAAATATGATATAAAAATGGAATTAGAGAAAATTTACTCATCCTAGATTATATTCAAACTTCTTTATTTTTTCTTCATTTTTTTTCTTTGTTTGTAAAAACCTAATTTTGTTGAATAAGAGCATTTTCTCATAGAAGTGAGAATACCAAGATTAAGATGAACTCTTTTAAATGGAATTTGTGAGAATAAATTGGTATTAATGATGGCAAATACTGAAGTGGATCCAACTAGTGAAAGTAGAAAGCGAAACAAATGGCAATTATTTCAGATTTTTCTGAAAACAGGTCGGAGAAGAGTAACTCTTTCTGTAATTTGTGGGACACTTATTTTCCTTGCCATTACAAGTTTAGTTATGATTGTTTACACATATCGATTCAATACTTTTCAATCTTTTCAAAAGGAGAAGAATTGGTTCAATGATGGTCTAATCAGCATTAGTTCCAACGAGTATGCCCCGGGTGTATTTAATCTAAATACCTCCTACCTTGAGATTATTACTCAAGATTACACTAGTATGGTAAATGATCTCTTTCCTGATATTAAATTTCGAAATCAATCAACTGCACTAAGCACTCAAATTTACACTTTTGATCCGACTATTCCTGGGGAACCTTGGCTTAATCATGAAATAATGACGTTCGATAATCGAACATATACTGGTCTCATTCAAAACATAACAGCTGGACGTATTCCTCAGAATCACTCAGAATTATTGTATTTAACAACAAGTAATAATCAAACTGACTTCCAAGTTAATGATACTATTACTTTGTATAGTGAATGGCATACAGGACGTGCCAAGAATTTCACAATTGTAGGGTTAGTTGGGAATATGACTGAGACTTTTATAAACGAAAGTCTTTCACTAGATCTCTTCAATTGGAATTTTGAAGGTAGTATTGTTGAATTTTTCAATTATTATCGGTATAACATTTTTGTTACTGATAACTCACTTTATACTGAAGTTCTAAACAATATGACATCTTATGAAGGTATTCTAACCTATCTAGTTGATGTAAGTTATGATTCTTCAGCAATCAAACCTACGAATTGGCAAAACTATATTTATGAAATACCTGACTTGAATGATTTGTTAGAATCAGTTTTTACAGAAAGTCCTGTTTTATTATGTCAGGATTTGAAATTATTTTTGATCCAATTTAATAGTCTTTGGACATTGAATACAACAAAATTATTGCCGTTAAATGCTCCACTTCTGTTCATAGTTGGCCTTCTGAGTGTAGTTACTCTGAATATTGGTTCAAGAGAGCTAGGTGCAGTATTTCGAAGAATGAAACTTTATGGTTTAAGTTATCGCTCAGTAAGAAGAATGGTTTTCTTTGAAAACTTGATATTTACGTTTGTCAGCTTTATAGTGGGAACTTCATTGGGATTTGGTGTAAGTTATCTTTTTACTATGGGAATTGAAAGTCAACCTTCGAATTATTATCTTAATTTCATGTTAGAACCATTACTGCTTATGGGTCTAGGAACAATAATTGTAGGATTTTTCGGATTAAGCTTCTATATACAAAATACCATCGCTAAGAAAACAACTCAAACCACACCGGAAGAATTCAAAGAGAAAAGAGGAAGAATCCGTGGGATTTTCTCTACAAACGAATTCAGATTGTTTGTTATAGCTTTAATTTTTACAATTGTCTCAATTTCCCTCTTTATGGTGTATCGAAATTTAGGAGAGATTTCTATAGTAGTATCCAGCATGTCTTATTTGACACTCTTCTGGTTCATGATTACGTGCACTGTGGCATTTCTTCTAACTTTTGCATTCTTAATTATTGCTCGAGTCATTTCTATGTTTTGGGCTTTTATCAGTAAGAGTGTTTGGCCCAAAAGACTCAATTTGTATTCATTATCCATTCAACATTTGTCTGTCTATAAGAAATCATACCAGTTAGCAATACTGGGTGTTCTATTGTTTGGTCTATTAATAGTCCCAGGATTAACAATGAACAAATCACTTGAAACAAATATTGGAAATGAAGTCAATCTAAAAATGGGCGATTGCCATCTACTAATCAGTCATTGGGTAGATCCAACAGAAGTAAAAGATGTGCTACTAGAAAATATCACTGAGATTTCAAGCTTTACAGAAGCTGAAGTATATACTTTCACAGACGAAAATGAAGTTGGACGTTATCCTAATTCATTTAGTGTTAATATAGTTTCACTGGAAAATGTTACTGAATTCCTAGAAGTTATTGATATTGATAAGCTAAGAAGTTATTCAAGTTCAGTTGAAGATATTCGTGCTTTAGAAAACAACATGACAATTTTAGGAGATATAAAATTCAAAAGAAATCGAGGTTTGAGACCTGGCGATACATATATCCCTGATGATTTCACTCGTTTTCCAAAGAATTTAACTTTCATTAATTCATTCAGAGTTTTCCCACTAACACCATATCCTACTAACAGAGCATTCGTACCAAATTTCGACACCTTCTCAATTGTTGGGAAAAGATTTACAGCAAGAGAGATTGCTAGAAGCATTGATTTCTCAACTGATTTCCGTATTCTGAATTATAAGTTAATAAATGTTGTAAATGAATCAGCCGTTTCGATTGTCCAAGAAAAACTAGATGCTTTGAATTTTACATCACAAACTTATGAAGAAATTTATGATTCAATGTATTCTGGTTTAGTTACCTTCCCTATAAATAACATTCTAATTTTTGCTGTATTAGCTGCTATTACAATCATATTTGTTAGTTACTTTACAGGCTTGAAAATATATGAAGAAAGGGGTCGAATAATCGAATCCTTATATCGTGTTGGTGCAATTAGAGGACAAATTTTAGCTATCTTTACGTTTGAGTACTTTTTGGTAATATCCCTACCATTGCTGATCACAGTATTTGCATCTCTACCATTATTTGGTTTAGTAGCAGATTTCTTCTTAGAGTCACAAAGCTTCTATCAACCATATACTCCAGGCATACCTGCTTGGACAATAGTACTGATAATAATAGGCGGTTTAGTCATCTCAATGCTGGGATGGCTTCTAGCTTTGATACCAGCGATTTATCGATACAGACCAGTTAAACAGGAGTAGATAAAATGATTCACTGTAATGATGTAATAAAAATTTACACCGATGAAGAAACAAAAACTCGAATAGCTGCCTTACGTGGAATTGACTTACGAGTCAAGAAAGGAGAAGTTATCTCGATAATTGGTCCAAGTGGTTCTGGGAAATCTACTCTAATTCAAATCTTCGCAGGAATGGTAGCTGTTTCAAGTGGTGATGTAAGAGTTGGATCTTATGATGTTGGAAAATTAGAGCTAGCTGAGTTATTGGATTACCGATTAAATATGGTCGGATTAGTTCATCAGTTTCCAGAGCGAACGTTGTTTCTCTCAGGCACTGTAATAGATAATCTTAACTTTGCTTCTAGTCTATATTCAGATAATCGCTCTGAAAATCGAAGACGAAACATGGAAATTCTAGAAACATTAGGAATAGCTCATCTTGAAAATCGACGAGTTAGTTATCTCTCCGGTGGAGAAATGATCAGAACATCTATAGCAAGTGCTTTAGCGAAAAATGCTCCCCTTTTGTTATGTGATGAACCCACGGGACAATTAGACTCTGAGAATACTGAAATAGTTAAGGAAATGTTGAGACAAATCGCTCGAGAATATGGAACTACTGTTTTAGTTGTAACACATGATATGCGCTTCCTAAGAGGTGTAGATAAAACCTGTGAGATTCACAGTGGTCGTGTAAGTTCGCTCTTTAATGTCGAAGAAAGTGGGATCCTCAATCAACGAGAATTTCCCATATTTTTCAAAGGACAAATTGATTCTTCACAGAACATTCGAATCCCAAATGAGGTCTATGATTTACTCCATCTAAAGGATAAAGTTGATTTTGTAGTAACAGAAGATTCCAAAGTTGAGATCTTACATCCAGATGGAATCCCTCCTAAGAAGATTGATGTCGCAGAAATGAAGAAACAGAAAAAATTGTCTATTACTCCATTAAAAGCAAATTATTTTGATAAGAAAGAAATCGAGATTAGTTTGAAGGGCGTTGATAAAATCTATCGGAGTAAAAACTTAGAAGTTCCAGCTTTGACTGATATAGATATAGAGATCATTAAAGGAGAATTAGCATTCATTATTGGACCAAGTGGTTCCGGTAAAACTACTATTATCAAACTTATTACTGGAATTGAACCTTGCAGTGCTGGCAATATTTCTGTTTTAAATGAAGAATTACACAATTTGAATGATGCCGAACGAGCAAAATTCAGAAGAAATAATATTGGCATTGTTTCCCAACAAGGAGATTTGCATCCATTCATCACAGTGACTGAGAATCTCTTTATCAGAGATATGCTTTCAGGTAATAATATAATTCTTAAGAAGTACCCACAAGATAAAATTGATGAAACCTTCACTAAGTTTCAAATCGATCACAGAAAGAACTCATATCCATTAGAGATTTCTGGAGGGGAATTACAAAGAGCTTCCTTAGCTATTGCCAATTTTGGGGCACCTGGTTTTCTGATATTAGATGAACCAACCGCTAATATGGATGCAGAACTTGCTGATAATGTAATGGATCAGCTCTACAAAATCCATAAACAACTAAAAATCACATTGTTGATTACCACTCATGATATAAACCTGGTTAGAGACAGAACTCGAGTTATTGAGTTAAAAGATGGAAAAATATTCAATGATGGAAAAGCAATTACTGTGGAAGAAGAAATATAATAGCTTACGATTTTGCAATCATTTTGTAGTGAATTGGTTACTCAAATATTGACTGGATTACAAAATAATAAATAGTTATTCGTAGAATTTCAATTGATAGTCATGAGTGCGAAGAAGAAAAAGGAAACAATAGAGATAAATTCAAAAGATATTTTGCAGTCAATTCAAGCAACCACACAAGAAAAGGAAAGCAATATTTCACATACTAAGAGAACATTTTGGGATCGAATACCAAAATACAAGTGGTGGGTTACGCCATTGAATATTTTTTTGATTAGTGTGTTCCTAATTATCATTGATGTTGTTACTTTGCCTAATACTGCATGGATACGAGTAGATTGGGCTTGGTGGGCCGTAGGAGGATTATTTTTTGCTTATATTGTGAGTTTCATTATTTTTAAGCGCCCTGCTATTGCGTGGATTGTTGGACCAATTCTTATGTTTGGAGCAAGTGGTTTGCTTTTGGCAATTGATCTCGTTTTTCCACCAAACGATGGCCCAATAGGTATGGATTGGGCAATCATACCAATATCGGCTTTACTAACATTTGGTGTCCTTATTCCCATTGTAACTAAATTTGGTCGAAAGAAAGAGAAACCAATTGAGAAATTCAGGAAGGAAATTGCTGAAATGCAGAAACAAGATGTTTCATTAGATGCGAGTCAAGAGTAAAAAATTTAGATTTTGATGAGGATTTTATATGTCGAAAAAACCATCAAGAAAACAGATTATTTCTAATGTATTCTCGCCCTATAAAGAAATGCTTTCATGGTTGAATTCATTTACTATTAGTTTTCTTCGTAGAGATTCAAAATCTTTTGTCTCCTCTTCCTTACCAATGGAATCCGTACTAGCAGCAATAGATAATTTAGCCCCTGAAAAAGTGGAGCGAAATATAAGAGACAATGCTGGTCCTTTTTTCTTTAAAGGGAATGATGTTGGAATTATTTTAGTACATGGTTTTTCTTCCACTGCTCAAGAAATGAATGATCTTGGACTGCTTCTTCATGAGCAATTTGGTTATTCTACCTTTGGAGTTCTTCTTGCAGGTCATGGAACAAGTCCAGCTGATTTAGCTCAAACAGATATGCTAGATTGGTACAAATCAGTAAAGGAAAGTTATGATTTCATTAAGCAATATTGTAAAAAAATAATACTAATCGGTCACTCTATGGGCGCAACCTTATCTCTTATTTTAGCAGCACATGAAACTGTCGATGCTATAGTCACATTATGTGCTCCTATAAAAGTCGAGTATTTCATGCAAGATTATATATTTTTAGTCGCAGATTTATTGAAATATTTCCCAAGAAGAAAAAAAGAAATTGAACTCATGGAGAAAAATAGCATGTTAAATTATCGTGTTTCTGCCTTAAAAGCAGTTGAACATATGTTGGATTTAATGGAAGTTGCAAGAGAGGAAATACAGAATGTAACAGCACCCATCCTCACCATTACTGCAGGATTGGATGATCGTGTTCCACTATACAATGCCGAGAAGATTCATGAGTTGGTTAAAAGCAAGATCAAAGAAGATTATTTTGCAGCAAACTCTATTCATACTATTCTTTTTGGTTCGGAAAAAGAAATAGTAATAGAGAGAATTATACAATTTATTGAAACAATTTTATAAAAAAAAGAATCAAGAGTATTTACTTTATTGCTCTTGGTTTAAATCCTGCATGTGCCAATGTACTTGTTGCTTTTCCAATAGAGTGATCTATTTCTGGAAGAGTAGTATCATGATATTGTGACCAACCAAACAAATGACTAGTTTGGTAAATTGTATATATACTGGATGTTTGTATAGCGGAAGTGTAGAGTTCACGATCAATTAAGAAAGTTAATGCTTTCCTAATTGCAATATCTTTACCAGGTCTGTCCAGATGACTATTAACTATTATTTGATGTGTATGAATTAACATTGTGTCTAAGTGGTAACATAATGCAAGGCTGGGTTGTTCTTCATATATGATTAATTCGATTTCGTGGAATACCTCGATAGCTTCAGCTTCAAATCCATTATAGTAGAAATCTTTCATCTCTTGTATTTTTGTCTTTAAGACTTCATTGTGATAATTCCAGAGATTGGAATCTCCATAGTAATAATCAAGATAGAAAAATATCGTATCAAATGAAGCTGGTTGATACCAAGCTAAAGTTATGAACATTATTAAATCATAATCACCGGCAAACAATTTCGGTATAATATCATAGTAGCTTATGAGTTCAATATTCAACTTAATGCCACATCGTGCAGCATCTTCAGTTAACTGATCCAAAATCAAAGTTCTATCAGGTGTGAAATTCGTACTACTTGCTATATAGTAATCTCAGGTGGAAGTGGAGGTTGACAAGCGTTTACGATAGTAATTGGCATAAATGCGAATACAAAAACAAATAGACTAATTGCTATAATTTTTTTTCTTCTCATGTTTCGGGTTCCCTCCAATCAATCTAATTATAGATTGATAATTTACATGCGTAAATCTGGAACTAAAAATATTATCCAAGAAATCACTGAATTTAAACTTCTATAATGAAAATTTATTAATCAAATTGTTATTAATTATCTGTGTTTAAAATGTCGTTGATTAGAATAATAATCGGTGGTATAATTGGCAGCTTAGTTAGTGCTGGAGCAGCAATTGGATTAATTTACGGTGGTCTTCAAGTAGCCTGGTGGTTAGCTCTTATTCTTGCGGTTCTTGGTTGTGCAATTGGTGGATTTGTTGCTGGCTTCATTGCTCAAGATAAATTCCCTGGAATGTTAGCCGGTGGATTTACTGGCTTAATTGTTTTTGTTGGTATTGTCTTGTTCTTCTATTTCGTCCTTCGAGCGAAAGTTCAAGCTTGGTGGGATGCTTCTCTTGATATTAATACAACAATAGCATCTTTACTTGATTTCCTGAGTATTGATAGTGCTTCGAGTTTAGGGCAACTACTGGATGCAAAAATAACTGACATTTACAATACTTACGATATCAATACTGTTATTACAAATTATCTACCAAAACTCAGCTTACTCTTTGGTGCCATCATTGGCGGAGCTGCATTAATCCTCGATACTATTACTGGTCGCATTGGCGGAAGATTGAACAAGATAGATGAGCTTTCAGATAATTAATCCTTCATCTATCCTTTTTTTTCTTTTTTCTACTTTAGTAACTCATCAGCTGTTTTGCCAGCCCAAGTTAATCCAATAACACCAGGACCAACATGGACACCAATTGCAGGACCAATTTCCCAAATAAGAATCTCAATTTTCTTCTTGTTTGAGTTTTCTAAATACTTGGCTAACTCTTCTGCTTTTTCAAAATTGCGTGAGTGCATAACAACAATTGTCTCATTTTTAGGTAAAGCTTTCAGAACTTTATCTCCTAAATTTTTCATAAATTCCATTGTTGCAGCTTCACCTCGGACACGTGTGGGAGAAACTATTTTTCCATCCATAATAGAAATTAGTGGTTTATACTGCATTAAATTCCCAAGGATATGCTTTAAAGTAGATATTCTTCCTGATCGTTTCAAGTATTTCAAATTACCAACAAAAGCATTCAGTTGGATTTTAGGAATAATCTTTTTGAGTTTCTTAAGGACTTCTTCTTTTGTTAATCCTTCCTCAATCATTCTAGCTGCCTTTAGAACTATAAGTCCTAATGGAAGGGTTGCAGTCCTGCTATCAACAACAGAGATTTTATCTTCTGCAAATTGCTTTGAGTAGATTACACCATAGTTATAGATACCACTCAAATCACAAGAAATATCAATCATTATTCCTTCATTATGTTTCTCAAGAGCTTTATCGAATGTTTGTTTATACACTCTTGGCGAAGGAACTCCTGTAGTTGGTGATAAATCCTCCTCATCAATCATTCTGAAAAACTCTTCTGTTGTGATATCAACATATTGAGTTCTTGTCTCTTCAGGGAAGTAGATTGAAATTGGAAGAATAACAATGCCATATTGTTCTATAATATCTACTGGTAGATCACAAGCAGAATCAGCAATAAGAACCAATTTTTTCTTAGATTTTTTAGACATCTTTTACAACCTGTTTTAGTTTGTCAAATACTATCAATATAATTGTAATAGCTGGAAATATCAGTGGAATAGTAGGAGTTTCACATTTAGATATATTTAATTTTCTCCTATTCTCTCTGATTAAACACTTATTCTTAAAAAATCCGTTCTTTTACTGTCATACATGTAGATGACGTGTGTGTTATATGGATTATAATAGAGATTAAAAGTAAAATATGATTATATCTTTTCCTGAGTAAAATGGATTCAGACGAAACTTTAGATAAATTCGGTCAATTTATAATTGCAAATCTTAGAGACAACGCTATTGATTTCTATGATAAATTATTAGCTGGGGTTTACAAAGCCCAAAAATTACAGAGACTACAAGATAGTTTAATGCCCTTTTCCCCCGAAGAGAAAGATTTTGTTCGCAAGTGTCTTGTTGCTGGAATTGATACTGCGATTCATGATTTCTTACTTGCTTTAATGGAGAATTACTCTACTAAAAAAGACATAGAAGTTATTGTCGATGGGGAAAGCATTGTCTCTCTTAGTAAAGCACTTTACAAAGAATTGCCAACCAAAGAAGGTTGGCTTGCTAGATTCAGTAAATATCAGATTGATTTTTAAGTACTTTTTCTAGCTTTTTTCATCTTTCTTTGATATTTTATTCCACCGGTAATCATCTTTATTATTTTGAATCCACGAAATACTTTCCCATTATCTTTAAGCTCAGGTAAAGCATATGGAATTACTTTATCACAACTAGTATCAATGTCTGTTCCAAGACATTCATGAGCAAGTTCTAAATTGCCTTCATAATCTTCTCCCACTCCCCAATTAGGAACAAGATCGGCATTAGATGCCAGATTTGTCTTAATCATTCCTGGTGCAAAGACATTGATTTTTATATCTTCTTCTCTCTGAGACATTTCTAATGCCAGACTTTTGGAAAATGCTACGACACCTCCCTTAGAAGCTGTATAAATGGTCATATTCTCCATTGGTCTTTCTGCTCCAGCACCAGATAAAGTGATGATTCTCCCATATTTTTGTTGAATCATATGAGGCATAACTGCTGCAATAGAATTAAGAGTCCCAATCAAATTAGTTCCAATTACAGTAATTGCATCTTTACTAACCATGTCTGCAGTTAAATTGCTAAATGGTCCATAAGTTCTATTTGTTCCAGCATTTGCAATAAGTATACGAACTGACCCAAATTTCTCTATTGTTTTATCAACGAGTTTCTTCAAAGCTTTAGGATCGTTAACATCACATGCAAAACCAATGACAGAGTCCTTATACTTCTTAGTTAGTTCTGCAAGAGTCTTCTTCACTTTCTCTTCACTTCTAGAACTAATAGTAACTTTGCAACCTGCTTCTAGAAATTTTTCAGCAATACTTAATCCAATGCCACTAGTTGAACCAGTGATTATAGCAGTTTCATTCTTCATTATCAATTTAATCAAGCTCAATAATTATTACTAAATTATCAATGTTATTATAAAAAATATACTAGCAAAAATACTAAACGCTTTAGAATCTAAAAAAGAATGAAAAAAAGAATAATGCAAAACTAATCTATTTTTTCGTAAAGTTTGACTTTCCTCTTTTCTGCAAATTCTTCTTCTAACTCGAAAATTTGTTTTTCGATTTCAGAAAGCTCAATATCAATTTTCTTATCTTGTCCTCTATTCTTTAGTTCTAAGTCTATTAAATTCAATAGAGTCAAATTCTGGATGATGGAATAGAAATCAAGTATTTTCCCGCTAACATCGATGGCTACTTTTTGATCAGGATTAAAAGCGCTCCAATCCTCTATTTTTTTCACTGAATATTGATTTATGATGTCCTTAACGATAACTTGTAGGGGACTTAAAAGAGAATATTGCCCACCAATTATAGCTATCAAATCCTTAGAATATTCATCTAGTTGCTCCAAACTAGCATTTCTTAAATCTTTATAGGTTAAATGTAAAAATGGATTATCAGTAAGATCTTTTTGTTCAATTTCTTTTCGAATAAAATCTAAATCTTTTTGCATCTTTTCAATTTCTACTTCTAATTCTTTTCGTTCAGCTTTTTTCCTTTCTCGATATGCCTTTTTTCGCGCAGCATTAGTATTGTAAACTCTTGGGCGACCTCGTTTCTTCTTCTCTTCGGACATCTATATCACATCTACAATTATTTAAGACTCGGGACAATATATAAATCTTCTTTTCTCGACTGCTTTAATTTCTGTTTTTCATTTATATAATTTCCTTTCTTCTTTAAAAACATCCAAATGAAAAACGAATCAAGGATATATTTATAGTCCTACCTAATCTGGAATTAACTCATTTTTTAGTGGCGGGACAAAAATTAAATACTAGAAAGAAAAAGGTTTATTGTTCTGCAAGAAAGACTCTGCAGGTAAAGAATGAGTTAGACAATTAACTCCGATGAACTCTGTCGCAGGAGGAAGGCTAATAATACGGACTCTACTCTTCTTCACCACTCGGTGAAGGGGAATGCTCACGGAGGTTTCATTCTAGACAAAAACCGCAATCCAATTATCTTGTTGAGGTCAAGAGGCATGAAAACAATTCGGTAATTGGATTGCACTAATTATTCCATTTTTTCTGCAATCTTTTCTTTGTTTCCTTCATGCTTTTGTGGTGTCTTTCCCTCATTTTCTGAGTCCATTCACGATCTGTTTTAGGTTCTGTGTTCTCATAAGCATGTATCACTCGAGCGTATTTGTAGATATCCATCAAAGTAAAGAATTGTTCTAGTTGGTTTTCCCAATCTTTTGGTAAGCTTTTGACAGATGTGTATCCTTTAATGAACTTATAAAGCATCTCTCCTTCAACATCTGGTTCTTCTTTTCTAATCTCTTCTAGTGCGAATGCAAGATCTGCTACAAATGGGTAATATGCTGCATCATCAAAATCAATAATATAATACGATTTCTCTGTCCAAATTATATTATCAGGTTCTACATCATAGTGTAGTAAACCATAAAACTCATCTTGAGGAATTGATTTAATCCAATCTTTAATTGACTTAAGCTTCTCTCTAAATTCCTTTTCTTCTTGTGGCAACCAGCCTATTGCCATATCTATGTCTTCTTCCCAAGTTTTTCGTCTACGTTTTGGTTTCGGTTTAAAGCTTAATGCTGCTTTATGTATTCTTGCTAGAATTCTGCCCCATTCTAGGAATCTCTCGTCATCGAAATCATTATGATCATCAATACAATCTCCCTCAATGAAATCTATAACAATTCCATAGAATGTTCCGAAATCAGTAATTAGCGTTTCAATTTTGTTTTGATCCTGAGATGGAATTGGCTCAGGAATTGGTATGCCTTTCTTTCTCAAATGATCTGAGAAATCCATTTCAGCTAAAAGTAGATCTATTGTTCTTTCTGCATCAGGAGTGACTCGTAATATTTTTCGTTTGTCATTTTCTCGAAATACATAGATAAAATTAGAACTCGCACGCCATAATTTCAGTGTTCCTTCATCATGCTTCCATCTTTTAATTAATCTGGTTCCAACAACATCCTTTCCGTCATCGAAATCATCGACTACTTTCTTCATTAAATCTACATTCATCAAAGCTTTAATCGTTCCTGATATTGTAAATATCATCAAGAAATGATTCTTCATTAAAGACTTTTATTCAAAATCTTGTTTATTGTTAACTTTTTGTATAATGTATTCACTGCAAAATTTCTTCATCTGTTTTCTTGAACTTTTGTTGAATTCTATGTATCCATACTTGTTTTATATCGCTGGCTTGATCAACGAAAATGATCCAACCGGTTTTATTTAGGATTAAATCAACATCAAGTCGATTGAGTTTTGGTTTTCTAAAACCATTTTGTACTCTTAACAAGAACCACTCAAAAGAACCTGTAAAATTAGCCAAAGACCATACTCGAATCAAACCAATATAACATAAAAGTGAAAAGCAAGCATACAAAAGAGCATAACCCATTTGATGAGGTTGATTAAATGTCCTTAACAAGAAATTATGCCCAACGAATCGTCCTGCAATCAGATTCATAAAAGATGCTGGAACGAAATCGAAAATCTCTAGTGCATAAATTGATAGCGATGCCATAGACCATAATCGTAGTTCTCTTGATAGCCAATTATCCGCAAAAACCTTTCCGCGACCTTTAAATTCAACTCTTCTAAAGAAGAGCATAAGTAATCCCATCTGACCTCCTAATTGTAACAGAAACACTGGCAGCGATGAGCGAGTATCGAATACCATAGGATATCCTAGTGCAATTAAAACAGCTCCAAGAATCATCATTAGTAATCCCGTAGATCCAAAGAATGGCGTAATATATTTCGGAGGTTTAGCTAAACACACTGTTAAACCAATCATCGCACCTACAAAAGACGTACAGAGATACGGAAAGAAGGGTTCTAGCCCTCCAGCAATTTGCACAAAAATCCACGTTCTAAAAGAAGCATTGTACTCTTGTATTCCGATATCAGGCCATCCTCCACCTGTATACCCCGCAGGTGATTCCCAAGGCATGTTATCAACTGCATTCTGAACAAATTGGGTAGAAATAAGAACAGATAATGCCAGTATACCAAAGATAATCATGTTACGAACATACTTTTGATGACCATTCTTACGCAGTAAGAAATAATTAATAACTGAAGTAATGACTATCGACCAAGCTATAATTTGCAGAGTTCTGATCCCAAAGAAATGCAACCAAAATCTGGAGATGGCACTCCAAGCACCATTCTTTATACCATTTCCAAAATATCCATAGTAAAGAAGTGCTTCAATAATATAATCAGCGATGAAAAGAAATAATCCAGTTATTATTCTTCGTAAAAGAATTTTCTCGAGATTAGCTCCTTTTTGTGCACTTTTAACCATGCCTAGAGTATTGACTGTTATGGATACCAATAAGAAAAAAGAATTCCAAGTTCCGAGATAAACAAGAAAACCTATTGGTGCAATGGCTATTGGGTGAATTGTATCGAAAATTACGCTGGGATCACTTGTGAACCAACTAGGATCAAAGACATGGTTAAACCCGTGGAAGAATGTCATGAGGAAAATTGCTAATCCTCGAGTAAAATCTAGAGTAGCAATCCTACTAGGAGGTTTTCCAAAGTTCTCTACTCTATTATTACTCTCATCGTTAGCCATTGACTATCACCTATAGCTGAAAAAAAAAGTAATAACTATGAATGTATATATTCTCCAATGTGAAGGCAATGACTGAAATCAAAACCTGTATCGATTTTTGGCAATACTTCAAGAAAATAGCCTATAAGACTATAAAGAAAATTGAAAATGATAAAGCTTGGAATTTTAAACTTACTCCTAAGGAGTTTACAATAAAGGAAACGTTCAATCATACATTACAAGCCATATTTGAAGATGCGGGAAATTGGTTCTTAAATGAACCACTAAAATTCGTCCCTACTAATGTTCCTACAGCAGATTTAGAAAGAGCAGTTAATAGAATGATTAATGCAATAGAATCAATGACAGATTCTCAACTGGAGGATGAGTTTACTTTCCCATGGGGAGTTAAAACAACGGTAAAAGAAGCAATTATACAAAATCTCTACCATGCAATAGGACACTTCGCACAATTAAGAGAAAGATCGGGAATAAAGAGTAGAACAAAAAAGTAAGATAAAAAAGTGGAGTGGAGGAGATTTGAACTCCCGACCAGCAAGTTTCTCTAAAGAGAGCACCGCTCCAAAATTACATCATTCCGAACGGTCAGTATTTTTGTTTACTTTTTCTGGAGCCTGCCGTGCTGCCTGGCTACACTACCACTCCAAGGTATTGCACTTTTTTCTGCTTGATTGACCTATAAAACATTTTCGATTTTAATGAGATTCTTATCATTTCTTGAAAATAAGCAAGTCTTCTTCTTCCGATGTTTTCAATTCAAAGGTTAATCCTAGGATCTTCGCAATTGGTTCCCAAACATAATGGAAATCTCCCACAATTACGTTTGCATCTAATTTATTCAAACTAGAAAATACTAAGTTATTTGCCATGTTAAATATTTTAAGAAAAGTCATCTAGACTTAATAATAAAAATCAAAATTAAATGTTTATTAACTCGTATCTCCTTTCTGAAATAGAGTGCTAAACAAATGAAATCTGAGATTAGAAAAGTTAGATGGTATGAATGGTCGAAGTTTAAGAAATCTATGATTCGAAACATGAGTCACGATCCTCAAATATCACAAACTAATTTATTCATCAGGTTCTTGATGTTTATTTGGTTCAGAATTAAGGCTGAGAATTACTTTTACATTAAGGATGACGAAATTGCTGGTATACTTTCCCTAGGTACAAATCGTGGTGATCAATTATTTATTTACACAATTGCGGTCGAATCCACTTTCAGAAAACAAGGCATTGGAAAGGCATTAATGACTTTTTCAGAAGCAAGAGCTTCGGAATTGAAGAAGAGCTTTCTAGCTTTAGTTGTTTTGGCTAATAATTCTTCTGCTATCTCACTTTATGAAAAGTTTGGTTACAGAAGAGTTGGTGAAGGAATTACTTATCTATCAATAATGGTTGACAAAATCCAATCCAGCGAAGCAAACTCATTAGAACTCCGAAAGCATAACTTCGACGATAGTAACTTAATGGTAATACTAAGACAATTTGTTCTAGGAGAGATTGAAGCGGTATCTGGTAAAGCTGGCTTAGAGTATTTTGAGAGGATTAGTTATTCGGATTACTATGCTTCAATAAAAGAAGTTATTCAAAAAGAAAAACAATTGATTTATTCGATCTATAGCGATGAAATTTTAGTTGGTTTTCTTTTGCTTAGTGATAGAAAGCAACAAAGAAATGTAGCAGTTTGTTCCCATGTTGATACCTGGAATTTTGATTTCCTCAATAATCTCTCATCTTCACTAATGAGAATTCCCGGTTCATCTGGTGAAATCAACATATTAAGATTTAAATTATCAATTAGTAAAGTTGAGAAAATGGATTCCTCGAATCAAACAGTTTTCGAAAGGGATTTTTCTAGAAATAAAATGTTGATGTTTAAAAAACTATGAAAAATCTTCTTTGTTTTCTTCCCACCATTTCTTCCTTTGAGTTTTTTTAAAGTTACTTGAGTGTGAGAACTCTTTTCGAGTTTTCTGTGATTACCTTATTGATTAATTCTTGATCTATTCCTTCCTTTACGCAATACGGAACAAATGTATCAAAAAACGTAGCATAGGGTCTCATATTTTGATTCTTATTTTCTTCTCTGTTCTCTTTAATCTTAAAGGAACCTGAATCTTGTCCGAATAATAGCTGATTTATCAGATTCTCTTCTAGCAATTTCTTTATTCCTTTAGGATATTTCTCAAAGTTTTCTGCACCTGCTATACCGTCAAATTCTATCCACATTCCTTTCTTTGCAACTTCAAATATTAATGGGATATTCATTTTTGCATCTGCATGAACCCAGATAAAATTATCAAAGGGCAAGTTCTCTTCCTCTAATATTTCGAAAGTTCGCTTTACACTTGGTTCATTCCAAACATGACACTGGATACGAAGTCCAGTTTCTAAACTGGTTTTAATTGCTGCTCGTAGTAGTTTTTCTTGTAAAGGAAAAATTTCTCCTTCATCACCAAGAGCCATTTTAATGAATCCAGGTTTTATTCCAGTCTCGTTTATTCCTTCTTTAGCTTCTTTTACCCAAATAGAAGCAATTTCCTCAATTGTTTTTTCCTTAATGTCATTTGGAACACATTTTCCTCTAACAGAAAAACCATCCCAAGCACCTGTACATGTGATAATATTCAAACCAGATTCTTTAGCACATTTCTTTAAAACCTCTAAATCACGTCCAAGTCCAAATGGAGTTGCTTCAACAATGGTTGAACATCCCTTAGTAAGTTTTCTCAACCATGTTTATACCATCTAAATCCACTAAAATATGTTCATGCATTAGTATTGCACCTAATTCATCTTCAGAAATAGGTCCTAAAACAGTATTAATCATTGCAATCAATTCCTCAAAACATCTGATTTAACATACGTGAAGAATATAAAAACTATTCAGACTACTCTTGGATTCAAGAAAACTTCTCTTTGTTTTCTTCCCACCATTTCATCCATTGATCTATTCTTTTTTCTCGGTTTTCTTTTGTCATACCAGCAACGAATCCAAATCCCGGGTTTCCGATACTTCTTCGTATGAGTATTATTTGTCCCATATGTCCCATATAGTGTAATGCTACTCTTTGGATTGCTTGCATAACTGACTCTTTTGTTTGTTTCCCTGCATCTGCTTCTGGCACTTCTCGATATTTCTCTTCTGGTAATTTGTTTAAATAGTCAAATGTTTCTTTTCGTATTTTCAGATACCGTTCAATTAGATCTTTGAATGTGTTAGGTAATCCTTCGTTTATTTTATCTTTTGAAACTCCATAAGCATAGGCTTCGCTTTCTTCCTCTGTTAGTAGACGTTTTCCTTGACATAATCCCCCAAAGATATAATCCATATGTGACGCACAATGCCCAAAAATCCAAGTTATATGATTCACTTCTTTCACTATTTGTTTCAGTACCTGCTCTTTTTCAAGTCCTATTGTAGATAGTAAAAAATTAAGGTCTGCTATCTCAAGCAATATTATAGATAATTCCTTGATATTTCGTTTATCATTATTTGTTTCTGCCATTTTACTCACTACTAAATTTCTTTCAATTTATTTATTATAATACTGACTATTCAAAATTAGAAATTTGTGGTTAGATTTTATCTATTGAATTCAAGGAAAATGTTCTTAACTCATTAATTATTAATTGAAGATACCTATTGGATTAAATGGTATCTCATAGGACACAGGAGATTTTAAATTTTGACTGATTGTGTTTTAATCCTTCATGGTCATCAACCCTATTATAACGAAGAATTTATTGTGAAGGAGATTACTTGGCAAAGTTATGGTCCTATGTTTAAAATGCTCTCAGACCTAAGCAAAGATCACGATTTTGCTATTAACCTCTCACTTACAGGGAGTGTTATCCAATGGTTTGAACGCACTGGTAATGATTTCTTAATATCTACTTTAGGTGAGTTAATTGATCGAGGAGTAGTTGAAGTTTTATTATCTCCTTTCTATCATGCACCACTTGTTTTCACTGATGATGGTTTTATCAAAGAACAATTTTACCATCATAGAAAAATGGTCAAAGAAATGTTCGGAAAGGAAATGAGGGGCTTATTTCCACCGGAACTGGTTTTCTCTACACATAAGAATCATCTTCTCCAAGAACTTGATATTGATTATTCTATTATCGATGGTGTGTACAGTACATTTTATTCTGATGATGTAGAAGGTCTTTGGAAATTAGAGACTGAGAAAGATATTTTCATAATTCCTCGCAATCGTGCTCTTAGTTGGCACTTTTCAGATAATGCATTCCCTAATGGTCAATGGATGCTCGAGACGATTAACAAGAAGAATGGTCCTGTAGCGATTGGTTGTGATCTTGAATGTTTTGGCCATCATAGAGGAACTGATTCCTTTCATTTCCTCGAGTTTTTCCTAACAAATGCTGAAAAAATGAATGCTCATTTATCTCGTGCAGAAGATGTTGTGAAAAGGCACAAGAAGAATGCTCAATTGTATCAAGCCGAAGAAGTTACAACCTGGGCTAGAAGTATAAA
This sequence comes from Promethearchaeati archaeon, assembly GCA_013166835.1. Taxonomy (GTDB): domain Archaea; phylum Asgardarchaeota; class Heimdallarchaeia; order JABLTI01; family JABLTI01; genus JABLTI01. The sequence continues at coordinate 5,455 of JABLTI010000027.1, read as the reverse complement.
TGTATTTTTCCCTCATTCCAAGATAATTGAAATGTGGTTTGCGAGAAACGATGCTGTTTCAACATACCATCGAATTGAATATCTTTACTTTAAACTAGAAAATATGTTGCAGAAACGGGTTGCTTCAGATGGTGATAAGAAACTCAAGAAACTCTTGGAGCAATTAATAGATATTAAAACGAAAAAACTTGATGACATTCGTTGGGGCATTTATCGAGAATTAACAGATGCGGCTCTTTACCATGAAGATTTTTCGAATGAAAATACCTATCGAGCAATGATGGATCGTTGTGGTTGGGTTAAAGGTCGTTTATGGAAAGTTGAGGAAAAATTAACTGAAATTATGATGACATTATAGCTGATGTAGATTTCTCTTGGTTTTCTATTTTTTCCAAACTCTAGATAATACTAGGAGCAATTTTATTTGTTATGATTAGATGTGTAACTCTGTTGGGAAAGGTAAATCCTTCATTGTTTCCTTAATAAACGAAGTAAATTCTTCAGTCAATTCTTGTCCTTTATGTTTCTTACTAATTACTGTATAGCTATTCGGTTGTATTTCTTTCAGAAAATCAATTAATCCTTGAACATTCCTTTTAGTATCATTCAGATCTCTGACAAATTTAGTATCAAAAATTAGATTTCCTTTGAAATGCTTGCTGAATTCCTTTAGACCATTCAATGTGTCTTGTAATCGAACATCTTCAAGTGGTCTGCATATCTTCTTGAATTCCTTATTATAGACACTATTCAAATTACACCCTAGAACTGTACATTTAGCAAACTCATTTTGTACATCTTTTCGATTCAGTAAAGAACCATTTGTATAAGCAATAATACCTATGCTTGGAAACTTCTCTCTGATTTTATCTGCTAATTCACCAAACCCACTATAAAGAGCAGGTTCGCCACTTCCAGTAAGTAAAATGTATTCTACTATACCATTGTTTTCAATATACTTGTTTATTTCAGAAAAAACATCTTCAATTGGATAGAATTCAGATCGTTCCATAGTCCATTTTGTTGTTCTTCCAACGCCACAATAAATGCAATCGGACTAAAATCTACTGGTAAAACATTCTGACATCCTAATGCATTTGTTATTCCTTTTATGAATTTATATTTCATTTGGGCACCTCTTTATTTATCTACTAGGAATTTGGCTTATTTTAAAGAACCAATCTAAATAACGTTCAAAACCCTGTTCCGCTAAGCTCTCAGCTGGAACACCCAATTTAAGATCTTGATCATCATAGTCCTTCACAAGTTGATCTAGCTCCTCAGAAGTAAGTCTCTGGTATTTGTTATCATGAACAAGACCAGGACCTGAAAGTCGACCCATTTTCCATTTGGGTTCTTCTTCAGGATATCCTAAACCTAAGGCTATTAGTGGAAAGCAATACTGTTCTGGTAAATTGAAGTGCTTGTAAACATCTTCTATTTTCGCTCGATGAATACTATTTGTAAAAATAGAATCAATACCAAGTGATTTAGCCGCTATTGTAGCAGTTTGCGCTGCAAGAATGGTATCAATAGAACCTATGATAAATAATCGAATATCTTTTGGGTCATAATCATAACCCAAGTGTTTTGCAGTGTCTATTAATCGATTAAAATCTAAACAAAAAACAAGTCCTTTATTGCTTCCATAAAATAACTGATCAAGTGTTTCTTTTTCATCAACAACTATGATTGAATAATTCTGTCTGCGAGAAGAATTAGCTGCTCGAACTGAACTATTTATGATTAACTCTAAATCTTTTTTTGAAATCTTCTTGTCAGAGAATTTCCGAATAGTCCTCATATTTTGTATAATTTTTATTGTTTCATTCACTTTCTTTTTCTCCTTTCAGATTATCACTAACTATAAATTGGAGCCTTTTCATCCATCTAGAATTTTTCCTATTTTTCGAAGAGAAATCACTAATTATTACTATTATTTTTACCTTTAAACTTTATAAAGCATTACATTATTTTCAGAATTATTTCTCAAACTTATGAGAAGCTTTTTTATAGCTCTTGAGAATATCAAAGTAATGATTCACAAAAGAGAAGACAAAAAAATTCGTTTGTGAATTCATTTGGTGAATAATATATGTCTATTGAAGATGTTGATCCAAAATATCATTTAACATTCCCTGCAAATAGCAAGGAATCAAAAACTTTGAGCATAATTGTTAGTGAGTATAATAAACTTCTAGAGGAATTTGAGGAACCAAAAGATGCTCAGAAGCTTCGATTAAAAGCTTATGAATTAGCAGAATACAACTCTCAAGACATTACTAGTGCTCTCAAAACAATGAGACTAGCTCTAAAAATAATGAAATCTTGTAATGGTCTTAGATAATATTACAGTTATCACTTTCATCAGGGCTTCAACCCTGAAATAACGATTGCAATACAGATTCTCCCTAGGGAGAAGATGTTTGCGAATTTGCCATCCATCTACCGCGGTGAGCCAAAGTCTTGAAGCCCCTTCATTCTTTGGCTCATCACCATTTCTTGCAAAGTTTTATTTCTGTTTGAAACCATGTTTCTTTGAGAGCAATGACGAAATTACTATACATGACTGATAGTTATCTTAAGGAGTTTGAAGCTACGATTACAAAAATATCAGATGATGGTATGAATGTATATCTTGATCGAACTGCATTTTTTACAGGTGGAGGAGGACAACCACATGATACCGGAATGCTTCTCGTCAAAAGTGAGGAATATTCGGTTTCTAAAATTGGTCGAGATCAAGATCGTGAGTATTTTCACAGAGTTGATCGACCTCTTAAAGCTGAAATAGGTTCTCTAATAAAAGGAGAAATCGATTGGGATAGACGGTATATAATTATGCGTTACCACACTGCTCTTCACATTCTCTGTGGATTAATCTGGAAAGAATTCGGTTCGAGTGTCACTGGTGGTAATATGTATCCTAACAAAGCACGGATGGATTTCAATCTTGCTGATTTTTCGAAAGAAAGAGTTAACTATATCGAAAAACGTGTTGCTGAAGAAATTGCAGCTGCTCGAGATGTCGTCATCAAAATATTACCTCGAGAAGAAGCATTTCAAATTCCAGATCTCATTCGAACGAAGATTAATTTACTTCCACCCCAAATCAAAGAAGTTAGAACAGTAGAAATCGTAGGTTTAGATTTACAAGCAGATGGTGGGACACATCTCAAGAACACTCGCGAAGTAGGTACAGTTCGGATCATTGAAACAATAAATAAAGGAAAAGAGAATAAGAGAATCGTCATCAAAATTGAGGATTAAATTCTATTTCTACATTTTATGTTAGTCATATTTAGCAGTATTTGGTTGTGTAGTATCCCAAATTTCTTCTGCTTTGCCTATTGAAAATTCGGGTTCTTTCACATCATCAATATAATCTGGTTTAGCTACTTCTCCTCGGTTAGAGTAGATCATACCCCAAATCATAACAATGGTTAGTATTCCTGCAGCAACTAAGATAATATATTTTGGCAAAACGACTTCAGCCACTAATGAAACAATACCCATTCCGACTAACCGAGCTATACCTTGGAATAATTGTTGCGTTCCAAACACCCGACCCTGTTTCTCGTAAGGTATTTGTTCTTGTATTAAGGTTGGAGCTGAAACATTGATTGTAGAAAGAACTACTCCAAATATGAATAAAAGAATGCCAATGGACAAAGCAGTTCTTGCGAAAGCAAAGAAATACAAGAATAATGTTGCGCCTATTAAAGCGATATTCAGCATAGCTATTTTACGTTTAATTCTACCTATTCCCATTAGAGTTAATGACATAATAATTCCTGAGACACCCATTACCGCTTGTAAAATACCATACCACGATTCCGTAAGTCCCATTTCACCTTGTAAAATAACTATAAACAATACATTAAATGTTGAAAATGAAAAAATGGTGAATGCAAAAACTATTAACATATAGGAGATCTTTGGCGCACCTCTTATCGTTTTGAAGCCTATGACTAAATCATCATATACTCCTTTAGCTTGTGCTCTAAATGTTGCTTCCTCGGGTCGTTTAACCTCTGGTGGTTTCTTACCCACTAGAATGATGAAAAACATCATCGTCATTGAGAAGGCAAACGTAGCTGCATCAAAAATAAAGCTCCCTAAATAACTTCTATTTGCTATTACTCCAGCTAAAACATAACCTATAATTGTTGCAACTTGGAAAACAGTTGACCCAATTGAGTTGGCAATTAGAAGATTCTTTTTCTTCACAATTAATCTTGTATAAGCACTTCTTGCTGGGAAAAATATTGATGCTGCTGATGAGTTTATGAAAGTTAAGATGTATAGTAAAAGTAGAATGTATCTGACACTGGCCATATTAAGACCATTTACATTAATAATGACTACAAAAGATTCTCTGAGCACGTATACAATAATATAACCCACTGATGCTAAGAAACTGAGCATATTTGAATACAACATGATTTTTCTTTGATCAAATCGATCAACTAATACCCCAGCGAATGGAGTGAATAAAACGTAAGGAAGAAAGAAAACAATTGATAATATGCCCATTTTACCGGGACTATTAGTTAATTTGAATATAAAGAACTGTAATGCCAACCAAGAAACTGCTGCACCAATATTTTGAGTAAGCTGGGCTGCAAACAGTAACATGAAAGTACCATTCTTCAATACTTCCTTTGCTGATGGAGTACCTTTTGCATTGGCTACACCACTAATGGTATCGACAATACTTTCATCTCCATGCGAAGCATTCACTAGAATTGGTCTCCTTTGAATCGAATTGTAAATCAGAATTGAATATTAAAAATGTTTCAATAGCTTCACTTTCGAGTATGAAAAAGGATTATTTCTGTTAATTAAATTCATTCATTCATCTAAGAGCAATCAATTCATAGTACTCTGCATATAAGCCTCTATATTCTTTGGTCCATGAGTCTAATTCTTCTGGTGTTTTTGGATACTTGTTAGTGCATACATATAATTTCTCGGTGATTTCAGGTAATCGATTAAATCTTGGATTGGGTAATTGACTCCAGATTTCTCCTAATTTTCTTGATAATTTCATTAGGTCCTCATATTCTCTTGCGTAAAAGATGCTTCCTAGAGGTAAGTATTCCTTATGTAGAGCATCATTTAATTCCTCATCCGGAATATTCTGCAAGAGTATTCTATAAAAATCTAATAATGAATATCTCAGACCATATCTCTCATGAATTTTCTCGTTGAATAACCACAGATCACTCTCAGATAAATTCTCATTTGGAACTTGAGTTGCTGCTATTTTCCCTGCTATATAACCTGAAGTGAGTGAGGGACTTAATCCTCCACCATGTAATGGATTCACAATCAAACCTGCATCTCCTATTAAGATAATATTATCTTTAACATGAGTTGGAATTGGGTGACGTGTTGGAACGAATCCTCCACCACCATCAATTACTTCAATACTGGAAAATCTGTTTTTCAT
>JABLTI010000229.1 GCA_013166835.1 Promethearchaeati archaeon | reverse complement strand
AAAGAAGGTGGTTTACAAAAAAATATGATGCTTGGTAATATTGGCAATATTTATCTATTGGATAATAATCTTGAACAAGCAAAAGACTATTATTTAAAAGCAATGCAATTTTGTGAAGAAGTAAAGAACTATGCATCTCTTTCATCTTATCTTAATCGACTCGTTTTTATTTCTGTAGAATTAAAAGAATTCTCTCAAGCACAAAAGCATTTGAATCGTTTAGTACAGTTAAGCAAAGAAACAGGTTTAGAACAGTTCTCTCTCAGAGCAAACCTTGCTTCCATTTTAATTCTTAAAGCGAGTGGAGATATCAGTGATTTAAGTGAAGCAGTAAATTTACTCAAAGAACTTTTGATAAAGGAGGACTTAGATTCCTATTTGCGATTAGAAGCTTTATACTCACTATTAGAGATCCGAATAAAAGAATTGCAAATGTCTGCCACAAAAGAAGCTTTGGATAAAGCAAGCAAACAAGCTATTCGCTTAGAAGTGGAAGCGGAAGAAAGACGTCATCACATGTTACAAGGTAATGTTTATCGCTTGCAATCACAACTCGCATTAATAGAGCTGGATGCTGAAACGGCACTTGATTTATTGATGAAGGCAGAAAAAATTGCAGAAGAAACCAAGAATGAATTTCTGAAAGAAAAAGTAACTGAAGATCATGAAAAAATCAATCAACAACTTGGCATGTTACAGAAACTCCAAGAGCGGAAAGCACCTATAAGTGAAACAGTTAAGCTGGCATCTTTGGAGAATACTATACAAAATATAAAAAAGGAAACTATTCTCGAAGAACGAGATGAGGAAACAGGGAAAATCATCGAGTATCGAAAACTTTTTGCTTTGAAAATTTAAGATTCGCGTGTTCAAATCGCGCTGGGCCCACCATTTATAATTTTAGTGAGTGTCATTGGTTCAAATCCGATACGGCCCACCAAATTCTATTTTCACTGCTGGTCAATGCCCAGAACAATAAATGGAACTGAAATAAGAGATGAATAAATGTTTAAATCTCCACAAAGATAAGAGATTCTATCTTGGAGTTATTTTACCTCATTTTTTCAAGAGGGGAAAATAAATATGGTTAGAAAGTTCAAAATTACTGTCATTAAGAAATTTAGTCCAGAGGATGTGTTTGGAAAAGAAGGTTTCCAGTTTAAAAGCGGAGAGAAGGATAAGATCTGTAATTTATTCGAAGAAGGTCAAGAATTCACCTTTGAAGGGGTGAAAAAACCCGAAGGATTTCCATGTGAATGGGCGTGGAATGATCTCTTCAATGATATCATGTGTTTAGCCTTCGATGCACCCTATACAGCTTATACACCTTGCCGAGATGGAAAAAAACCGATTGTGTTTAAAGTAGAACGGATTACCGAAGAATAATTCTCAATAAACATTATTGATATCATGATAAACCTTAAGGAACAGCATGATAACAAAAAAGAGAGAAGAAATTATTGGACAACGTTCAGATGTTTACAAGACTTGCAAAAAATGTCTATCTTAGGAGTAAGTAAATCATAGTATTTTCTGCTGGTCTCGTGTTCCAATCGCGCTGGGCCCACCAATTTTAATTTTTCATTTAATATATGTGGAGACAATAAGTTAATGTACCAAGATTCATTTGATTTTTTTAATAAATAAGCGAAATTTCAACACTGTCGATGATTTAGTAATTATCATAAAGAATCATAAGAGTGAAAAACCGATCTTCGAATATATTCTAAGATAAATTCCCGAAGAAATTCTAATAACAAAATTAAACAAGGTTCTTGCTAAAATCAAAGTTTCTGATAAGGAAATTGAAGATGTGGATTATCTTTCATATTTCTAAATTTTAGTCTAATTAAACACCCTTAGGCTGATATACTTTTCTCTATTCCGTTCTGCCTATTGAGTAAGAATTTCTGACTTCTGGATTAGAACTCATGCGCCTTTCCAGCCGAATAGATTGAATCGTGTATGAGATTGACTTTCTCTGTGAATCCCAAGCATTCGGAGTGTGAAGTGCGAACGTCTTCCTTTGAACTGCGATGTCTATTTATATATAGTCGATCTAAAAATTTACCAAATTGGATATAACATGCTGAATTTAGGAGTTAAGAGTTGAAAAGGTGTACAAAAATTTTTTAACTAATATGAATAGAAAGGTCCAAAATATAGCTATGAATTATTTAAAATCTGAAATATAACATATTTTGCATAACATTTATTATAAAAGTGATTAAAAATGAAACAACACCATTTGAAACTCAATGAAAACAACTCTACTATATTATTTTTATTTTCTGGAACTGGAAACTCTCTAAATGCAGCAATTAGAATTCAAGAGAACATCGAAAATTGTGAAATTCTGTCTATCCCTGAAGTTCTCGAAGAAAAGAAAATTACTTATGAAGCAGCTAAAATCGGATTTATTTTCCCCGTACATTTCCTTGATGCTCCTAATATAGTTAGAGAATTTCTGAAGAACATCAAAATTACAGGTAACTCGTATGTCTTTGCTGTTGCTACATCTGGCGGAGAAATTGGTAAAACTTTTCAAACCATAAATAAATTACTTGATTTACAGAATCGAAAATTGCATTCTGAATTTTCTTTAGTTTTACCCTCAAATTCTATTATTATGGAAGATAGATCGAGCACTCCAGAAGTTGTTGACAGGTTAATAAAAAATTCAGAAGTCAGAATTAATGAAATTATTAAGATAATCACCAATAACGAAATTGAAAAATTCATACCCACGAGAGTATCATTTAAAAATAGATTTGGTTCTTTAATGGGAAGAATATTCTTATACGGAATTTTTAATGACCGTAGATTCAAAGTTGATAAAGAAAAATGCATACGGTGTGGTACCTGCGTATCTGTATGTCCGATGAATAATATCGAAATTGTTGATGACAAGGTGACCTATAATCACAATTGCGAAGTCTGTTTAGCATGTATCCATTGGTGTCCTCGTAATGCAATTGAACATTTCAATACTCGTGGGATTCCCCGCTACCACCATCCTAATATCAAAGTTAAACATATGAGAGACTATAAATCAAAATCATAAATGAAGAACCTTGGTATGACAATTGATCGGTCATCTCTCCTACTCGAAAGTAAGGTTTCTGCTAAAATGAACTTCCAAACTGCTCATAATAGAGTCTGTTTATTTTGTCGTAATAAAAAGGGTCGCGTGTTCTAATCGCGCTGGGCCCACCACTTCCTCTTTCATAATTTCTTTTGTAGAATGTAATCAATTGTGATACTTTGGCATTGTTTATCATTGTGAATGTAATCAAAGCTTGTTATTCCTTTGTGAAGTAGTTTTAATCCAGTAAAGAGTTCATCCGCTTCATCAATGTTATAAAAGGAATGAAAAGTATCTTCAAATCCATATTTA
>JABLTI010000026.1 GCA_013166835.1 Promethearchaeati archaeon | reverse complement strand
AATTGAAAATGGCAAGGAAAGATTACCAATCAAACCAACATTAATTTCTTTCGCTGTTGTTTGAGGAACGGTATTGTAAAGTGTTGGCCAATAATCATAATAATCAACGACTTGAACTGGATAGAATCTTTCCACAACATCAGACCCTTCTAAAACCCAATTACTAATAATAAAAGTACCATTTTCATTTAAGGAGAGTAAATCTATTTCATTGTGTTGTCCTATGACATCAGTATCATTTACGATTGAATCTATTAAGTCATCAATTCCTCTACCATTCGTATATTCACTTTCCTGAAATGCCGCTTTGCTATAATTATCCAGTTCTATACCCATTATTTTAATCTGATATAGAAGATCACTTTCAGTATTAGATAATTCCAAAACGCCAACATAGGTTGCTGCTTCAATCCCGTCCATAGCTTCAATGGTTTCCTTATATGTCGAAGTTAATATATCCACACCATTAACTACAATGTCGGCTCCTAGGTTGTAGTAATTATCTTCAACATCAAATGCTCTATATGAATCAGGAACAATCATAGTTGCAACTGTTAATGTGAAGGTTATTGTCATCAAAATTATAGTTCTACTGGTAGAACCTTTTCTCCTAACAGCATTCCTTGCAGAAACTGCGGAGATTTCCAGTCTAGGAATTTTGAATATTAAATTAGACAAGAACCTTACAATAATAGGATAAATTCTTGTAATAATCATAATTGCCCCAACAATAATCAGTATAGGAGCTGGAGCTGCAAAAAAGATAGCAAACTCTATAGCTGTCTCAGACGTTCCTTGTATCTGTGAGAAGGAGATAAGCCACATCAATAATCCAAGGAATAGGACAAAGAAATCCACATAGAAGCGTTCCCAGAAGGGAGGTTTTTCAATTCGCTCTTGCAATGCTTCCTCTACTGATGTTTTAGTTTTTCTCCAAAGAGAGAATATATTGGATAGGAAAGCAATCCCAAATCCAATAGCTAAACAAATTCCAATTGTTTGTAAGTTTAAAGCAAACTCACCTGCATTTGCTCCAAAACTGAAGAACTCATCACTTTTCAAAGCAACAAAGGTATAAGGCCAACCAATTAGCAATCCAATTAAAACAGCAATTAATGAGAAAACAACCAGCTCAAAAACCATAAAACCAAAGAGCATTTGCCTCGACGATCCCCTTTGATGGAAATTATGCACTTGTAAATCTCTTTGTTTTTTAACCTGGTTACTAGCAAAAGCCGTAAGAGTTAACGCCATGCCTAAAGTCGGTAACATAAAGACTAGTAGAAATATCTGAAAGATTCTATACTCTCGTCTAAAGTTAGACAATAATGGTAGCACTTTGGTGTTAAGACTTAATTCATGGTTAGTCGAATACACATCTACAAGACTTAAAAGAGACTCTTGAATACGATTAATGAAAACTTGCAAATTCCCTAAATGTTCATCTAATTGAAATACACTAAATCTTTGAATATCAAAAATCATTCTCCCTAAAACAGAAAACTCCCAATTAGAAAGATAAATTGATTGCACCAAATTTAGTACATTTTCAAAATTAGTAATAATTACTTCTTGACCTAAACTTAAAACCATAGTTATTAGATTCATTAACTCTGGGGGAATATTTTGCGTGTTGTAGATTATATCATCAATATTTATTATTCCACTAAAACCAATAACTTGACCAGCATTTCCTAATCCAGCTTGATACGAATCCCAAGGGTTTCCTCGTTCATCAAGCTTAATATAAGCGCTATATGTGTCACTGATGTTTAGGTTAGTTTCTTCTAAAGTTTGGGTATTAGTAATAATGGCGAATTCTCCGGGATTAGGAGCTGTTCCTTCAGACATCAAGCCATCCAGTACTCCTAAATTCAAATACTGTCGGTCTATACCTATGACATAAGTATCATGAAATTCATTTTGTTGAAATATTTCATTATAAAGTAATAAGTAGAAAAATCTAAATGATATCCATTCTTGGAATGCCAGGTCCTCCTCAACAAAACCAGCTTCTTCAAGTTCATTGATTATTGATGCCTCTAAAATTTGTTGAAACTGACTACCGGGGTATCTCACATTATCAATCTGTGCTTCCACATAAGTATCGGTTGTATTAGCAGCAAACTCACTGAAAGCATTGTTCCGAAAACTGTCTAGGAAAAAGATATTCTGAGTTATCATTGCAATGCTAATGCTTAATCCTACAATTGTAATGATAGCTAATCTTTTACTAATTCCAATGAATTTTAAATTTAATTTAAAGCGTTCATTGATTTTTCCCATGCAGGTCAGCTCAAATACTTACAATTGATAAACTCACGATAAATTTAGGAAAAGTGAATTAAAACATTACTAAAGCACTTGGAAATAAAAAAAAGGAAAAAATTTGAAGGTCTTTTAATCTTCAAATTTTAGCTTCTATTTCTTTTTATGATTTGGATAACCTTTTGGTCGGAATTTGAAGCCGTAAGTAATGACTCCTTCTTCTCCTTCTGAAGAAATTTTTCTAAAGGCAAATTCTACAGGCATATCAATTGAAACTTCTTCCTGAGTAACAGCAACCACTTGTGTAGTTAATCGAGGTCCTTCATCTAACTCGATTATCGCTAAACAATAAGGAATGCTGCTTTTGAATCCCTTAGGAGGGGTGTAAACCCAGGAGTAACTAACGATTTTTCCAAACCCAGAGTAAAAGAAGGCTTCTAGCTCATTTGCATTACATTTTGTACAACGACTACGTTCTGGGAAAAATAGTGTCTCACACTTAGGACATTTAGTACCTTCTAGTCTATATAATGAATGAATTCTTCGCCAAAATCTCGGAACTGACACATTAATCACCTCTTGTAAAAACATTAGCAACACAGGTTGCCCCGGATCCTCCAATATTATGCGTTACACCTATGTTATTGTTTGTTACTTGCCGTTTTCCAGCTTCGTTTCGTAATTGATGAAACACCTCAATAACTTGATAAATTCCAGTGGCGCCAACAGGATGGCCTTTTGATTTGAGACCACCACTTGGATTTACTGAAATTGTACTGTTAAGTGCCGTTTCACCGTCAAGTGAGAATTTTCCACCTTGACCCTTTTTACAGAATCCAACATCTTCAAGGGTAATTACTTCAGCAATTGTGAAGCAATCATGCACTTCAATGAAATCAACATCTTTAGTTTTAATTTTCGCCATATCGAATGCTGTTTTTACAGCTCTTTTCGCAGATTCCATGGTTGTAATATCTGGTCTTTGATGTAGTGCTATATGGTCTGTTCCTGCACCCGTTCCTGTAACATATACTGGATCATCTGTATATTTCTTAGCTAAACTCTCTTTTGTTACTATGATTGCTGCTGCACCATCGCTTACAGGTGAGCAATCAAACAATCTAATTGGATCAGCAATTATTCGAGAATTCATAACTGTCTCCATGGTAACTTTCTTTCTAAATTGAGCATCAGGATTAAGAGAACCATTGTTATGATTCTTGACAGCTACACTAGCAAATTCCTCAAGAGTACTCCCATATTTATGCATATGTGCTCTCATCATTAGTGCAAAAAGGGCTGGAAAAGTAGCTCCCATTCCGAGTTCCCACGAACCATCAGAAGCTGTTCCTAAAGCTGTTGTAACATCACCAATGTCAATGAGATCAGTCATTTTTTCTACACCAACAACTAATGCTGAATCATAATATCCTGCTTGAATTGCCATCATAGCTACTCTAAGTGCTTGAGATCCACTTGCACATGCAGATTCAACACGTAATGCTGGGGCGTTCACACCAGAATGAGGACCAACTAGAGCTGAAATATGTTCTTGTTGATTGAAGATTCCAGGTGACATTGAACCAATAAAAGTTGATTCGATTTCCTTCGGATCTATATTTGCAGATTCAATTGCTTTTGTAATCGCTATATCTGTTAGACCTCGAAGACTGTTTTCATACCATTCACCGATTTTAGTATTGCCAACACCAACAATTGCAATTTTTTTCATTTTTTGTCCTCCATTACATTTTGATTTTTCCACGATGTTTCGTATAATATGAATAGTCCAAAAATACCTTATCGTCAATGTAATCCTGCACTTTTGGAATATTTTTTCGTCGTTCTTCAATACCGTCTCTCACGGTTATTGTAAAAGCATCACTACCAGAACCAGAGCCATAAGATATCATTAAGATTTTATCACCAGCTTTGGCTATATCAAGAGTTGCTGCTAAACCGATCATAGAAGATGCTGAATAGGTATTCCCAATCCATCTAACAGCAAGACTTGGCTCCACTTTTTCTTTAGAAAAACCAAGTTTTTTAGCAGTTGTTAAAGGAAATTTAGAGTTCGGTTCGTGAAATACGACATAATCATAATCATCAGGAGTAGTATTAGTGTTATACATAATATTCTCAGCTGCTCTAGTTACATGTTTGAAATATGCTGGTTCTCCTGTAAATCTCCCACCATGAGAAGGATAGGTTGCCCCTTCTCTTCTCCAAAAATCAGGAGTATCAGTAGTGAAACTTTCTGTGTGATCAATACTTGCTATAATATTGTAACAACCAATAACCAGTGCACATGCTCCTGCACTTGCAGTATATTCAAGTGCGTCTCCCGGTCTTCCTTGAGAACAATCCGCACCAACTGCTAAACCAGCATTTATTGTTTTACTCTTCACAAGCCCCATACACATTTGTACACCTGCAGTTCCAGCTTTACAAGCGAATTCAAGGTCTGCAGCAGTTGTAATTGGTGCAGCTCCTATTGCTTCAGCAACTACAGTAGCTGTTGGTTTAACCGCATAAGGATGGCTTTCAGATCCAACATAAACAGCTTCAATATCTTCTGGTATAATACCAGCCATTTTTAAGGCATTTCTTGAAGCTTCCACTGAAATGGTGATGGTATCTTCATCCATATCTGGTATGCTTTTTTCCTCCACTCCCAGTGCCTTACTGACAACTTTCCCAGGTTGTCCCCAAATTCGAGCTATTTCTTCAACTTTAATTCTAAACCGAGGTATGTAGACACCATAACCTACTATACCAACTTCTTCTGAATGAGACAAGATTAATCACACTTTTTTACTTATTTAGGAATCAATTTTTTTTAATTTTCTTACAAAATACATAACTGCCAAAAAGTAAACATAGGATATATTTCAATATTTTCTTATCCTATCAAAATTAATGGTTGTTTCTGTATTTTTGTCATTCTCATCGAACAATTCCGAACGGTTCTTGCTTCATTGAAAGTATTTATTAGTTGTTTAGCTCAATAACCAGATAGCAATCAAATTTAGAACGATTAATCCTAATCGTTGGTTGAATTGAAAATAAATGAAGTGTTATGTTAATATCTTGAAATAATATAATTATTGAATGTTTAAACCATGAGGTTTTTTTATGATTAACAAAAAAATGCATGCTCTTATCTTTTTTAGCTTCTTCTTATTGCCATTGGCATTTGGGTCATATGCATCTGCCCAACTACCCGATGTCCCAATAGAAGTAAGCACTTTCAATCCACTTGTGAAACAAGATACAAGTTTGGATTTGAATAAAAATAAAGTTCATGACCATTTAGAGAACATAGTAAGCAATGGATTTGAGAGTGAATACTATACAACAGTCGTCACTTTTGATACACCTCTAAATGACATGATTAGAAACAGCATTGAATCACTAGATGGTATCATAGTTAGTTCTTGGTCTGTAATTCATGGTGCTGCAGTTAGAATTAAAGGAACACAAATAGGTGCTTTAGCAGCGATCCCGGGAGTCAATTTTGTGACAGAGAACTATAAATGTAAAACAATGCTGAGTACAAGCGTTCCCCAAATAAATGTTCGACCCTATGTTTGGGATACCTTAGGTTTTGAGGGAGATGTAAGTGACGCTATTGCAATTATAGATACAGGAATTGATGACACCCATCCAGATTTCACTGGAAGAATCTCACATTGGGAAGATTTCATTGGACATGATGCTTTTGTTGGAAGTGATGAATATGGAACTGCAACTGATTGGAGTGGCCATGGGACTCATGTTTCAAGTATCGCAGCTGGATCAGGTGCAGGTGCTGGAACTGCAGCAAATGTGGAAATATCAGCAACACTTGGCTTACCTCACTTAAATGAACTATATGGCTTAATAAGCCATGTAGAAGTGGAAACTTCAGGAACTGTATCATTCGAAATTTGGTGGGATGAAACAGATACCCCAGATAGTCCAACAGATACTTTGTTTCTTGCATTTGATTCAAATCCATTAGCTGCTGGTTTTGAGGATATAATAACTCAAGATTATGGTACTGGTGTAACACCATTGACTTTTACATCTGGAACTCTTTCCCCAGGAAAATATCAATACATAATTGGACCATATGAAGGAGGAGAACCCTCCTCAGAAATTGCGAGAGCAAAAGTTCAATACAAAATTACTCGTCCTGCTTCTTCAACATCTGATGGAAACAATAAATATCGAGGTGTTGCACCTGGTTGTGAAATCGTTGCTTTGAAAGCTTTAGATGATTCAGGAATTGGCTCTCAAACAGAATTTACTGATGCTTTAGATTGGATAAATGCTAATGGTGATACTTATAATATAGCAGTAGTAAGTATGTCCTTAGGTTTTGATTCGGAAATTTCAGCAGTAGATACTGCAATAAACAATCTTGTTTCTTTAGGATATGTATGTGTGGCAGCTGCTGGTAATGGTCATACAGATGGTGATTTTATTTATTCCCCTGGTACAGCAAGTAAAGCAATAACCGTTGGAGCCATTGATGATGTTGATAAAGTAGCAATTTATTCCTCAAATGGTGACACCGGAACAGGTAAACCCGATATTTTGGCTCCTGGTGGAGCATACAAAGATCCCATAGGGGCAGATGAAAATACTCATCCAATAGTTGCTGCTGACACAAATGATAAAGATGTTATTGATTTCTCATCAGGATCCCCATCCACTTATTGGGAAACTGAACTAAATACAGATGATTACATAGCATTTCAGGGAACCAGTATGGCTACTCCTCATGTAGCTGGCTTAGCAGCATTAATGATAGAAGCCATGGGAACAGATTGGACTCATACAGAAGCAAACGTGCTTTACATAAAGAATATTCTCTGCGGAACCGCAACAGAAGTTCGGTATGGTGAAGTAGTGGATGTTTATAGTAATCCTCCTACCTTGAATAGAGGCGCAAGAGATTTAGTTGAAGGTTTTGGCAAAGTACACGGTGATGCAGCGATTGAAGCATTCCTCTCAACATATACCGCTGGAACTAATGTAACTGAATCACTTAGTAGTTCACCGACTAGCATGCAAAGCTGGGCTCGAAAAGTAGAATTAGTTGAATTAATTGAGTTTACAGCTGGTATTGAAATGGATGGAACTGCTGACTATGATCTTTACTTGTATGATCCCTCAGTAGATGTAACCTCAGCTTCAGCAATTTTGGCGAGTAGTACTACAGCAACAGCGGGAGTGCCCGAAAATATCCTTTACACACCTGCAAACAACAAGACAGTCTATATTGTGGTTAAACGAGTCTCTGGATCTGGTAGTTTTACTCTTTCAGCAGAAGCAACAAAAACAGGTACACCAACTAATGGCTTTACCTTCCCATTTGGAATTCCTTTTGCTGCATGGATAGTTTTAAGCACAATTGGATTAACCAGTGTGATTTTAACAGCTAGAAAGAGAAAATAATTCAAAAATGTTCATAGAATGGAAGCTGGAAAATAATTTCCTTCCATTTTTCTTTTATCTTTTTTTCTCATAGTTAAGCAAGAGCTTATTACTTTTGATATTACCACATTTAATTAGTTATATATACAGAATGATGTAGTACACTAATAACATTTAGTGTAGCAGGTGAGTCGAAAAATACTTTCGCTTAACTCCTTTCAAACTTTTTATTTAAACAGATAAACAAGAGGATATAGTTAGACCGAAGTAAAGAGTCAATGAAAAGAGGGAAGCATCGGAGAAAGCTGATAGATTGTTCTATTTGAATATCTCCCAACCAGATCTTTTGCACTTCGTCTAAAGTAAAGCAGCGGAGTTAGGAATTTATGAATGGAAAAGCTAAACTATTCCAAAAAATAACCATGGAAAACCTAATGCTTCACGAATTCACAGTAGTGGATTTAGCTAAAGAAGCTATTTCATTGATTACAGGAGCAAATGGTTCTGGAAAAACACAAGTGCTAGATGGATTAACCTTATGCATCGGACATATTCCTGCTAGAGCAAAAGCAAAGGGTGTTGGTAGTTTAGTTGGGAAAAATGATGATTTTTCTACAATTACATTAGAAATAGCTAACCCAATCATAAATGGTCGAAGAGCAATTCATACTTTGGATAAAGATTTGAATTCAGTGATAGATTTTGATACATTTAAGGTCACAGCTAAAATATCCCGGGATGATAGTTCCGTTACATATAGTATTAATAACTCAAGAAGAATTATTCGGGGAAGATTGGTTACAAGACGAGATGTTAGAAGAGTCTTTGAATCAATTGGAGTTCGCGGTGATAATAAATTAGCATTTACAGGGGAAGGAACTGTAGATGATTTTGCTTCAAAAAGTCCCAAGAGAAAATTGGAAGTTCTCTTAGAAGTAACAGGACTAAAACAATATCGAGAAGAGGTAATAACCTCTCAAGAGACACTAAAAGCAAGCATTCAAGAGATTGAACCATTAAAAAGAAAGTATGAAACTGAAAGTAAATTGCTAAACCTTTGGAACGATGCAATGAAGATTCTAAATCAAAAGAAGAAACTAATGATAATGAAAACAAAATTGGAAACAGAACTTGCTTGGTCATCTGTGACTCGATTAGAGAAACAATTAGATGGGGTAAATAAGCAGCGATTAACAATTGTAAAGCAAAAAAGTGAGAATGAACAAGCGATAAGTAAAAAGAAATCTGAAATTGATTTAACAAATAATAGATTACAAGTTTTGAAGGAAGAATTAGAATTAGTAGAAGAACAAGAACGAATAAAGAATAGAAAGTTGATCACATTAGAAACTCAAATCCAAAACGATCAAGAAAATATCGAGAATTTTGGAAAAGAGATTGAACGATATAACGAACAAAAAAATGAAATGGAAAAAATCATTGCCACTAAGAATCTAAGTGAAAAGGATAGAAAACTCCAAGATAGACAAGAAGCTCTGATAATAAAAACAAAAAAGTTATCCATGATTCAAGAAAAATACTCCAATGCAGATAAAGAACTCCTCATTCACAGAAGGAGAATAATTGTTGAACCACATTTTGATTCATTTTCTTCAGACGAAGAAACCTATTCCGGACAACGCTTAACAAAGTTTGAAGAAGACCTAACAAATTCTGCGAAAATTTTCTATCATAAAATTAGAAAACAATCTATGGACAAAGAAATCATCGGACCAATAATTTCCTTAATCGATATTAAAGAGGGAAAAGAAACTTGGAGAAATGCTGTTAAAAATCTCATCGGTCGAAATCTTTATGCCTTTTTAGCTAAGACAGATGAGGGTTATAGATTTGCAAAAAGATTGTATGATGAGACATGGCCTCGATGGAAACCCCCAATTTCTGTATACAAAGTAACTGCTGAAGATGCCAAAAAAGCATCTGAAATGCTCAAAAAACCTCCATACAAAGAAGTTAATGATATTGCCAGTAATCTCCTATCTGGTAATCCTTATGCATTAGGCTTTCTGAAAAGAGTAGTGAAAGCTGGTGTTGCTGAGGATAAATATGATCCAAATACTTTAACAAATATCGCTAGGGATTCCCGTATTAATATCCTAACAAAATCAGGAAAAAGCTACTATTTATCACATGGAGGATTCGGAAGACCACCTGCACCAATGAAGAATCCTTTTGGTTGGAAGATAAAAGCATCAGAAGAAAAGCAATTCACGACCATAATTAATGAAAGGAAAACACGAGTTGCAATCGCACGATTAGAAAAAGAAACACGCGATTTAAAAATCGATGAAATAAAAACCCTAAAAGAAATAACAAAGCTGCATCAAGAAATTCAAGCATTAGGTATGCCTGATGAAAAAATCTTGGGTAAAATTGAAACCATAAATGAAATCATCGCTACAATCGAAGCGAAAACACAGGAATACAAAATACATCAGAATGGATTGAAACTTGAACTCGATGAAGCTGATGATGATTTTGCTACTTATTTCATAAAAAAGAATGAAGTAAAAAGAAATATTGAGGATATAAATGAAACAATTGAATTGCTTCGAATAGAATCTCATAGTTTAGTTGAGAAATCTACACGGCTTCTCACACTCGAGTTAAACTTTGATTCTGAATATGAAACTCATTTACAAGAAAAAAATGAAAGAGAGGAACAAGCAAAGCAGAAAGGGGAACGACCAGAAGAAATTAGAAATTATACTGAAATAAGGGATGAGTTAAACCGAATTGAAGGGCATTTAGATTCAATCGGAATCAGTAATGTAGATGAAGATAAAATAGATGCTCAAAAAGTGAAAGTTGAATCTTTGAAGGTTTATATGGTTGAAAGAGAGGAGCATATTACTAATTTACGTGCAGATTTAGAAGCTAGATTAGCATTTTGGAATGGGGAGCTACAAGAAGTTATTACAAATATCACACGTTCGATGAAACTCCTATTAGGAGGAATATTTGAGAAAGTAAGATTGAAAGTAACTAACATCAATAAACCAGAAGATGCAGGATTATACATAGAAGCGATTACTAAAGGGAAGGCCTATCGTGATTTTCGAGAACTAAGCGGAGGAGAGAAAGTCCTAGCAATTGAAGGGCTCATTTTAGCAATGCATACTCTAACGGATTCACCAATCCATGCTATTGATGAATTCACACAGAGATTAGACGAGAAAAATAAAGCATTAGCATTCAGTATAGCAGTAAGAACACAAAAACTAGCTGGAGAAAATTCTCGCTTTGTTCCTCAATTTATTCTGCTTTGTCCTGATGCTTTAGACGTTGATGTATCAGATAATATCCATCACATGGTTGTTTCTGAGATGAAGGTGGTAAAAGCTGAACATGTTAGAAGACAATAATGATATTGAAATAGAAATATCCACTTCGGAATCAACAAATGAAGAAGACAGTGAGAAATCTTCTAACAAATTAAAACCAAATGATAATCCGGATAAGCAGAAAAATGATCCCAAGAAAAAACAAACTAGTGATGGGATTGAGAAATTATTGTGGAGTGTCGCAAAGAAATACAAGACTTTGTTAGAAAAAGGAACTGTTCCACAAATAGCTGAAAGTGAAGAGGATCGAATAGAAGTATCAGATGCTTACCTACACATTGCCAGTAATAGACACAAACAATTAGATGCTCGAGTATACCAATCTCTCACCAAGATGCAAAGAACTAGAGATACGAAAATAGCTTTAGAGGGAACTACCGAAAGAGATCGTTTACGTATGATTGCATGGGAAGTGAAGATACGTACTAAAGCCATTATGTTTATGCCAGGAGATAATACGCTGGATATGGATATGTTTAATCTACATGATGTTGGTGGAGTACAGATTATTGAAGGAGACGAGAAAGAACTCCTCGTTGAAGATGAAATTCTAGAGGGGAAAGGCATAGCGATCATGGAATCGCTACCATTACGCAAATTGACGAAAGAGCAAAAGGAATCTTTGAAAAAAGAATTCTTGAAAAAGTTTGGTGGAAAGCAATTCAAAATTTCTGAACTTGAAAGCAAAATTGACAGTATTTCCGCTGATTTGATATCACTCTTAGTAAGAGAAAAGCAAATTATGCTTTTGCGAACAGGAAAAGATTCAATTGAAATTATTCCTGTGCAAACTGCTTCTGAGAGGATAGATGAGCTTGATCTTGTAAATCAATCAATTGTAATTACTCCAAGAAAAACAAGAAAATAATGATTAATAGAAGGTTGAAAAATGATTGAAAATCAATCAAATAGTGATGAAGAACAAGTTGAAAAAAGATCCATTAATAACGTAAGAGAAAAATTAGAGGAAGATTTCGGAGAGATTGACCCTCAATTATTCCTTGCTTTAACTTCCAGACGACGTATGGAAAATGACTCATTGGCTTTTGGGGTATCTAAAAGGCATTTAAGAAATAAAACAGGTTTAACACTTCTCGAGCTTGAGACTTTATTAGAAGATTTTGGAAGAAATGTGAAGCGACTTGGATTAGAATTAATTTCATATGTAGTTGATAATGAAGTTTGGTATTGCTTGCGATCTATCTATGTTGTTCCAAACGAATTATCATTGGATGAACAAGCTGTTCTTGGGACAATAATTTATCTAATAGAGAAAACTACCGATCATCGAAGACGAGAGGAAATTCCTATAACTTCAACCATCCTTTTCGATCGTTTAGTGAAACGAGGTTATTATTCAGAATACTCCTTAACAAGAATTTTACGAACCTTAGTTTCTGCAGGTTATATTAGGAGAGGTGGGAACAAGATACGATACGGTGCTAGAACGAAGATAGAGATTGCACCAGAAAGAAGGAAGGAAATCGCCGATAGAACTGAGGGAATGTTGCTCTAAAAAAGAAAAAGAAGGTAGCAGAAAATGGCTGTAATAACAACTTCAACAGTATCAATTCGTTGTGCAGGACATAATGGTCGTGCTACCTTAAGGGAAGCTATTGATGTTGGTTGGCGAATGTGTCGAATTTGTAGAACATTCATATGCCCAAAATGCATTCAGGAATTCGATTTGAAAATGGCGGGAGCTTGTCCATCCTTCATCTTTGGAATTGATAGACATCAATTAAGTCCTGGACCAATTCCAATTGAAGAAGTCATGCTATTTGTTGAATCCAACAAGTCAGAAGGAATAACTGGTGGTTTGTTAGAGACATTGTTCTTTGAAGATGAACAAATGGGCTTCATGCCTTTTTACGCTGCTGTGGAGAAGAAAGCAGAAGAAGAGGATAAAGACGATGAGCTAAGTCTCGAACCTCCCAAAATCCAAGAAGAAATCTGGTCTTCCTTTGGTTTCGTAATGACAAAGAGAAGGCGAGGTAAGTTCATCACATGGGAAAAAATTGGGTAAGTGAACAGAAGAATGAGTGGATAACATGAAGAAAGATAAGAAGGACTCCCAAAAAGAAACCCCGAAGAATCATCTTGGTAAATTATTAGGAGAGCCTGAAGGAACTCCAAAAAGAAGTAAAAGAAAAGAAGAATTGATACAAGAGAAAACGATTACTGAGAAATCAAAAACAGAAGAATTAATAGGGAATCCAGAAGAAGAAGACATTTATCCTGTTTATATTTTACAAAGAGTCGTTTACGAAACATTTCTATTATGTAAGAAATCAGACCCAAATGAAGCAATTGGGATATTACTTGGGTACAAATATCTATACAAAGGAAAGAAGTACGTTAAAGTTGTTGACTGGGTCACAGGAAAAGCATATTCAAGTCATGCTTATGCGGAATTTACCCCAGAAGGCGTTAGACAATATACAACTATTATAGAAGAAAAGTATGGTGGAAGTGAAGAACGACCAAAAATAGTCGGTATTTTTCATTCTCATCCGTTTGGATCCAATCCACATTTCTCATCGACTGATTATAACACATTTCTAAACTTTCCTTACGATGCTGAACATAATGTGTTTGTCTTAATTGATCCTAGATCTAATTATTACAAATCCTATATTGTTGTTAATGAGAATGGCGAAAAAGATCTCAAAGAGGTAGACTGGATCGAATATACTGTAAAATGAATAACTGAAGTGATAATTTGCCAGATGGAGAATCAACACAGAAAAAAAGTACTCACCAATCGGATAATTCATCCCATGGTTCTATAAAAGAAAAAGAGTTACTAAGTGTTGGTTTCTTTGAAGAGGATATTGAAGATAGGACAAGAAGATACTTTGGCAAAGCGAATCTAGAAAAAATAAAGAATAGTACTATCTTATGCGTAGGAGCCGGAGCTGTAGGAAATGAAATTTGTAAAAACCTGGGAATGCTAGGTGTAGGACATATCAAGCTCGTTGATTTTGATATTGTAAATAAATCTAACATAAACAGATGCATTTTCTTCAGACCAGGTGACCATAAGAACATTTCAAAAGTAAATGCAGTAGCTGAAAGATTACCAGAAATAGCTCCTAACACAAAAGTAACCCCATATGAAGTGCGAATAGAGGACGCACCACAAGAAGTGTATCAAGTTGATTTAATCATAATGGCATTAGATAATGATTATGCAAGATACATGTTAAATTATGGTAATTTAATGCAAGAAAAAACAGTCCCTATGATTAATGGTGCAATGGGTAAGTCCTTCATAGAAGCCCAAATCTATCATCCGGGAATTACTGCTTGTGCTGTGTGTTTATGGAGTGAAGATTACTATCAAGCAATTATGAATCATCAAGTGGTTCTGAGTTGTGATGAATTCTTTGTGGAAACACTGCCAAAATTTCCAATGATTAGCACTTTAACTTCAATCGTTGGAGGAATTATGTCTGTGGAAGCAACAAAAGTATTGGTAAGTAGTGACGGAAAAGGCGGATACTCAGATGTTACCAAAGGTCAAGAACCTAATTTCGGTAAAATGATTAGGTATGATTTACGTGATCATGAAATGATATTCGCGAACATTATGCCAAATCCCAAATGTGTAGATGTAACGTGTAGGGCAAGAAGAAAGGCAAATAAAATCTCAGATCGGTAACCCCATCAGAAGCCTGATGGAGTACTAAAGATGCTGAGAAAGCATCAAACAGCAATATAACTTAGGTGTGAACAAAACAATGAGCGAAGAAATATGGCGTGAAGTCATTATAGATGTTGAGCCAAGACAAAAAGAATTTCGTGTAGCTGTTGAGGAAGAATCAACAATAGATGAAGTTGTAAAAACTTTGGTACAAAGATGCATCGATGAAGGTGTCGATATCAATAAGTGGGCTAAGGAAAAGGTCGGGCAACCCAATGTTAGTTTTATCATGATGAGAAAAATGACTGGTAACACAGCATTGCCACCTGCTGCAACCTTTGGTTCGCTTGAACCAGCATTGGAATCAAATGAACGTTTCAAGTTAGACGCTTGTGCTCAAGTAGGATAAAAACTGTTAGATTGAACGGGTTGGAATTCACTATCAATTCGGATAGTAATTTCAACATCTCTTCTTTCAGTTAAGACTAAATGTAAAACGAAGGTGAAAAAAATAGCGAGAACATATTTTCCAGCTACAGTAGTAAATGCTAGAATAGCTGAATCAATTTCAGTTTTCTATGAATCAATGGAAGATTTCTTCAAAAAGAAAGGGTGGAAGTGGGTACCACAAAAACGCACAGGGGACAAATGGGTTCAGGAAGATTACACTGTAGAAATAAAGGGAAAATACAAAGATAGTGCTTATCGAGATATCCTCTTCACAATGAGGAGAACCCCCGGTTTAGTAGGACAATCAGCAAACAGAAAGCAATTAAATATGAGTAACGATCATAAATTCTCAATTTTTCTTCCTCGAGAATATCCAGCAAATCTCTCCCATATCAAAATGAGGGCTATAACAAGGTTATGGCATCCAAGAATATCTACAGGTAGCAACGGTGAAGCTTGTATAACTGTGAATGGGGAAGTAGATAGAATACTCATTGATATTCTTTATCACATTCTCATGGATCCAAGAAGAATACGCCCCCCAAAGCTCTTTCCGAAAGAAGACTCAGGAACGAATACCATTGCAATGAGGTGGTTTGAGAAAGACGCTGATAATATCCATAAACTAATGCTAACAAAATGGGATGCTAATCATGAGAAAGTATCTTTGAAAGAAAGTGGTGGTATTAGAATTATTGGTTCTGAAGGTGAAGAGAAAGTAGTCACAGAGGATAAAGGAACAACTATTAAGATCATACCTCGAGAGGAGAAAGAGGAAGAAAAGAAAGGAGGAGTGAGGATAATATGAAAAACAAGAAAGTTGAGACCACAAGTGAAAATAAAGCGGATACCAAAGATACTGAAGAACCTTTGGAATTTGCATACGAAGTGAGTTCAACCACAAGTGAAGAAGAATCTATAGAGGAAATTTTTGCTGAAGAGGTATATCAAGAGGAGATAGAAGAAAAACATAAGAGAGCGAGTACAATAAAAATCATATCAGAAAAAGACATGGAAATCAAAGAAGTAATACCTCCTAATTTTTCACCCTATTTGAAATGTTATCGACATTTCAAAGGAAAGGAATTCATTAAAAGAAAACGATTAAAACAAAAACAATAATTGATTTATTAGCAAGAGTAAATTGTTCTTTTCTCTCAATTTCTTTTTGTTTTTTGCATTAATAGCAATCAAGAACAGTAATTTTACTCCAAATAAAAAATATGTTTAAATGATGATAGCAATAAACCAATACAAATAAGGAAAAAAAACCTTGGAGTGGATTAAGCTCTTGCCAGAAACAGTAATTCTTGATAATGAAGGACTCTCATTGGAAGATGTTGTTCACATTGTGAAAAATGATTACAAGTTGAAGCTATCTGAAAATGTGAAAGAAAAAGTGATTTTAGCTCGAAAAGCTATTGAAAAAGCTGTAGAATCAGGGGAAAAAATCTATGGTATTACTACTGGTTTTGGCGCATTGCGGGATATTGTTATTCCTGAAAAAGATGCTACTAAATTACAAACTAATTTGATAAGAAGTCACTGTGTCGGGGTTGGGGAACCTGCTCGAGATGATTTCGTCAAAGCTATGATGGTTCTAAGGGTGACTGCACTTGCACAAGGATATTCTGGCTGCCAATTAAAAACTTTAGAAAATCTAGTTCAAATGATAAACAAAAATGTCTTACCAATAATTCCAATAAAAGGATCTGTTGGAGCAAGTGGAGATTTAGCACAACTATCACATATGGTTTTGGCGATGATTGGTGAAGGAGAAAACAATCTGAAATTTGAGGGAAAAATATACAATGCTAAAGAAGGCATGCAAAAAGCCGGGATTCCAATTACAAAATTATCATACAAAGAAGGCTTAGCTCTAAATAATGGCGCTCAATATTCAGCAGGAATAGCCTGTATAGTTTTACACGAAGCAAGTAATTTAATCAAGAATGCAGAAATTGCTGCAGCCTTATCATTAGAAGCTCTCAAAGCAGCTAGTCAACAATTTGACGATAGAATCCATCAAGCACGATTTCACCCTGGTCAAATAGAGGTAGCTAAAAACCTTCGGTCCTATACAAAAGGCAGCGTCTTTGTGAAAAAGCATGAAAGTTTATTCACATGTGAAGTAGAGAATTGTGGGTATTACTATGATAGGAAAATGGGTGATGCGTCACAAAATGTACCTCCTAATACTGAATTTATCAATTTACCAGATGATTGGATTTGTCCAAATTGTGGTGGATCAAAGGCTGATTTTGAAAAGCAGTGGCCAAAAATACAAGATGACTACTCTATAAGGTGCACTCCACAAGTATTGGGCCCAGTAAGAGAAACATTGGCACATTGCTGTGATACGATTTCTCGAGAAATTAATGCCGCGACTGATAATCCATTAATTTTTATCACCAAAAAAGATCCGTTAGAATTTGATATTTACTCTGGTGGTAATTTCCATGGTGAACCGATTGCTATGGTTATGGATTACTTATCAATCGCTATGGCTGAAGTAGGCAATATTTCAGAGAGACGATGCGCAAAACTAATCGATGATAAAAGAAACGACGGATTAAGTCTCTTTTTGATACCACGCAGTGAATTAGGATTGAATAGTGGTTTTATGATGCCTCAATACACCGCAGCAGCGTTAGTATCAGAAAACAAAGTATTATCAGCCCCGGCATCTGTAGATTCAATTCCAACATCTGATGAAGCTGAAGATCATGTAAGTATGAGCCCAATTGCAGCAAGAAAAACAGCGAAAATCCTTGAAAACCTTCAATACATTCTTGCCATCGAAATGATGTTAGCAGTGCAAGCAATAGATTTGAGGTGCGAAATACAAAAGATTCCTCACGAAAAAGCACTAGGAAAACAAACATACAATGCCTACAAAACAATCAGATCAGTCGTTCCAAAATTAGTTCATGATAGAATAATCTATCCAGACATAAACAAAATAGTTGAATTAGTAAGAGCAGGTAGTATTGTAATAGATCTAGACTCTTGATTTTTTCTTTTTTAAATAAAAGGTAATTGTGAATATAATTGCTAATAGTACCACACAACCAACTACTGTGACTATGAACCATTTAAGAGGTAATCCTAAAATTGTTCTAGGAGTATCAAATGGGGAATCAATGATTTCGAAATCAGTAATTTCTTCATTTGTAGAAACTTTACAAATCAATGTTTGCCCTCTTTCAAAGGTGCTTAGTTTATTTGCTTGCCAAACCACTGATTGATTATTTACATGCTTGACTGTTAAATTAACCATCTGGCTAGCACTAGCTGCTGCAGTGGCATTAACTACCACTTTGAAAGTAATTTCAGTTGGGCTAGGAGCTTTCATGAGAAAAGAATTCAAGCTTTCAGAAGGAATGCGAATCATGGAATTACCAAATAAAAGATCATCATAAAATTCAGCTCCATCTAAGCCAAGTTCTACACCCATACCAAAATCCGCAAATTCATTTAATCCTATGTGTATGGGATTTATGAGAGTTTCATGTTCTAAGAAGACATGTAAACCAACAGAAGGATCGATAAGATTCAACTGAAATTCCCAAAATTCAAATTGATTGATATTAAAATTTAATTGTGGAAATAGTCGTAATATGAAATCATCCCATTTAGTGTTTAGAGAAATATCTAATCCTTCATAGAAATTAGGATAAAGATATCCTTGATACATATCATATGAATCTGGAAAACAAACACTAAAACCATATAATCCATCATATCTCGAATCGTGAGCTTCGCCCCGTACAATAGCAGCAGTGTTTGGTGTTATTTTAGTTAAAAGTTCAGATCCTAGGGTTGCAATGGGACCTCCATAATAAAATTGATCACAATAAGGCAATAAATTATTGACAAAATCATAGAGATCCACCATCATAGATTTCGTACTAAATGCCTTTTCATCTAGCGTGGATATATTACGAATTTCAATAAATAGCTCTCTGTTTGTGGTGTAATTGTGATTCAACTCGTCCAAGAGTAAATCAGATAAATCGCTAAAAATTTCCATCACATTTTGAGATGCCCCGAGAACGTCAAACTGAGTTAGATCATACCAGGAATTCGATTTCCAACGACCACCATTATTCCAAGGATAAACTTGTATTTTTTTAGCACAATCAAAAGCACTTTGAGCAAACTGAAAAGGAGTATAACCAACATTACAGCTCAAATTATATGCCATCTCAACTGAATGAACCAGCGCATTATTCCATTGCATGGATTCTCCTGCAAGAAGATAATCAACCTCATCTATAAATTGCCAACTAACCTCAAAAGATCCGCCTGAGCAGGTATCTAAACATAAAATATCTACACCACCCGTATTACCAAGAACCGTGTCAATTTCTTGAACAGTTAAACAATCCCCTAAAGCATACGCCCAATAAGGATGAGTAGCGTGATAATCATAGCAAAATCCAGCGTATCCTCTTCCATGGTCAATAAGTGATAGTGAATAATAATTCGCAGGATAATTCGTTTTACAAAAAGTAATGAAATCTTCTAGTGTTTGCGGATCACCCATATTTGTACGATCAAGTTCAGCTATACGATTTTTGCCAGTTGAAGTTATCTCATACATTTCAGCATAACCGTAAGGATGAAAGTCTGTCCAAGGATAATCAAATAAAGCGATTATATTGATGAAATCCGAAGATCCAGCTTGGAGATTATCATCAAGGTAATTAAGTGTACCAAGCATGTCAATATAGAGACCATTTCCAGAATTGTTTAGATCAGAAGTAACATAATCAGATCGTGTATCAGCACAAAAATAAAGCATCATAGTCCAGTTTTTGACTGTATTAGGATATACAACATCATTTTGACTTTCTGGATTTTTCCAATATGAATCAACTTGTAATGAAAGTGAAACTAGCATAAAGATAATGAAAAATGAAAATGCTTTAGTTTGCTTCAGGAACGCCAACCTCAGTATGCTATTTGATAATTACAATCTAAAAATATAAGTGTCTGGGTAAAAAACAAAAATCTATCATAGGAGAAAATAGGAAAATTCTTGAATGGATTAAAACCTAGACCAAGCAGAAAGGGCTATGGCTTTATCGTGATCAGAAGCTTTTGCTAAATCTGCCTTTTTTACTTTGAGCTTTCGCTCAGTATCATATTGCTGAACTATCATTGCAAATTCCTTCTTAGTCATATCTAAACGCAGGGTATTCTGTTCAACTTGTGTTAGAATAGGTGCATTAACTGGCATCGGAAAGTAATGATCTCTTCTGAAAAAATGATGAATTTTGATTATCGCTAGAAATATCGCTTCTTCTTTATCCAATGAAGAATGGACATCTACACGTATAATCGTCCCTAATTTTTTACTATTAATATCTACAATTAGTTTATTTTCTAACTCTGAAAATTTCATTTGTCTCGCTCTAAGTTATAATATTACAGTAGCCCTATATATTCTATCGCTATTTTTTACTCTCTACAGGTCCATAGACTGAATATAAATATCTTCAATAAATTTTATTAACCAGTTAAGATTTGCAACAACTAATAGCATTGCCGGGATGGTGTAATGGTAACATTAGGCACTGTGGATGCTTAGCCGAGAGTTCAATTCTCTCTCCTGGCACCATTTTCTTTATTCATTTTTTTTTGTCTTAAATACATCTGAATAATTATAGATATGTGAATATTCTTTTATATGAATTTTTTTTCATATACTATAGGTTTTAATTATGACTCAAGTAGAGAAAACTAAAAATCCGTGTCCAACAAAAATATCTAAAGAAAATTCTAAGGATCTTTTAGCAAGACAATTAGGAGAAACTGCTAAGATTATTGAATGGGCAATGAAATCAGTACCTGATGAACGACTATTAGAGGAACCACCCCATAGCACTCATCCAAACGCATCGGAAGATGTGAAAAGATATTTCGGTTCTTGGTCTGCCTATCATATTTTATTTCATTTATTACATTATGAGGAGTCTGCAGCTTTGCCAAATTTGACTTTGTGGTTAGAAGAATCGGAACAAATGAAACGTAGATGTGGTGGAGAGAAAGCAGCATATCAAGATGCATTGATGAATGAACTTTCCCTTCAAACTCTACTCGATAGATTTCATCTAGTTCGTAAGAAACAGATTGACATACTAAATAAAATCACTGAAGCTCAATGGACAGAGAAACGATCAAACACTAATTGGGGTAATGTTACTATAGAATTCATTATAACAAAATCCATTCAACATACCTTGGAGCATGGAAATAAAATCCTTCGGAATGTGCTCTTTTGGGATTCTTATTTAAAACGATTGAATAGTAAGTGAGACTATTATTCCTTCAGAGAGCACCTACGCTCCTACTTTTCTTTTTCTATTCAACATTTCGCAACCAATTTCTTGTTTGCTCTACTTCCTCATCTGTTTTCAGGACACCACATAATTTAGCTAATTGAACAGCAAAATCAGTAAATGCATGGCCTTTTGCAGTTAGAATATTCTTATCGAGAACATAATCAGAATCTTTGAAAGTACTTTTTTCGTAGAATTTTTCCTCTCCTTCGTTATCAATAGAAGCCGTACAATTATTTCCATCTAGAATTCCTGCATTTGCTAGAAAAGTAGGACCTCCACAAATTGCAGCAATAATTTTTCCTGATTTAGCTAAGGCAATAAGCTTGTCATTAAGACTCTGGATTTTCTTGGAATATTTATCATTTCTAATGAAATCTTTTGGCTCTCCACCAGGAATAATGAAAACATCCACATTAGCAGCATCGATATCTTCAATAGTCATTGAAGCTTCTACTCTCAAATTGGAAAATGAGTCAACTAGTCCTTTCTGAAAACCAACTGTTGTAAGATTATAATTATCTCTTAGGAGCAATAATGCTTGAATAACTTCAAAATCTGCAAACTGATCATAGAGGAATAAATAAGCACTTTTTTTATTCATAATCGAGTTTTCTAAAATTGACTATTAAGTATATTTCCTAGTCTAATTTAATTAAAATAATACCAACAAGAAGTACTATTTACTTACTGCAAACTACTTCATTTATCGTAATATTAGACAAAAATTTTAAACTGATATATTATTGAAGCTAGTTATTCATTTAAGAGGCAGAAATATGACATATGTGATTACTGGTGAAGGACTAACAATCGAAGATGTTGTTAAAGTCGCACGTCATAACGAGAAAGTGGAATTGCATCCAGATGCAATAAAAAAGATGCAAGCATGCAGAGATATGCTTGAAGAGAAAATAAAAGCAAGAGAGGTAATGTATGGAATAACTACAGGGATTGGAGAATTCTCGGAAACATTCTTCAATGAAGAGGAAACCTTGCTATTCCAGAAATACTTAATTTACAATCATGCTGCAGGCATTGGCGATGCAGCCCCTATTGAACATGTTCGTGCTGCTATGTTAGGTCGCCTTAATGTTCTTACACAAGGTTATTCTGGTAATAGAGTGATTATTGCTGAAACATTAGTTGAGATGCTAAATAAAGGAGTTACTCCGGAAGTAATGGAAAAAGGTTCTGTTGGTGCTTCTGGAGACTTGTGCTCTATGTCACAAATTGCTTTACTACTTTTGGGTGAAGGACGAGCCTATTATAAAGGTAAATTAATACCTGGTAAAGAAGCCATGGATAAAGCAGGCATTAAAATTCCTGGCTTGCAACCTAGGGATGGTTTAGCAGCAATTAATGGTTCCAATTTCCTTACAGGTATGAGTGCTCTTTGGCTTTATGATGCTTTAAATTTCCTGAAGCAAGCTGAAATTGCTTGCGCAATGTCGATTGAAGCTTTAATGGGCAACATGAAACCTTATACTCCTAAACTGCACAAGATTAGAGGTTTCGCTGGAGCAATTAGAAGCTCAACAGCACTTTCTAAGCTTTTCAAAGGTGGAGACTTGTTTGAAGGCAAATTGAAAGTAAAAGTTCAAGATGCTTACTCAATGCGTTCTGCTCCTCAAGTTATTGGTGCTGCTCATGATGCACTTGCTTGGGCTCGATCACAAGTAGAAATTGAGCTTAATGGTGTAGGTGATAATCCTGTCTTCTTCACCAAAGAAAAGTTACAGTTAACTGGTGCTAATTTCCAAGGAACTCCAGTTTGTTTACCAATGGATATGGCTGGTGCTGCTATTACTATGGTTTGTGTCATGTCTGAAAGACGTATGAACAGATTAAATCATCCAGCTCTAAGTATTGGCTTACCACCTTTCCTAACAAAGGGTGCAGGTTTAATGTCAGGTCTTATGTTAAGTCAATATGCTGCTGACATGCAAATCGTAGAAATGCGAATCTTATCCATGCCTGCAAGCATTATGTCTATTCCAGCTGCTGCTGATCAAGAGGATTTTGTCTCAATGGGTATGAACACTGCATTGAAGAATAATCAAATCATGGATAATGCCTATGGTGTTTTAGGCATCGAATTTATGGCTGCTGCTCAAGCTCTAGATTTCAGAGAATTCAAGTTCGGTGATGGAGTTACTAAAGCAAAAGAAGTTATTCGAAGACATGTTGAATTCCTTGATGAAGACCGACCTTTATTCGATGATCATAACACAATGAAAGCACTTGTTAAATCTTGCGAGATCCTTGAAGAAGTCGAAAAAGAAGTTGGCAGCTTAAATTAAGCTTATTGAATGGGAATCTCCCATTCTTTTTCTGTTTTTTTAATTAAATTAAACAATGATTTTGAGTTTGAATTTACAAACGGGGCAAACATCATTTTCTCGAAGCCAATCTTCCAAATAATTCTTAATGAAATATGATTCACAAGAGGGACACTGCAAAACATCCTGATCAGTTCTAAGTGGTAGTTTTGATATTCTGCACAATTCGTTGGATGGTGGATTTGTGATCACATATGCATCAATACGGTATCTGCCAGATGAGGATTGGACTCGTGGTTGTACAAACTCTTTGTATTCATCGCTTGTTTTTTCTGGAGTATAAGTAGCTAATTTTGAGTGAATTTCATCTTTGTCTTTATCCCAATCTTGTATACCCTTCTTTCTCATAATTAATGCAAATAACATTATCATAACAAAAGATAGAACTGCGAATCCAAGTATGAAGTAAAACATAAACATACTTCCCGCAAAATAACCAAATAATGAAAACCCACCAAAAAACAATAACACTATGAAAGCCGCAATAATGAAAAATCTAGAACTTGTAGTTCGTTTACTCATAATATGTAAATAAGAAATCATCTCCTAATAAAACATAACGTTATGGGATTATAATCCACTAGATTCTTAGTTGAATGACTTTTCATAGAAAACATTAAATATTGTTGTCTTTGCTTTCTTTCTAGGTGTAACTCATAATGTGGGATAATGTTCACTAAAAGAAAATATGCAATAAGTCTATTTTATAATAGGTTAAATCCCACTTCTAAGCCATTTCTTTTGAGGAAATTTTTTGAATCTCAAAGGAAAAAGAATAGAATAATGCAAGTAATTTTGAGGTGTCTCAAATGACTGAAGAAGAAACAAAAAAAGTAAAGATAGGAAAACCCTCTGGTTTCAGAGATTTCTTTCCAGAAGAATATGCAAAAGTTGACTTTGTACTAGGCACAATGAGACGCATTTCACGTGAATTTGGTTATGTGGAATATCAGACTCCAGCAGTAGAACTGCGAAAATTATATGAACTAAAATCAGGCGATGAGCTCGTTGGAGAAACTTTCAAAATTACAAGTAGAAGTGGGCAGAAGTTGGTATTGATTCCTGAATTAACACCAACTCTTACAAGAATGCTTGCAGAACGACAACAGTACTATACGAAACCCATCAGATGGTTCTGTATACCTCGGTGCTACAGAGATGAAACGCTTCAAAGAGGAAGAGTCAAAGAATTCTGGCAGTATAATATCGATATACTCGGAATGGATGAAATTTATGCAGATGCAGAAATAATTACAATTCTTGCGAAAATAATTGCTGAATGTGGATTATCCAAGAAACAATTTGTTGTATTAATTAATGATAGAAGTTTCATGCAACAATTCATGGAATCAATAGGAGTAACAGATTATCTTTCAGTATTTCGAGTTTTCGATAGAAAAGGTAAGTTGTTACAAGAATCCATCTTCAAGAAAATAAAAAGCAAGTTTCCAGAGGAACAAGCAAGCGATATAGCATTAAAGATTAGACAAAATATAACCTCGTTGAATACTATCTACAAATTAATACCACAAACAAAAGTAATTGAAGAAATAATAGACAACATTTCTTTCTTTATTGAGAGTTCATTTAAAGATGCATTGAAAGAACTAACGATGGATAAAGATCAAATTGATATTCTATTTAGTCTATCAGAAATTAAGGATACTCCAAAGAAATTCTTGAAGAAAGTAAAGGAACTAGCAAAACTAGAAAATATAAATGACTTACTTAAGAATCTCGAAGAACTCGCAAAGTTATTGGATAATTTTGGAATAACTGATTACGTCCTCTATGATGGTAGTCTTGCACGCGGTTTGGATTATTATACCGGTATTGTTTTTGAAGCATGGAGCAGAGAAGGAGTTCTTCCACGAGCCATAGCAGGTGGAGGACGATATGCAGATTTAGTAGCTATGCTTGGTGGTCAACCATTAACAGGAACAGGTTTTGGTTTCGGTGAAACGGTTCTCATGGAATTAATGGATGAATTCAAGGTAAAATATCCCCAGCAAGAAATCTGTGATGTCTATATTGCTCCGATAAAACTTGAAAACTTATCAATAATCACAAAACTATCAGATCAACTACGAGCTAAAGGACTGAAAACAATATTCAATCCATTTGATTGGAAACTAAGAAGACATTTCGAAAATGCAGAGAAACGCAATGTCGAATGGATGATAATTGTTGGAAACAAGGATTTAGCAAATGATGCAGTAACACTAAGAAACATTATTACCGGAGATCAGGAAGTCGTTCCTCTTAAGAAAATCGTTAGTATATTAGTCAAACGAATAAAGAAGTAAAGAATATTTTTGGGGACCTCCCCCAATATCTCCTTTTATTTGGTAACTTAATATTAGTGAAAAAACAACTAAATATTACCAAGATTATTAACAGTAATTAAAACTATATTTTACGAAGAAAAGATGAGTGAATGGTTGTAGTCGTAGTGGTAAATCTCAGAACGGAAAAAATACCTTGCATTCTCTGCAATAAGCAACTGGCAACAGGAACACGTAGTTACAAAGAATTATTCATCTGTTCTGAATGTCAAGCATATTTCTGTCCTGATTGCAAACAAGCTGTAAAAGATTATGACTTATGTCCTGCTGCAAGACTATTAGGTGTGAAAGAACATGAATTGAAATTCATCAAAATTCTCCCACCAAAACCAGTACAAACAACAGCTCAAAACATAGTAAAAGAAGATGAGAAACCAACAGTAAAGATCCTCCCTAAGAAAGGGATTAAAATACTTGACAGTAAGAAACAAACGAAAGAAAAGAAGTGAAGAAACCGAGGACATTAACGTGCTGATTAATTCTTTTCAAAGTACAGAAGTAGGAGACATTCCATTAAAATCTCATAACTCAATAAAAAATGGTGAAAAACTACGATTAGTTATTAATCCAGACGAAACCGATGCTCAAAAAGTAAAAGCTGGTATAATTGAAATTCTTAGTCCATTGGAAAAAAGAGTAGTATCAGGAGATTTGCACGAAATTGATCCTTCTAAGTTAGTTTACTTTGATGTTATCATTCCTGAAAATTGGATTTGCGGTTCTTATCAAGCAAATGTGCTAGATACACGAAATAAGATTGTTTGTACGAACTATTTCAACGTTACAGCTGTAAATAAATTACAAACCTATCTTACAGCAAAGACAATTTCTCCAAAATGGCGTATTCATTATCAAATCAAAGTTAAGAATCCTACAACTAAAACCATTGGAAATTTTTCTGCCTTTGTAGCGCTTCCTATAACAATTCTCCCACAACAAATCATAAAGGACTTGAAAACGTTCCCAAATAACCTCAAGGATTCTACTGATGTCGAAGGAAACCACTGGATTCATTATGAATTACCAAGAATTGACCCACAAGCAGAACATATTATGAGTTTCTCAGCACTTGCAGATTGTCAACCTCTGATCATTTCAAAATCTATTCCTGAAAACTATAAGATAAATCCTTATAAAAAACAATTTCTGAAAAAGTATCTAAGTCCAGAACCGCACATTGAGAGTAATCATTCGAAAATAGTAGAACTTGCTTCAAAAATAAGTAATAAGGACCCAATATCATTTGCAAAAAAAGCTGCTAAAGTTGTTAATCGAAAAATAAAATACAAAATTCAACCGGACGAATACGGGGCTGCTTATGCGATCGAGAAAGGAGAAGGTGATTGCACAGAATATGCTGCTTTGTTCGTAGCTCTTTGTAGAGCTGCAGGAATCCCTGCAAGAACAAATGCAGGATTTGCCTTAGCTCAGAATTGGGAAAGACATGCAACTGCAGAATTTCTTGTTGCGGGAAGATGGATTCCAATAGACGTGACCGGTCAAAATGGAAATGATATTTTTCTTGGCTCTTTACCAAATACCATTATCGTTACTCGTGGAAACTGGATGGGAGACACAATAGCCAAAGAAGTTTCTTACAGATATCAAATTATGGAGCAAACACAGAAGCTTGATGTAAATATTGATTGGAAAATCATCTTTGAACATGGATTAACATTTAAGAAAAAAGAACCATTTGATGCAACTAGCACTAAAACTATTAAGATACTTGAACCTCAAATGCTGGATTCCACTAAGGTTAAAATTCTCTCAGATACAACTCATAAAAAACCAATCGAGATTATGGGATCAGACATTGTAAAAATACCAGCAAAAACAATTCCAATAAAGAAAACAAGGATCGATTTAACTAATAAGAACAAGACTAGAAAACAATTATCTTTTGATTTATCCGTCCCAGATGTAATGAAGGCTGGAACGATGAAGAATCAAGTAATTACAATAAGCAATAATTCGAAATCTATTTATAATGGTTGCTTTGAAATCAGAAGAATTGAAGATGGGATAAATAAGCTGCTCTCAATTCAAGGAGTGAAAATTTCACCAAATGAACATCTAAAATTCAAACCAGCTATAAAACTTGATAGAACAGGTTCAAACATGTTGGAATTTGTTTTAATGAATAGGATTGGCAGGACTTTATTGAAAGAAGAGAAAAAAGTAAGTGTCTACTAGCCAAGTCTTTAATTGTTATTCAAAAAAGTATATGAATTTGGTGTAACTAAAACAATTATATTTAGAAATATATGTTAAATTTGGATGAATGATAAAAAATGCTTATCTTTGTAGCCGCACTTGTAATG
The DNA here is from genome assembly GCA_013166835.1 of Promethearchaeati archaeon. GTDB lineage: Archaea > Asgardarchaeota > Heimdallarchaeia > JABLTI01 > JABLTI01 > JABLTI01. The sequence continues at coordinate 489 of JABLTI010000026.1, read as the reverse complement.
GGAGCAATTTTTGGTGTTTTAGCAACAGTAGTTGTTTGGTTAGCTAAAGGTGAATTCAATCTTGGAACAGGCATTGTTGGCGGGGGAGCATTTCTTGCTGGTTTTCTTGTCTCTCTGTTGCAATTTTGGTATATTATGCCAACATGGGGATCAATTGTTCTTATTGGTCTGCTTATCGCTGGTGTAGGTATTATTGCTTTGCTTCGATTATTCTCCAGAAGTTTTGGTCGATTAGGGCGTTCCCCAGAAAAAATTGCTGCATTAGCAATTGGAGCACTCATACTTATCGGGCCAATATACTTTGGTTTAAGTAGTGTAATTTGGAGAGGATATGATCAAGCAAAGTATTTCGATTCAATTCTTGAATTCCCAGATGAGAAATTACCTTTTAACAATATTATTGAAGGTGAAAATCTCCGAGTTGTTGATAGTGATCTCGCTGCTGAAATCATACAAAAATCTTCACCTTTTGGAAGCAATTCAATGATC